>CAYJIX010000049.1:0-6344 GCA_964370375.1 uncultured Desulfovibrionaceae bacterium | reverse complement strand
GCCAAGGCACAGGCACAAGCCAAGACGCAAACACAACTATCAATTCAAATCAAAACGCAAATGATGGGCAAACTTTCGTCCCAACTGCTCCAATTGATGTGCAAAATCCCCTTCCAACAGGCTTGGGCAGCGGTTCACCTTTTAAGGATATGCCAAACGCCGAGGCTCCACAATGGAGTGTATACCTAAGCCCTTACGGCAGCCATTCTTCACGGCACGACAGTAACGGGCACAGCAATAATTTTGGCATTGCAGGCGGAATTTCCAAGCAAATGAGCGAACGTTTTTCACTTGGCGCGCATTTTGATATAGGCTATACAGACAGTTATTCCAATAATCTCAGCACGGATTCAAACACGCTTTTTGCTTCATTCGGTGTAAACGGCTCGTACAATATCACGCCTGAATGGTATGTAAACACAAGCCTTACAGGCACAATCAACCAAGTAGACAGCGACTATCAATCTAGCATCTACCACGCTTCCGAAAACAATTCGGGCTCAGCTTTTTCCGCGTCCTTGTCTACTGGCTACATGTGGAAAATCAACGAAAACAATGTGATAGCTCCGCAAATCGGCGTGAATTATGTCTACACCCACACAGGCGCGTATGATATCGAGTGGAATAACGGCGGTTCATTCTACAATATCTACAATGATGCCACGAACTACAGCGCGCTTTACGGAACTGTGGGCTTGCGCTGGCTTGGAAGCTACAAAATAAGCGAAGTTTCCACGTTCAGCCCCTTTGTTTCTGTAGGTATTCAACAAAACTTGACGGGCAACCCGATAAAATCAACCACAACCACGTTCGGCACACGCTACAGCGCAGAAACCTCGCCGAACTACACAACTGTGAATACAACAGTCGGCGTAACGTGGAATTATAATGATTTTGCCGTAAAGCTCGACTATAACGGTTCATTCGGCGAAGAAGAAAATAGCCACGGTGGCGCGCTTACCTTTAGCTATTCATTCTAAAAAAGCTTTAGTTTCACGCGCTAGCGTTGTTGTACGTTTTTTTTCTTCAAGTCGTTTAAGAGCTCTCCATTTAGGTTGAATCTAAACGCATGCCTTTATGGTAGAGGGAAAAATCCTGCTTTTCGCAAACAAGCAAAGCTAACGCTTTTTGGGAAAAAACTTGCTGGGAAAAGACTTGCTGGAAAAAGACTTATTGAAAAAAGACTTGTTGAAAAAAAACGTGAATGTGCCTTTTTACAGCCCCCGATTTCACAGCCGGGGGCTTTCTCTTTTAATATCTCATGAAAATTATTGCTAAAATTGCTTGTTGATTTTCATTTGCCTTTGTGGCAGTATCTTTTTATGAAAAATGCAACACTCTATGACGGAAAAGTGCTTATATTACAAGCACACAAGCAAACCCACCGTCTTAAACCCATCAATTTTTACTTGATTGACCCCGTTCAATAACGTTTTTTTTGCAGGCCTTTAAAATTGTGGGTATATTCGTGGGTATAACGAACGCTTGAATATAAAAATTCTATGCAATCACTATGTTAAATGAAAATTATGGTTTCCGACAGAGGCCTTAAAATCCAATAGGCACTTTGCCTTAAAATCCGCTATAGGATTGCACCCATACTGTTCATACTAAATGAAGGAATATAAAGGGGTTTTACATGGAAAAGACAGAAAAAATCTGGTTCGACGGGAAACTTGTGCCGTGGGACGAAGCCAATGTTCACGTCCTTAGCCATTGCTTACACTACGGCACGGGCGTTTTTGAAGGCATCCGCGCCTATCCTAAACAAGGCGGCGGCTCTGCGGTCTTTCGTTTGCAAGAGCACGTGACCCGTTTGCTCAATTCAGCCAAAATCCTTGGGCTGGAGATACCGCTTGATCATAAAACTATTTTTGACGGTATTTTGGAAACCTTGCGCGTCAACCGCCTTGAAGCCGGTTATATCCGTCCGCTTTCCTTTGTGGGCGCGGGCGTTATGGGCGTGTACCCCGGCGATAACCCCATCCATACTATCATTGCCGTTTGGCCCTGGGGTGCGTACCTTGGACCTGAAGCTTTGGAAAACGGCATTCGTGTTTCCACAAGCTCCTTTAACCGTCACCATGTCAACGCCATGATGACCAAGGCCAAAGCCTCCGGCAATTACGTCAATTCTGTGCTTGCAAAAATGCAGGCCAAGCGCGATGGCTATGACGAAGCCTTGATGCTTGACACGTCCGGCTATGTTTCCGAAGCAACGGGTGAAAACCTGTTCATGGTGCGTAATGGCGTTATCAAAACACCGCCTTTGACCTCGGTGCTTGACGGGATCACGCGCGATTCTTTGATCACTGTAGCCCGCGACCTTGGCTACACGGTGCAAGAACAAATGTTCACACGCGACGAATTGTATGTGGCTGACGAAGCCTTCTTTAGCGGCACCGCTGCGGAAGTGACCCCCATCCGCGAAGTGGACGGACGTGTGATTGGCGCAGGTCGCGCAGGCGCTGTGACCAAGGCCATTCAATCCACATATTTTGACATTGTGCACGGGCGCAATCCGGCCTATGCGCATTGGCTTACCGAATACTCTTTTTAGATAGTGCCAACGCAAGTGCCTTTTTGCGGCAACACTACCTAAAAAAACAAACCCTTGTTTTTTAACCCTTTTTGATACATTGGTGTCAGGTGTTGTTAACTGCAGCACCTGACGCCTTTTTAGGAAAAATGGCATGAGCCACGCATCTTTAGCTTCTCGTTACCGTCCGCAAAGCTTTGCCGAGGTTGCAGGGCAAGAAACGATCACAGCGATTTTATCCAGTGCAGCTTTGCAAAATAAAGTGGCTCCTGCGTATTTGCTCAGCGGCACTCGCGGCGTTGGCAAAACAACCATTGCCCGTATTTTTGCAAAAGCCCTCAACTGCGAGCGCGCACCCGTGGCGGAGCCTTGCAATGAGTGCGACGCCTGCAAACGGATCGTTTCGGGCAGTCATGTGGATGTGATTGAAATCGACGGCGCGTCCAATGGCGGCGTTGAGGATGCAAGACGGCTTCGCGAAACCATCAATTACGCTCCCATGGACGGCCGCTATAAGGTCTATATCATTGACGAAGCCCACATGCTGAGCAACCAATCCTTTAACGCCCTGCTCAAAACGTTGGAAGAGCCCCCGGCAGGGGTCACCTTTATTTTAGCCACCACAGAAGCGCATAAATTTCCCATTACCATTGTCAGCCGCTGCCAGCATTTTGTGTTCAAAGCCCTGTCAGAAAGTAAGCTTATTGCGCACCTTACCCATATATTACAAAGCGAACAGATCCCCTTTGAGGATGCAGCCGTAAGCCTTATCGCACGCCGTGCCGCAGGCAGCGTACGCGATGGCATCTCCCTCATGGGGCAAGCCCTTGCCTTTGGTGGGAACACCTTAACCCAAGAAACCGTCCGCAATGTGCTTGGCCTTGCCGGGCAGGAATTGTACCAACAGCTCCTCATGGCCTTTCAGGAGCAAAACTGCCTTGAAGTGGTGAACCTAACCCGTACCATGCTGGAACAAGGCGTTGACCTTGGCTTTTTTGTGCGCGAACTTACCTTTTTGTGGCGCAACCTTTTTATCATCAAACAAGCAGGCCCCAAAGGTGCAGAAAGCCTTAACTTACCAAAAGATGAAACAGACCGCTTGGTTGAACTGGCAAAAGGCTTCTCCCTAACCTATATCCATGCAGCCTGGCAGATGGTTTTGGACAACCAACGCCAAGTGCTCCATAGCCTTGAGCCTGCAACCGCTTTGGAACTTTTGCTTTTAAACCTTACCCTGTTGCCCCAGCTGGTTTCTTTAGAAACGCTTTCTAAAGTGACTTTGGCAAGCGGTCAGGGCCAGAATTCAGGACAAAATTCGGGACAAGGTCAGGGCCAGAATCAGGGACAAGGTCAGGGGCAAGGAACAGCAAGCGCGCAAAACACTTCACAAAGCACAGCAAACAACACCAGCTTCGCTGAAACCTCTCCACCTCTAGAGCCTGCGACGGTCGGCCCTATGGCGTCTGACGCCATAACGCCCCCTGTCACAGCCTTTGCAAAGCCGAGTTCCACCACAGACTTTGTACAGCACGCCCCCATAAAAAGCGCCCCTGCCGCTTTTGAACATGCAGCCTTGCCCATGGAAGGGGACGAAGGCTTTTTGCCTGACGATTCTTTTGGCGCTCCCCCTGCCCTGACTGACGAAGAATTTGCCAGCTACTACCAAGAGTTTCAACCTGCCATGGCTGAAACAACGGCTCATGCAACAGGCAAAACGTCTGTTATGGATACAGACAAGCCAAACAAAGCCCCTGAGCGTGAAGACGCGCCGATTTTGGCCTCTGATTCAGCCTCAAAGGGATCTACATGGCAGGATTTTATTGATTTTTGCAAAAATTCGGAACAGCAAAACTCAGCATTGTTGCAACACATGCAACGGGCCATGGGAGAGGTTCTTACGAGCAGCCTTGAAATCCAAACAAATTCTGTGTTCCAATACGATATTTTGACAAAACCTAGCCATAGCAGGCACTTGGAATTATGGGTCAAAGCGTTCAATCCTGCGCTTTCGTCCATACAGGTCAAAGAACCTTCTCACAAGCACGAAACAGAATCGGAACTTAAGCAAAAATTGTCAACAAACCCTGTACTTAAAACCCTTGAGGCGCATTTTGGCACCAGCATTGTACGGTGCTTTGCGCTTTCGCCTTCTACTTCATAACAAAAACTTTTAGGAGAATGTATGAAAAATATGAACGATATTGTGCGTCAGGCCAATGTAATGCAAAACAAATTGCTCAAATTACAACAAGAAATGGGCGACAAAGTGGTGGAAACCTCCAGCGGAGGCGGCATGGTCAAGGTGGAAATGTACTGCAAACAAGAGCTCAAATCCCTCACCATTGACCCCCAAGTAATGGCAGAAGGCGATGTGGACATGCTGCAAGACCTTATTGTTGCCGCCGTCAACGAAGCCTATGGCGTGGCAAAAGCCACCATGGATCGCGAAGTGGCCAATTTGACAGGCGGTATCCGCTTGCCGGGTATTTTGTAAGGTATTCACAGGCTTGTGGCACTTTTTTAAAGACAGACCATAACAGCCTGTTGAAAAAGTCTGTTTTAAAAAGAACTTGCTAAAAAACCTTAGGATATCAGCTTTTCACAGGCTGTTCAAAAAGTGTAAGATACGAGGAAGATTATTTTTTTCGAGGAAGCATAGGACTCTCATGGTCCATGCAACGAGAAAAAAGAAATCTGACAACGTAGATTGCGCTTTTTCAACAGCCTGATAAGCAACACATACTCATAAAGGGCAGTGAGTCCGCACAGTTACAGCGACACACTGCCCTTACAAAGCTTTTTGTAACTTCCTGTTTTATTATAAGAACACAAAAAAACGCAGCACTTTCAAAAAATCGTTGTTCGTCACCAAAATTTCTTGGCATGGCGGTCATTTTTTTTACGTCGGATTTTTTACTATGTGGTATATCCTATGAGCCGTCTTCCTGAATCGCTTCAATCTCTTGTGCGGCACCTAAGCCGCTTGCCCGGCCTTGGGCCACGTTCTGCCATGCGTGTGGCCATGACCTTGCTCAAATGGCCGGAAGCAGAAACACGCCGCCTTGGCCTTGCTATCCACGATTTGCGCGATACGCTCCACTTGTGTTCGCGCTGTGGCGCACTTACCGAAGAAGACCCCTGCCCAGTCTGCGCAGACCCATCACGCGACAGCACAACCTTGTGCCTTGTGGCCGAATGGGACAGCATGCTCACGCTAGAGCAAGGAGCCTTTTTCAAAGGGCTGTATTTCATTTTGGGCGGGCTCCTTTCCCCCCTTGACAATGTACATGCAGAATCCCTGGAAATACAAAAGCTTATGGCGCGACTTGACGAAGGCGTGGTACAAGAGCTCATCCTAGCCCTGGGCACCACCCTTGAAGCAGAAAACACCGCCTCGCACATTACAGAACGAGTGTCCAAGGCCCTGCCCCATATCCGTGTGAGCAGACTGGCCCAAGGCATCCCGTTGGGGGCAGAAGTCAAATTCATGGACCGCGAAACCTTGCGCCAATCGTTACAGTACCGCCAATCATTACGCTAAAGACAGTACTGCCAATCGTTACGCTAACGACAGTACTTCCTATCGTTCTAAAGTCGGCTTCTTTTAACGAGAAAGCACGTTGCTTTTGACCTGCCCCGTGGCAAAATTTAACGCGCGGCAAACGCTCTTTCAAAAACAGAAAAACGTTACTTTTATGCCGCCTTGTAGAGTGTTTTTGCCTGCCTGCACGAGAGCTTGTGTTTTTGCCTGCCTGCCCCCCTTGGTATCACCCCCTACGCCACTACGCTTCGCGCAGTTAAACGC
>CAYJIX010000048.1:0-18137 GCA_964370375.1 uncultured Desulfovibrionaceae bacterium | reverse complement strand
AGACATAAATGACCGGAGCAAAAAACGAGCCCGACAAAGCAGATTGCCCCTTTTCAGCCGCCTGCGCCCCCTTTTCAGCCGCCTCTAGGTGTACTGCGGCTCCTCTTCCTTAATAATTTGATATGCCTTATTCGCTTTCACGGTGCCGGCCATGCCCCAGTATTTAATAACGCCGCACACGGTACAGGGCAATAAATCCTCAATATCTGTATCAAGCACAAGCACATCGCCAATATCTAGGCGTAAAAGCTGGTTGCCGGTAATTTGGGTTTTTCCTACATGCACGCGCATTTCAACTGGTGTTTCCATAAGGCGTTCTTTAAGGCGCCCTACCCAAGCATGGTCCACTTCAAGGCGTTCGGTCTGAAAGCTGGCATGCAGCTTTGAACGGATGGGCTCGATGGTGGCATAGGGCAGACAAATAACCATGGAACCTATGGAAGAATCAAGCTCCACTTCAAAGCTGATCACAACAACCACGTCGCTAGGCGGTACGATGGTGGCAAATTGCGGATTGATTTCTGAACGCACAAGCTCAAGCTTCACATCATGGACAGGCCGCCAGGATTCTTCCATATTGTCCAAGGCAATTTTGATGATACGATCTATTATGGCCTGTTCTATGCGTGTAAATTCGCGCCCTTCAATTTTTGGCTGGGAACCGATACCGCCAAACACATTTTCCACAAAGGAGAAAACCAGCCTTGAATCCACCACTATAATGGCATTGCCGCGCAAAGGGTCCATTTTAAATATATTGATACTTGTCGGCACAGGCAAAGAACGCATAAAATCGCCGAACTTTGTCATGTCTATGGAAACGGGGTTTAATTCCACACGTTTGCGAACAGCATTGGACAAGGCATTGGTGCAAAGCCGTGCAAAGCGGTCGTTCACAATTTCCAAAACCGGCATGCGGCCGCGGATAATGCGGTCTTGATTGGCAAGGTCAAAGGCTACGATACCCGAATCGTCCTCCGGAATATCGGTTTCGCTTTCTATCTCGCCGCCAGAGAGCCCTCGAAGCAGGGCGTCGACTTCGTCTTGGGCTAATATTTTATTCATACTAAAAAACGCACTCCGGCTACAGGTGTTAGACTGTCAGGCTACACTGGCCTTGCTTTTCTTTTACCTTATATAATTTGGTATTTCAATAATAAGGTTACGGGTAAACGCGATCATTTTATCCATCATCCAAGGAAAGGCAATGAGCAAGGCCACAAAAATTGAAACGACTTTGGGAATAAAGGTAAGGGTCATTTCCTGTATTTGTGTGGCAGCTTGAATCACACTGATAGTGATACCAACAAACAGCCCAATACCAAGCATGGGCATGGCCATCATGAGGGTTAACTCCATGGCACTGCGTGCAAAACCGACTACAAATTCAGGTGTCATGGGCATTTTCCTATTTTTTCAACATTGTTCTGCTTTTTGTCATCATCGCCTGTTGCCCCCTTTAAAGAAACAGTTAAAAATCGGCACACAGTAACAAAAAAACCAACTAAGTTATCCTGTCTGCCCATTCAATCTTTTTCAATGATTGTAAAGGGGTTCGTCATTGGTTCAAAAACGAATTGACCAATGATCCCACAAGCAAATTCCAACCGTCAACCATCACAAAAAGCAAAATTTTAAACGGCATGGACACCATCATGGGCGGCAGCATCATCATGCCCATGGCAAGCAGCACACTTGAAACAACCATATCAACCACAAGAAACGGTATGTAAATAAGAAATCCTATGGTGAACGCGGTTTTAAGCTCACTTATCATATAGGCAGCTGCCAACATGATGGTGGGCACCTCGTCCCTGGTTCGTGGCAATTCTGATTGGGTTATGGCGTAAAAAACTGACAAATCTTTTTCACGCGTGTGCTTGAATAAAAAGGTTCGCAAGGGGATTTGCGCCTGTTCAAGGGCCACATCAAAGCCTATTCGCTCGTCCAAATAGGGCTGTAAGGCATTGTCGTTGATTTCTTTTCCCACGGGAAACATGATAACAATGGTCATAAAAATAGCAAGGCTAGCCAAAATCTGCGTGGGGGGTACCTGCTGGATACCCATGGCTTGCCGTAAAAAGTGAAACACTATGATGATTCGTGTAAAGCTTGTCACCGTCAGCACAATGGCAGGAGCGAGCGATAAAATGGTGAAAAGAAACATGATCTCTAAAAGCAAAGAGACATGGGCAGGCTCGCTTTGACCACCTGACATCGTCAATTCCATGGTGGGCAACGGCGGAAGGTTTTGCAACGCCATGGCCGAGCTTGCCAACAGCAGCACAAAGAAAAGCCCCATGGACATGACAGATAAAAAACGTATGGATAAGCGTTTGTTCATGAGCGATACAATGTGGTTATAGGCCGTATGCAATTTTTTTTTACGCGGCATGTCGGCTCTTTTTATTACTGTTGACGTTTTACTAAAAGGCTAAGGTTGCTTTGTGTTTTTTGCTGCCCGTAACACCTCTTGAAACAATGCGCTGTCAAGGGGGCCGTTAAAGGGGGCTGTTGGCGGCTGTGCCTGACCTGTATTGGCCCCTGCAAATACAGGGCCACTTTCTGCCGTTGTGTTGCCTTGCGTGGCACTGTTTTGCGCTGCTTTTTCTACAGGTTGTGACGCCAAAAACGTTATGTGCTGATCGCTAACGCCCAACAAAACCCTTGAATCCAAAAATCGTACCACAATAAGCCCACGTTTTGGCCCAAGTGGAAGCTGCGCCTCAATGTGCAAGGCGTCATGGGGCAAGGCTGACGGTGCAGGCATAAAGCGAAACTTTCCGTATTTGCGCAAAAGCCATAATGCCAACCATAAACAACCAAGAATAATCAACATAAGGCCAAGGGCCTTAAAATACCCGCCCCAGCTAAAGACCGGTTCCGGCACCTTGGAAACAGGAGCTCGTAAAAAAGAATCGCTACTTTGTTGCGGTAAAGGGCTTTTTTGAGCGGTTGCCTGCTCGTTCAACACGCGTTTATTGGCGTCTTGCGTGGCAGATGCCTGTTCGCTTATAGCCTTTGTGGCAGATGCCTGCTTATTGCTGGCTTTTTCAGGCTGTTGCACTGCTAAAGGCTGTGCTGTAGAGCCTGTTGCCGTTTCTGCTGTCACCCCTATTGGTGTTTCTGCTGCTGCCAAAGTGACTGTTTTTTGTCCGTCAACAACGGCTTTTGCTGCCAACGGCTTTACACATAAGGCAAAAAGCATACACAAGCAAAGTCCAAAAAAACATATTTTTTGGGATCTTACGCCAAAAACATTTTGACGCTGCAAGCTTTTTTGTGGCAGATAGGCGCTTAGCATGATTAGGCCAATTGTTTGACGCGCTCCATGGGACTGATAATATCTGTAAGTCGAACGCCAAATTTTTCGTTAATGACCACAGCCTCACCGCGTGCCACGAGCTTGCCGTTGACAAAAATTTCAAGCGGTTCTCCGGCCAGCTTGTTCAACTCAACCACAGAACCCTGCCCCAATTGCAACAATTCGTTGATAAGCAAGCGCGTGCGCCCAAGCTCGGCTGACACATCCAGAGGAATGTCTAAAATAAAGTCAAGCTCACGGCGTTGCCCGTCAGGACGTGGCGCCTTGGCAATGCTGGTCATGTTTGTAAACTGGGCATCCATGGCCTGAGGACGCAGCCCTTCTTGGACTTTTTCCTCTTGCACGGTGGCCTGTTCATCTGCTGCAAGTGCAGCTGCCCATTCATTGGCTAAGGCTTCGTCATCGGCTGCGCCTTGCCCTTCGGTAGATTCTTCTGCAGTTGCGTCTGTGGCTTTGGCATCATCTGAAGGTTCTGCATCGCCTGAATCCTCTTCAAGGGCCGCGGCCCAAGCAGCTGCCAAATCTTCTTGATCGGTATCATTAGCCATAGTACATTCCTTTTTGGCCCTTGGGCTGGTTTATCAGGCTGCCTTAAAAGTGCAGTTACGTTGCTTGCGCCTTCAAATCGGCCTTGGGTAGGCATGCTTTTCAAAACAGCCTATATTCATCGTATCTTACACTTTTTTAAACAGCCAATGAAAAATAGTACAATACGGTTTGTATGCTTTTTTTAAAGCAATCCTGTGGGCAGGCTGTTATACTACGTTGACTGTTGTTATTGGATTACAAAATCTGTAAAATAAATACGCACCACACGCGACGCCCCTAAAATCTGATTTAGACGCGAAACAACTTCGTTTTTTAACAAAACTTTGCCGGCAGGGCTTGCCAAATCGGCAACGCTTTTACTTGATAACAGCAAAATAATGGCGTCACGCACCCTGGCACTTTGCGCTTTAAGCTCGTTTATGGCAGCTTGGTCGTTGACTTCAACCTCCATGCCCACACGCAAATAGCGATTGCCCTGTGAATCTGCCAAATTCACGGTGATAGAAGGCAGCGGCATGGGCTTGATCAAGGGCCTGCCTGCAGTACTGACTCCGTCAGAGGAGGATTCGTCCCCATCGCCAGAACTGTCGCCCTCTTGTGAAGAAGAGCCTTCTTCTGAATTGCCGCCAGATTGCTCGGATGTTTGGGATTCTTCATCATCAGAAAAAAAGAACGACATCCCCGGCGCATCGGCGCGCATAAAAAGCCACCAGTAACCACCGCCGCCAGAAGCTGCCAATACCAACAAAATGCTTCCTAAAAGCACAATGGTTTTAACGCGTGAACGTTTTTTAGGCGTTTGATCTGTGTCGTCGCCTTTGGGCAATTCTTTGGCTGCCATACCCACTCCTTGCCGTTTGACATAAAACACTGTAATGCCGCATGGCCTACGGTTTTTATAAAAACCTAGCCAACGGATAACACCACGAATACACTAGAAAAAACAATGTGGCAATACGCTATTTTGCGACTGCAAAAACATTTTTTTCATAAATCATGCTCTGCAATCGGCGCACATTGTTACCAATTTTAGGCATATATGATGTTTTAATCGCATCCTTTGGTGCCGCCGGCTATTGTGCAATACACGGGGTATGGGAGGGGGTTTGGGAGGGGGTTGGGGGGTTTTGAGATTGTCTGGTTGTTCAAAAAAATTGTGAGGAGCTAATAGGGTGTTGGAGAGGCCCGATTAAAATACGCCAACTTAACAAAGCATATCAGCCCTTTTTAATCGCCTGTGTAAGTCACCTTCGGTGCCTTTGGGGCAGCCTAAACCAAAAGAAACAAATACAAAGCGCAAGACTTATGTTGACCAAAAGACAAAAAGACATGGACTGCCACGTCGCCCTTAGCGAAGCTCAGGTCTCCTCGCAGTGACGTTGTAACGTGGCAGCCCTTTTTCAGCCAATAGGCAGGCGGCTTTTTTCATGCATCATGCAGGCGGCTCAAAAGGGGTGAGATGCAAGGAAGAAGGCGTTTTGTAGGGCGGCATAGGACGCTTTGGTCCATGCCGTTCTACAAAACGCCTTATGACGCCGCATATCGCCCCTTTTCAGCCGCCTGCGCAGGTGGTTCAAAAGGGGTGAGATGTAAGGAGGGCGAAGCTTTTTTGCGGAGCAGAGTTTATTTAGACATAAATGACCGGAGCAAAAAACGAGCCCGACAAAGCAGATTGCCCCTTTTCAGCCGCCTGCTAGGTGAGTTGAGAATTTTTTACATATACCGTCCCATCAAGAATCCTTCTGGCCGTTCTTTCATAAGCCAGATGCTTAAAGGACAGTGTATCTTTTTCAGGCGATAGGTTGAGGGAGTTTTGCCCCACAGCTTTAACGGGGATGATTCCGCTTGGGTGCCCTATGTGCAAGGTTTCGCGTGTTTTGGCTTCTTCGCTAAGCAGGTTATAGACAACCGTGCCTTCAATGCGTGCAGCAGCCCCTGTTGCCACTGTGCCTGTGCCGGGATAGGTTTTGTGCATGTGCAGCATAAAGCTTAGCCGTGACACAATGTCCACATCTTCGGCTTTGACAGTTTTATTGTCTATGCCATAGCTATAGCCTGCCGGTTTGCTCACAATGGCAAAAAAGGGATTATAGGGCATGGCTGTGGCTTCTTGCGGTGTTGTGAACATGCCGGCTTTTACAGCGGCAGCTGCGCGAATTTCTTCAAGTTTTGCCATGAGGTTTTTGTTGTTTTCAAGCTCCATGGCGGATTCTGTGCCTTTGATGCCAAATTCTTCTGCTGTTATGAACACCAAAACATTGCCTGCATCCACAATGGACACGTTAAAATCGCCAAAATTTGGAGTGCTGACGGTATCGATAACCTGCCCTGTTGGCAGCACTTTTTTTGTTGTTGAACCTGCTGTGTCGTAAAAATCCAGCAAGATTTTGCTGCCTGTTCCCGGCACACCGTCAATATGGCAATCGCCTTCAACGCACGCTTTGCCGTCACAAACTTCAATATCTGCTTCAAGAACACAATCGGTGTTGACCTGGTGGATTTTTACCTTGGTCACAGGATAGGTGATGGGCACCATGCCTTCGTCAATGGCATAGGGGCCAACACCGGCTGAAATGTTGCCGCAATTGCCGCCAAAGTCCACGGTTTCATTATCAAAGCTCACCTGTGCAAAGGTGTAATCAACATCGCACCCTTCTTTTGTGGACGGGCCGATAATGGCAAGCTTGCTTGTTAAAACCTCGGCACCGCCAAGCCCATCAATTTGCCTGACATCCGGACTGCCAAAAATGGCTCTGACCACCTTGTTTCGCTGCTCTTTATCTTTTGGAAGCTCGTTTTCGTTGATAAAAATGCCTTTGCTTGTTCCGCCACGGTGGATACACACTTTATAGGGCTTCATTTGTGGGTGCATGACATCCTCTTTTGTATACTAATGTGTTAATGGTAAACGTTTGTTGTAAAAACATTTGATCCAATCTTTAGATAGTGTCGTCGCAAAAAAGTACTTGCGACGACACTATCTATTCTACCATTTCTTCGCAGGCTGTTGAGGTTAGAAAAGGTTTTCTTCCCTCAAAACCTTCATCCTGCGCAGGCGGCTCAAAAGGGGTGAGATGCGAGGAGGGCGAAGCTTTTTTGCGGAGCAGAGTTTATTTAGACATAAATGACCGGAGCAAAAAACGAGCCCGACAAAGCAGATCGCCCCTTTTCAGCCGCCTGCCATTAGAATGGGCCTAAATCAATCATCTGTGCGATATATATAAATACCGCTGCCGTCACCGCATAAAAGGCGAACAAGGGGAAAAAGAATTTTACCCATTTTGACCAGGGAATTTTGGAAATGGCAAGCACGCCCATAAGAATGCCGTTGGAGGGGTACACATAGTTGGTAATACCATCGCCCATGGCAGAGGCCATGGCAGTAACCTGGCGGTTTACCTCGGCAATATCGCCCAAGGGAATGATAATGGGGCCGGTCACAACAGCCTGTCCGCTCCCTGAGGGAATCACAAAATTGATCATGGTTTGCACCACATAAATCATGACAGCGGCAAGGCCTTCGTGCAGGCCTTTCACTAGGCCTGACAAGGCAAAAATGATGGTATCGATGATTTGGGCTTGTTCCATGATCACAAGGATGGAGCGCGCAAACAGCAAGATCATGGCTGTTGGCAGCATTTCCTTGGCGCCTTGCGTCATGTATTCGCAGATTTCATTAGGTTTTAAGCCGCCGATGAGCCCGGGCACAAAGTTCATGGCCATGAACACGGCAGAAATTTGGTTAAACCCAAAACCAAGGGAAATGGCACCGTAAATAAAATAGATGAACAGGCCTACCCACGTTGCTGCGGCAAGCTTTTTGCGCAGCGTAAATTCAGGGATTTCTGAATCGCTGGTTCCCAAAAATTGTTCCCTGTTAAGCTCGTCAATATTCGTGCCGTACATGACCGCTTTTGTGGGGTCTTTTTCAATGATTTTCAGGTATCTGATGATAAAGAAAACCCCTGCAAGATAAAACACAATACCCACCATAAGGCGATACCCCATGGCTGAGAACATGGGCAGCCCTGCCAAGCTATGCAAAATACCAATGGAATACGCGTTGGCAATGCTGGCAGAAAATCCAGCACAAGAAGCGATCAAAACCATGCCAAGGGCCGCCATGGTATCATACCCTAGGGACAGACAGATGGGGATGGCAACCGTGATGAAAATCACGTCAAGATCACGCCAGCCCGAAAACCCTGTTTCCAAAAACAAAAAGGTCATGATCACAAGGGTGATAGGAATAATGCCTGTGCGTTTGCCCATTCTTCTGATGGCATCAACGGCAATATCAATGATGCCCATGCCGCGAAGCACAGCAAAGGAGCCGCCCACAAACAACACAGAACCAATGATGCTGGCTGAACTTAAAAAGCCTGAGGGAAACGACATGAAAAAGTCGCCAATTCCTGTGGGGTGCGAGTCCACATATTGAAACGACGAAGGATCAACAACGGTGCGTCCTGTTGTTGCGTCCACCACGCGCTTAAAAACGCCTGCAGGGATAAAATAGGTGGAGATGCTGGTGATAATAACCATGACGATCAACGCCAAATAGGGGTGGTTCACCGTCCGTTTTTTCTCTGGGGCAGGATTTTGTGCTGCCACACTGTTAGTGCTGGACATGTCTGCTTCCTCCTCACAAACATTCAAAAAGTGAAAAATTATCCTATCATTTCTGCCAATACCGAAACACAAGAAGCTTTTTCGATAGCAAAAACTTCTTCGGTGACAGCTTTGATACGCTCCTCAGTTAAAGAGTTCTTTGTTAAAAGGGTAAACTTGTCAGTCAATTCCGTAAAACTTGCCGGATTTTCCGGATCGCCCTTAGGGAACTCGACATACTTTGCGCAAGTTGTGCCGTCATTAAAATGGATGGTTACCCGCGCAGGATAAGCTTTAAGGTACAGGGCGTCTGATTCTTCATCGCTTGTACATTCAATTTTTTGTAAAAAAGCAAGAAGTTCAGGGTCTTTGTAGGTTTCTTCTTCAAATTGAGCAACGCCTAATTTGCCTTTACATAAGCCCACGCCTACAATGTAGGGCAAGCTAAATTGCGCGTCCACGTGGCTTTTGGGATTGTATTTTGCCTCGCGCGGATTGCAAAGCCGCTCCACAAACGGCGTGCAGGTGGTCACAACAACCTTGGCAACGCTGTTTGGAGTAACGCCTTCATGGAAAAATTCCACCGCCAAATCCCCTGCTGACGCTGCAAAACGGCAACAGGCTTGAAGTTTGATGCTTGTTTCCCCAACAAGCCAGCGCGTGCCCAAATCCTTTGTGATAAGGCTAAGGTCATACTGATCTTTATGCGCATGAGCGCGGATAAAGTTGTCAGGTCCATCAAAAATGCTCGTGGTGCCCACAAAGCCTTTTTCTGCCATCAAGGCACAAAGCACCGCACCTTGCGCTGCATTGCCTGCGTTGAAAGGCTTTTGCCATGAACTTTCTGTGCGCCATTCCCATGTACCAGAGGTGACAGAACCTGCAAGCCCAAGGGCATAGGCTGTGTGCAGCTCGTCCAGACCTGCCAAAAGCGCGCAGGAAAGCGCGCCGCCGAAAGCTCCGCAAATACCGGTTGGATGAAAGCCTTGATCATAAGCACTACCCAAAAAAGCCATGCCAAGGCGATCTGTCAATTCTGAACCAAGGATATAGGCGCGCAAAAATTCCTCACCTGAAGCGTTTTTCAGCTCCGCCATGGCAAAGGCTGCTGGCAACACCACGGTTGAAGGGTGCAAAACCCCTTCGCGGTGATCGTCGTCGTAATCCAAAATATGCGCGTTGGTACCATTGACAAGCGCCGCTTGCATGGCAGAGCTGCGCATAGGAGTGCCCCATATTGTGGCCTGTTTGGCTGCCGCTTCTGCTTGCACGATCTGTTGCAAGATTTTGCTTTGCTCACGCTTTGTCGCGCCAATGGCGCACCCTATGGTATCATACAAATATTGTTTAGCTTTTTCAACAACGCCCTTTGGAATGTCCTTCAAAGAGGTCTTCACTGCAAAGGCTGAAAACGCTCGCGCAATGTTGTTTATGGTATCCATGGACATACTCCTATCGATTGGCGCAACACGCGCTTCATTTACAAACGCAAACAGGCCTTTGTGCCGCGTTCTGCTCACGATTTGCGGTGGCAAGTCTTCGAACTTTTCGCAAATCCTGAGCAGAGCAACGGCCCCTTTTCAGCCAAGGGCACAGGCGGCTCAAAAGGGGGCGGATGGTAGGAAGAAGAGATTTTTGTAGGGCGGCATAGGACACTTTTGGTCCATGCCGTTCTACAAAAAACCTTCTGACACCCCACCTACCCGAAGGGCCCCGCAACGCGGGGTAGCCGTTACACAAGGAACGAGTGTTACGGATATAGAGAGCAGAGCAACGGCCCCTTTTCAGCCGCCTGTTAGCGGTAGGAAATGTTAAGCATCTCCATAAGGGTAGCCACAGACTTTAACTCTTCTAGGTTTTCAATGCAGTCCGCGATCTTTTTCACATGGCTTTTGTCAGCAATCACGCGTGAAGCACAATCGGTAAATTTGCCGATGATTTCCTCATGGCTGACGGGGTTACGCCAGTCGCCTTTGGGGTCTTCTACATATTCACGGTAGGTTGTGCCGTCTTGCATCTCAATAACAACGGTTCCTGAATAATGTTCGGGATACAGCTTTTCAAGCTCTGGATCCACCACAACGTCTACCAATTGGATAAGGCGTTTTGCCATGGGGTCTTGGCATGCTTCGTCAGAAAATTCATCAATGCCTGCGCGCCCGCGTGCCAAGGAAATGGCAGCTTGGAAAGGCATGCTGAATTGCGCATCGGGTTGAGTTTGCGGATTCCATTTGATTTCGCGCGGTTCTGTTTGCAACCAGCTTTGCGCTTCTTGAGTTAAGATGGTGATTTTTGCGATTTTTTCTAAATCGGGATTGTATTTTTGCTTGATGATCAAGCAAGCGTCCACGGTTGCGCCTGCAAAGCGGCAACAAGGATAGGGCTTGATGCTTGATTCTGAATAGAGCCAGCGTTTGCCCAAGTCCTTTGAAATTTCGTTCAAATCGTATTCACGCCTTGGCGCGTGGCAATAGTAAAAGCCGCTGTCGCCTTCGTAAATATCCAACGGCCCTTTATAGCCGCGCGAGGCCAGTTGCGCCGCCACAACACCACTATGGGCTGCGTGGCCTGCATGCAAACGTTTTCCCCAGTTATCGCTTTTACACACAATCATCATGCCTGCGCTCATGCAACCGGCAAGGCCTTGGGCGTGGGTCAACTGCTCCACAGAAAGGTCGAGCAATTTGCCTGCTGCGGTTGCTGCGCCAAAGGTTCCACACACAGCGGAGGGGTGAAAACCTTGATCGTACAAATGCCCTAAAAAGGCGGCGCCGGTTCTGCAAACGGTTTCATTGCCTGCGGCAATGGCTTCGATCAAGCGTTTGCCGTCTAAATTAAGACATTCTGCCATGGCAAGGGCAGCGGGGATTGAAGCTGCGCTTGGGTGCGATTTGGATTCGTTCTGATCGTCTACAAAGTCAAAGCTATAGCACTGATTGGCGTTAGCCATGGCTGCATTGGCCACGTGCACCTTTGTGGGGTTGCCAAGCAAGGTGGATTGAGCAGGGCCCCCCAAATCAGCAGCCATGGCAATAGAAATTTTGCCTGATTCAAGCTGAGTTGCGGCGATCATAGACGCTAATAAATCTGCCACAAACTCCTTGGTATGATAAATGACCTTGTCAGGAAGCTTATCATAGCTGATGTCTGCCACAAATTGTGAGAGGATTTGTGCGGTTGTTGCTTTGCTCATACAGTTGCCCCTTTACTTTGGTTATGCGTTTATTATTTTAGGTGGTATCTTCACGAGTGTCTTTTCGGTTATCTCTGCGTCAGATTTCATGTGCTTTTTCAGTCATGTATGTCTAAATACACTCCTTCAAAGCACATTCATCTTCCTTGATATAACACAAAAATCCATCTCATGTAGACACCACCTAGGTACCGCCCTGAAATGGTACCTCTTTAAACAACTATACTCTATACGTGCATCTATTGAATGCTACGCTTCAACATGAAGTTGTAGCCGAAGCATCAACATGGATAAGGTGTCCGCTATAATTGCCTTTAACATTTGTATGTAAGTCTTTGGCAAGGGCAATAAGTTTTGCCGCGTCAATGCCCGTATCATAGCCCATACTGCTCAGCATATGCACCAAATCTTCGCTGGAGGTATTGCCTGATGCGCCCGGGGCAAACGGGCAACCGCCAAGGCCGCCCAAGGTTGATTGGACAAAATCCACGCCTTCTTCAATGGCGGCAAGGGTGTTTACAAGGCCTAAGCCCCTGGTATCATGGATATGCACGCCAAGGGTGATGCCCTCAAACGTTTCTTGCACGGCCCTTATTTGTTCCCTCACCACGTTTGGCGTGGCAAGGCCCACGGTATCACACAGGCAAAATTCACGAAGGCCCATCGTATATAATGTACGCAGAAAATCAAGCAAATCTTCCTTTTGGGGAACCCCCTCAAAAGGACAGCCAAAGGCTGTTGCCACATCCGCGCAGATGCTAAGTTCAGGTGCTTTTTGTAAAATGCTCTCAAGCTCCTGAAAAGATTCTTCATGGCTTTTATTGATATTGGCTTTATTGTGAGAAACACTTAAGGAAATCACAAAAGAAACCTTGGTCATGCCACATTCAACAGCTGCCAGCGCGCCGCGAAGGTTTGGAACCAAGGCAAAAAGGTTGAGTTGTGGATATTTTTTTGTAAAATAGCTTGCCACTTCTTTTGCGTCTTTCATTTGCGGTATGGCTTTTGGACTTACAAAGGACGTTATTTGAATATCCTTCATACCTGAATCTATAAGGCCTTCAATATATTTGATTTTATCGGATGTTTCGATAAAGTCCGCAAGGTTTTGAAAGCCGTCGCGCGGCCCCACATCTTGCACAGATAATGCTCGTGGTGAAGGGTGTTCGTACGTTTTTTTCATGGGCGTTCCTTTTAACAGGCTGCTGAGGCATTGTTTGATTGTAAAAACATGTTTTCAAGCTTCTTTTTAACCCCTCCAACCTCCACCAATTCCAAGATGTGATGGGGTATGGGGTTGCAGGGCAAAACTTCACCTGTTGTCACGTTGGTGATCGTGCTTTGCTCCAAATCGATATCAAGCTCATCAAACATGGAAATTTTTTCTGCTTCGGCACATTCTAAGGCCAAAAGCCCCACATTGATGCAATTTCGATAAAAGATTCTGGCATACGATTTTGCAATGATTGTACGGATGCCAAGCTCTTTTAGGGTAAGCGGCGATGTTTCTCTGCTTGAGCCTGAACCCAAATTGTTTTCTGCCACAAAGGCGTCGCCTTCTTGGCAATTTTGCGCAAAGCTTGGGTCAACAGGGCTCATGGCGTATTGTGCCGCTTCTTTAACGGACAATTCCATGTAAGCCGGCGGTGAGATGATATCCGTATTGATGTTGTCTGTATACTTTAAAGCCCGTGTCGTAAATCGTTTTTTCATCATGGTTACCTCATGGTTACCTCTTTTTACAAGCTAGTCCAAAATGCCGACTGAAAAATTTTGTTAAAGAGCTCAGTATATGGTGTCTCACAGGCTGTTCAGAGAAGGAAAAGCCCTCCCCTCAACAATCCTTCATCCTTGGGCAGGCTGTTCAAAAAGGGCTGAAGACAATGAAGTGGTGAATTTTAAGAGGGGAGGTCTTCCCCTGTCCTCTAATTATCTGGCAACTGTCGCCTTAAAAAGCGTAAGATGCAAGAAAGATTATCTTTTTTTGAGGAAGCATAGGACTCTTGCTACCCAAAGGGCGGCGTAGCCGTTTGCGTTTGCGAAGCATGAGCAAGTACGCAAATAGACAGCTGGCTATGGTTCATGCAACACGAAAAAAGTAATCTGACGACGCAGATTGCACTTTTTCAGTCGACAGCCCTTTAGGGGCAGCCTGCGCTTCTGGGATCAGTGAGTGTGCCGGTAACAGCACTAGCCGCCACTGACAATGGCGAGGCAAGGTACACCGCGCTTTCTTTACTGCCCATCCTGCCAATGAAGTTACGGTTTGTGGAGGAAACGCAAACCTCTCCTTTGCCCATGGCTCCAGAATGGATACCAAGGCAAGCACCGCAGCTAGAAGCAAGTATAGTGGCCCCTGCCTCTGATAAGGTTGATAAAATCCCGTCACGGGCACATTCGTTCCAGATTTTCTTAGATGCCGGGGAAATCAAAAGCCGGATCCCTTTTGCTATTTTTTTTCCCTTTAACAATTCTGCTGCCAGCTTTAAATCATGGTAGCGTCCGCCGGTGCATGACCCGATATAGGCTTGATGCACCTTAATATTTTCTAAGGTTTTGATGGGCACCACGTTGTCCACTTCATGGGGGCACGCTGCCAATGGCTCAAGGTTTGAGGTGTTGATATGTATTGTTCGCGCATAGGTTGCGTCAGGATCGCTATGAAACATCGTGCCTTTATCAATGCCGTTTTTTTGTAAAAACGCTTCGGTGATGGCGTCTGGCGCAATGATGCCGTTTTTTGCCCCTGCTTCCACTGCCATGTTGGCAATACAAATGCGCTCATCCATAATCATGTTTGAAAACGCTTCGCCCATAAATTCCATGGCTTGGTATGTAGCGCCGTTGTGCCCCACAAGGCCAATGGCATGAAGGACTAAATCCTTGGCCATGACCTTTTCTTGTAATGTTCCTGAGCACGAAAACAGCATTGTTTGGGGGATTTTGAACCATATCTCACCCGTTGCAAGCACGCCCAGCATTTCTGTGGAACCAATGCCTGTGGCAAAGGCACCGAGCGCACCGTAGGAGCAGGTATGCGAATCTGTGCCCACAATGATGTCCCCCGGCGACACACGGCCTTTATCGATCATCACCTGATGGCAGGGCCCTTCAAATTCGTAATAATGCTCAATGCCGTGCGCTTCTGACCAATCCCTGGTAAACTTTACAATTTCTGCCTGTTTGGCGTTTGCTGGCGGCGTATAATGGTCTGAAACAACGGTGACTTTATCAGCATCCCAGATTGCACAGCCAAGTTTTTCTAAATTTTCGGCAATCTCAACCCGTGGCCCCAAAATGTCATCCATCATGGCACCTGTTACTTTAACGGTACAGATATCGCCGGATTTCACCGAGTCTAATCCTGCGCCTTTTGCCAAAATTTTTTCAGTAATGGTCATTCCCATGCTATCACTCCCTTGGTACAGGCTGCGGTTGCAGACAGAACAAAAAGCGTTTGCTAATACACCTTTTCTTTGCCAAGCGACTCAATTTCATCATCACTCATGCCAAGAAGATCTTTAAAAACTTCTTTTGTATGCTGCGACAAGGTGGGCGCAGGTTCAAAGGTGCTGATGGCATTGTTTTTTAATTTGATATGGTTGCCTGTCATTTTTAGCTTTCCGGCTTTTGGATGTTCAATGTCCACAAACATTTCGCGCGCGCCTGCTATGTGCGGATCGCTTGCCACTTGCTCAATAGAATTGATCGGCGCGCAAGGAATCCCTGCCTCTAAAAGCTGGTTGATGACATCTGCTGCTTTTTTGTCTTTCAGCCAATCTTCAATGATGGGTTTAAGCTCGGCATGATGCATGACCCTGCTGTTGTTTTTTGTGAACCGCTCGTCCTCTAACAGTTCGGGCATCTGCATAACGCCACACAAAAGGCCGAACAATTTGTCGTTTCCGGCACCTATAACCATATCGCCGTCCACAGCGGAAAAAGAATCATAGGGATAAATGGCTTCGTAACGGTTGCCGATTCGCTCTGGTGTTTTTCCGGTACATAGATAAATAATGTTGATGATTTCAAGGGCAGAAACCATGGAATCAACCAAGGCCACGTCTATCTTTTCACCTTTTCCGGTTTTAAGCTTGTTGCTGTACGCTGCCAAAATACCTGTGGCACAAGACACCCCTGCCATAACATCCGCTATGGCCGTGCCTGTTCTGGTTGGTGGGCCGCCAGGCCAGCCTGTTGTATACATAAGGCCGCTCATGGCTTGGCCTATAATGTCGTACCCTGCCCGCTGGCTGTAAGGGCCGTAATGTCCAAAACCTGATACAGAACCGTAGATGATCCCGGGATTGATCATTACCAGATCATCATAGCCTAGGCCCAAGCGTTCCATAACCCCCGGGCGGTAGTTTTCAATAACAATGTCGCTTTTTGCGACCAGCTTTTTAAAAATTTCTTTGCCTTTTTCGGATTTTAAATTGAGGGTGATGCCTTTTTTGTTCCTGTTAAGGTTCATAAAATAGGCACTTTCTCCGTTAAGTATGGGGAAATTGCCCCTTGCATCGTCGCCTTTTTCAGGCACTTCAATTTTAATGACTGTTGCGCCCATATCCGCAAGTAGCATTCCGCAATAAGGACCTGCCAAAACCCTTGACAAATCAAGCACCATAACACCGTCCAACAATCCTTTATTGCTCATGGCTTTTGTCCTCACAATCATAATTTTTATCCATTGAAAGCAGAATAGACCACATTACGAAAAAAAGTCTGTAGCAAATGCAACAAAAGCCCTAAAAAAAGTAAAAAAACATCAAATACACCTAAATTGTATGTATGTACGCGTGGTCAAATACAATTGACAGGAGAAGTATAAAGCCTCACAGTGGGCTTGCTATACTATTTTGAAAAAAAATACAGTTTGTAGTAAATGCAACGGACAAAGGAAAGGGTTTTATAGTACACTATACCAAACAACAAAAAGAGGCCCTGTCGCTGCTCCACACCATACAGCCTCAATCAGTAGCAATCGCGCGGAGGAAAAAGCACTATGAAAGAATACGTACACAAACTCAGCGCTTCCCCTTTGTTTGAAAACATTGACGAGGCAGACATCACAGACATATGCCATAACCTTGGGGCAAAAGTGTACACGTACTCTAAAAACGCCCTTTTATGGAGGGCCGGCGAAAAGGTAGAGACCTTGGGCTTTGTCCTACACGGTGCTGTTTGCGTTGCCAGCAGAAACTTTTTGGGTGCCAAAAACATCTTACGCACCGTCCCACCAGGGGAATATTTTGGCGAATCCCATTCCCTTTGCGATGAAAAGCTTTTCTTTGATGTGGAAAGTGTCGAAAACGATACAGTTGTCATCTTTTTTCGCTCAGAAAAAATATTGAATTTTACCGAGCCGTCTCATATAGGCATGCAAATCAGAAAAAACTTTATCAATATATTGACGTTAAAAGCGACATCCTTGAACAGCAAGGTTTATCTGTTATCCTGCCGCAGCATTCGCGACAAGGTGCTTTCATACCTGTCATTTGAAGCCCACAAACAAGGGAGCGACACCATTACCCTGCCCTTTAACAGGCAGGAAATGGCAGACTATTTGTCGGTGGATCGCGTGGCCTTATCCAAAGAATTGGCCAAGCTCAAACACGAAAAGAAAATCGAGTATTATAAAACGGATTTTACACTGTTGAGATAACACAATAAACGCGTAAAGTAGCGTATAACCTATAAAAAAAGACCCGTTACAAAAACAAAACAAGCCATATACGTGCAGTGTATGGCTTGTTGATTGTATACCTTTATGTATTGTTACTACAACAGATTGTATATACAGTTATATTACCAACGTATAATATAATATCCAGCTGTAGTTCCATGTTTTGCTTTTAATTCTTCTTCTGAAAGTATTCCATCAGCATTTGTATCAACGGTTATAAAAGCTTTTTTAATGCCTTCTTGATGCATTTCTATATATTCATCAAGAGCCATATCAAAAAATAACTTTAATCCCTTTTTTTTCTTATCGTTAGGCAAAAACATTCTTCTGACCAAAAACACGTTTGCTTCTCTGCGAGCTATAATACCATTTTTATCTTTGTCAGACGCTCTAAACTCTGCTTCAAGCCCACCGTTTATGTAGGTTAAATAATCGTCTTGCGACATGCCAATATAGGTTTCAACAGCGGGAAAGGCGTTCGTTGTAATCGACCCTACAAAAAACACAGAAAAAAAGGTCAACACTAAATACTTTTTCATAACGTGAATCTCCTTTTTTTTGATAGGTTATAGAGTAGGCACGTAAAAGTATCATCCATTACGTTTGCAACACCTTGCATATGGTTTTACCGAAGTACCGTATTTTGGGAGTGACCCCACATCTACTTGGGCTACCTCATGACAGGGCAAAAATTGACCAGCTGACGCCCATACAGCCCATTTTCGTACATAGGGCAAGGGGCTCAAAAGGGGTGAGAGGCAAGGAAGTGGTGA
>CAYJIX010000047.1:0-19080 GCA_964370375.1 uncultured Desulfovibrionaceae bacterium | reverse complement strand
GACTCGTCCCTTTGTCAACTCTTTTTTTGTGAATTTTGAAAAAAATTTCTATGACATTAGATTTTAGGTACTTAAAACAAGCACAGCCTTAACCCGCTAAGGATTGCATGGCAGAGTTCTACAACATATATAAGCTTGCTAAGGTCGTGCTGGCAGCAAAAAAAGGCAACAAAACCTTTTTATGAAAAATTAAATACCTAAAATAACAGAACTTATATACAGTATGCACAAAGGAAAAAATACGCTATCATAAAAACATACCTGATTTAAACTATACTGCACCAAGGAGTTTACCATGTATATTGTTACAGGTGGAGCCGGATTTATCGGCAGTGCCATGGTCTGGCAGCTTAACGAACAGGGCATTGACGACATTCTTGTGGTGGACAACCTAAGCTCTACCGAAAAATGGAAGAACCTAGTCAATCGCCGCTACAGAGCCTATCTGCACCGCGACGATTTTATTCAGCAAGTCTTGCGCGACAAAGCACCAACACAAATTGAGGCAGTCATTCACCTTGGCGCGTGCTCATCCACGACAGAGCGCGATGCCGATTTTTTGATGCGCAACAACCTACATTATAGCCAAATCGTGTGCCGCTACGCGTTAAAACATGGCGCGCGCTTTATTAATGCCAGCAGCGCAGCAACCTATGGTGACGGATTTTTGGGCTTTTCTGACTCGCTTTTGACAACTCTTCAGCTAAAGCCCCTCAATATATATGGCTACTCCAAGCACTTGTTCGATTTATGGGCATATCGTGAAAACATCCTCAACCATATTGTCTCGCTTAAATTTTTCAACGTATATGGCCCTAACGAATACCACAAAGACAATATGATGAGCGTTGCGTGCAAAGCCTTCAAAGAAATTTCTGATACAGGCAGGATGACTCTTTTTGCATCTGACCGCACAGACTATGTTGACGGCGGACAAATGCGTGACTTTGTCTATGTCAAAGATTGTGTTGCCGTGATGTACTGGCTTTTGCAAAATCCCAGCGTCAATGGCGTTCGCAACATGGGTTCAGGTAAAGCACGTTCATGGAATGATCTTGCCCAAGCTGTATTTACCGCCATGGGGCGTAAGACAAATATTGATTATGTTGCCTTGCCCGAATCGCTCAAAAATCGTTACCAGTACTTTACCGAAGCCACCATGGATTGGCTTGACCAAACAAATTGTACGGTGCCTTTACATAACCTTGAAAGCGGTGTCGCAGATTACATCCAAAACTACCTGATGCAGGCAGAGTCGTATTTGTAACGTATCCCTACAAAAAATACGCAATCTTATGGCACAACAGCTTGGCAAGACAGGTGTTTTGACAAGTCTAAGCGTATGGCGTAATGTATCTTGTTTTTTCGTCAACCATATATTTTGGATACTGTTATGAGTGAGATTAAGGCAGTTAAAGGGTTTGAAGACCTTTTCGCACCAAAAAGCGATATCTTCACACACATGGAGCAGGTGGCCCGCAGCGTTTTTGCGCGCTATGGTTATGAAGAGCTGCGCACGCCTATTTTGGAACATACCGAGCTTTTTTGTCGCGGCATAGGTACAGAAACCGATGTTGTACAAAAAGAAATGTATACCTTTCCGGATAAAAAAGGGCGATCTTTAACCATGCGGCCGGAAGCTACGGCCGGAGTCATGCGCGCCTTTATGGAAAGCGGCCGTCAAAAAAGCGAAGGCGTCACCAAGCTGTTCACAACCGGCCCCATGTTCCGCTATGAGCGTCCGCAAAAAGGACGCTTACGCCAGTTTCATCAGATCAATTGCGAATGCCTTGGAGCTGTTGAACCACAGGCTGATGCTGAACTTGTGATCATGGTTACACGCTTTCTTGAAGAGCTTGGGCTTACAGATTTGACGCTCCAGCTCAACACCTTAGGCTGTCCCACATGTCGTCCTGCCTATCGCGACATGTTGCGCCAATGGTTCAAAGGGCTTGCTGTTGAAAAATTATGCGAGGATTGCCAGCGCCGTATGGAAACCAATCCTTTGCGGGTTCTTGACTGCAAAGTCCCTACCTGCAAAGCCTTAACCCAAGACGCGCCCACTATCCTTGAGCACACCTGCCCTGATTGCGCAGAACATTTTGCAACAGTGCGCAAACTCCTTGAGCGCGAAGACATTGCCTATACCCTCAACCACCGGCTTGTGCGTGGACTTGATTATTACACACGCACGACCTTTGAAATTGTGACGGACAAAATAGGCGCACAAGGTACCGTGGCAGGCGGCGGTCGCTATGACGGACTCATTGCCCAGCTTGGCGGCACAGACGTGCCCGGCCTTGGCTTTGCTTGCGGCATGGAACGGCTTGCCATGCTTTTGCCCGAATTGCAAAGTAAACGCCCCGACTTTTATGTGGCTCTGTTAACAGATGACAGTGTGGATACAGTCTTTACTCTAACACAAACCTTGCGCGATGCAGGGCTTTGCGGTGAAATGAGCTATATAAAACGCAGCATGAAAAGCGCCATGCGCCAAGCCTCCAAGATGCAGGCTCGCTATATGTTATTACCGGGATCTGACGAGCTTGCCGAAGGCAAGGTAACCATCAAAAATATGGACAGCGGCGAGCAGGATACCGTGCCGCTTAACCAAGTTTCCGCATTTTTTTGAACACATTAAAGGTCACGCAGGCCATACGCCTTGCTTTTTCTTCCTTTTTTAACCTTAGCATAGTCTATGAATGGGATATTTACCATGAATGAAACCGATATCATGCCGGAACTCCAAAACGACGTTCCCTTGCAACCTTTGGGAGACTGGAAACGCTCCCACACCTGTGGCGATCTGACACTTAAAGACAACGGCAATACCGTCTGCCTTATGGGTTGGGTACAATTTAGACGCGATCACGGCGGGCTTATCTTTGTTGACCTTCGTGACCGTTTTGGCCTGACCCAAATTGTGTTCAGCCCTGAAGTTGCCGAAGAAGCCCATGCAAGGGCGCGAGTTTTACGCTCAGAATTTGTGCTGGCCGTGCAGGGCACTGTACGTCCGCGCCCTGAAGGCATGATCAATGAAGCCATGCCCACAGGAGAAGTAGAAGTCTATGTCACTGAATGGAAGCTGCTCAACACCGCAAAAACACCGCCCTTCCCCATTGAAGACCGTGTTGAAGCCGGTGAAAATTTACGCTTGCAATGGCGTTATTTAGATTTGCGCCGTTCACGCATGACCAAAAACCTTGTGCTGCGCAGTAAAGTGGCCCAAGCTGTACGCCAGTATTTGTCAGACGACGGCTTTTTGGAAGTGGAAACGCCCTTTTTAACAAAATCCACCCCTGAAGGCGCAAGGGACTTTTTGGTACCAAGCCGTATCAATCATGGGCACTTTTTTGCGTTGCCCCAGTCGCCGCAAATGTTCAAACAGCTGTGCATGGTATCAGGTCTTGATCGTTATTTTCAGATCGTGCGCTGTTTTCGTGACGAAGATTTGCGTGCTGATCGTCAGCCTGAATTTACGCAAATTGATATTGAAATGAGCTTTGCAGATGAAGCGCAAGTTATGGACATGGCAGAAAACCTTATGTCCAGCGTTTTTAAAGCAGCCATGGATGTGGACATCCCACGCCCCTTTCCACGTTTAAGCTATGATGATGCCATGGCTCGCTATGGCGTTGATAAGCCTGATACCCGCTTTGGTCTTGAGCTTGTGGATGTGACCTCTGTGGTGCGTGAAAGCGACTTTAAGGTCTTTGCCACAGCGCCTCTCGTTAAAGGGTTGCGAGTGCCCGGCGGTGAATCCTTGACCCGTAAAGAAATTGATGAACTCACTGAATTTGTCAAAATTTATGGAGCACAAGGGCTTGCTTATATCAAAGTACGCGAAAACGAATGGCAATCGCCGTTTGCCAAATTCCTTTCTGATGAGGTTAAAGCAAACTTGGCCAAAGCCCTTGATTTACAGGTAGGGGACATTGCCTTTTTCCAAGCAGGGGCACCTGAAATGGTCAATGCGGCCCTTGGCAACTTACGGGTACGCCTTGGTGAGCAGCTTGGAATGATTCCTGAAAATGCTTGGAATTTCTTGTGGGTTACAGATTTTCCCCTGTATGAATATGATGACGAAGAAAAACGCTTTGTGGCCTGCCACCATCCCTTCACCTCCCCCAAGGATGAAGATTTAGAAACCATGACCTCTGACCCCAAAAGGGCTAGGGCCAAGGCCTATGACATGGTGCTCAATGGCAGTGAAGTAGGTGGCGGTTCTATCCGAATCCATTCAGGCCATATCCAAGAACAGATGTTTGACGCGCTTGGCTTTACGCCTGAACGCGCAAGGGAGCAGTTCGGCTTTTTCATTGACGCCATGGAATACGGCGCACCCCCTCATGGCGGTATTGCCTTTGGTCTTGACCGACTCATCATGCTTATGTGCAATGCCACATCTATTCGTGATGTTATTGCCTTCCCCAAGACGCAAAAAGGCACCTGCCTTATGACCAATGCTCCTGATACGGTCTCCACGCGGCAACTGCAAGAGCTTGGCTTGCGTTTGCGTGAAGATGCTAAAAAAGAGCAAAAATAAGCACCAGCTTAGCGAACGCGGCGTTTGTATAAACACCGCGTTCGCTTTTATAAGGCCGCGCTTACGTTGCATGACTCTAAACACAACCTAAAAACATCAAACTTCATGGAAACTCACAAGCTTCCTCGGTCTATTGAGCCAGAATGGGCAGAAGATGGCACACTCAAGGATTTGCGTGTCCGTGTTGGTGAACGCGCCTTTTTCATGCTTGGTCCGGCCGGGCCAGAGCGAGAATTGGCGATACTGGAACAACTCCCAGAAGGACATCACGGCCTACCCGTATTACTTGGGAGCGGTCTTGGCCACGCCTTGCATGCCTTACTTGCAAAGATAGAAGGGCCTGTGGCGGTGCTCGACAAAGAACTTGACATTATAGCTAATAGCAAGATTTGCGACCAATACGGCCCTGATAAAGTGCTTTTTATTACGGAAGCAGATTCAAAAGAAGCCCTAAAGATCCTCACCAAATGGCAAGTTGAACATGGCGGAAAACCCTTTATTTCTTTGCTCAATCCTGTATACCAACGCCTTGATCGGGCGTGGTACACGTATATGCATGAACAGCTTACCGCCAGTTCTTCCTTCAACTTTTGGGAAAAAATAGCTACAAGTCCGCGGTTTGCCTCGTCAAAGCCGCGTCTTTTGCTCATGACCAGCAAATATTTTCTTATGGGTGAGATTGTTCGCGCCTGCAAGCGGCTTGATTTTCCTACCTATCTTTTGACCATTGAAGATAAAGAGCTAACCCAAGCGGATTTTGTAGAGCGCATGCTCACCGCTGTGGCCACTTTCAAGCCTGATTTTGTGTTGACGCTTAACCATTTGGGCATTGACCGTGAAGGTGTGCTCATGGAGCTTTTAGAGCGGCTCCGCTTGCCCCTGGCCTCATGGTTTGTGGACAATCCGCACCTGATCATCCATTTATACGCACGCCTTGCCAGCCCTTGGGCGACTTTGTTCAGCTGGGATGCCGACAATTTACCCATGCTCAAAGAGTTTGGTTTTCCTCATGCGGCCTATTTACCCCTTGGCACAGACCCTGAGCGTTTTCGCCCTCGTACAGGCGCTTCACCATCGCCTTTTTTTCCCACTGACTTATCTTTTGTTGGCAATTCCATGGTATATAAAGTTGGCGCAAGGCTTAAAAAGACCCCCTTGCCTGCGGCAATTTTGCGCGGCTATAAACATATCGCCACAGAATTTATGCAGGCAGAGGAACGCTCTGTACGCGCCTTTGTGCTCAACAAGCACCCGCATCCGGCAGAAAGTTATCGCGCTCTGACCACTGATGAGGAACGCTTGGCCTATGAAACCTTGCTGACCTGGGAAGCCACAAAGCAATACAGAGCCTCATGCGTGCAAGAGCTTTTGCCGTTTACGCCGCTCATTGTGGGCGATTCAGGCTGGAACACTATTTTTCGGCATGCAGAAAAAACATGGAAACTTCACCCTGAAGTAAATTATTATGACGAATTACCGCTTGTGTATCCTTTTTCAGCCATCAACTTTAACTGCACCAGTAAGCAAATGAAAGGTGCTGTGAACCAACGCATTTTTGACGCACCTGCAGCAGGTGGCTTTGTGCTGACCGATTGGCGTGAACAAATGGACAATTTGTTTGAACAGGGCAAGGAAGTTATTGCATTCCATGAACCTGCTGAAATAGGCGAGCTTGTACGCTATTACCTTAAAAACCCCAAAGAGCGCCGCCTTGTGGCAGAGGCTGCACGGCGCAGGGTATTGGCAGAGCATACTTGGGATCATCGCTTGCTTGAACTTGCGCGTGCCATGCGCGAAATATATGGATCGTAACTTCTGATAAAAACTTTAACCACAAGGAACAGCTGATGATTGCAATCCTTGACTATGAATCCGGAAACCAAACCTCTGTGGCTAGGGCCTTTGCCCATGTAAACGTGCCTTGCCAAATCACCGCAGACCCTGAACAGATCCGTTCCGCTGCGGGCATAGTCTTTCCCGGTGTTGGCGCAGCAGGGCAAGCCATGGCGCAGCTTAAAGCCTCAAAGCTGGATACGGCTTTGCGTGATGCCGTAGAGCGGCATATTCCTGTGCTTGGCGTATGCCTTGGTTGCCAAATCATGCTGACGTATAGCGAAGAAAACGACACGCAAACCCTTGATTTATTACCTGGAACTTGTAAACGCTTTGCCGCAAACATGACAGAGAATAATGAACCCATCCGTATTCCTCATATGGGGTGGAATACGCTTCATATGCATACAAACAGCCCCCTTATGGAAGGCATCCCTGCTACAGCAGCCTTTTATTTTGTTCACAGCTATTATGTGGACACAGCCTTAGAATACACCATTGCCACATGTGATTATGGCACGAGTTTTTGTGCTGTGTATGGGCGCGACAATTTGTGGGGCGTGCAATTTCATCCGGAAAAAAGCGGCACCCCGGGTTTACGTCTTTTGTCCAACTTTGCCACATGGTGCCAAAAAAAGGAGCTTTCTTCATGCTCATGAAACGGATTATCCCCTGCCTTGATGTGCGTAACGGACGCTTGACCAAGGGCGTAAAATTTGTGGGCAATGAAGACATTGGCGACCCTGTTGAAACAGCCAAACGCTATTATGAAGAAGGTGCTGACGAGATAGTTTTTTACGACATCACAGCCTCTCATGAGGAGCGCGGTATTTTCCTTGACGTGGTCAGCCGCGTGGCAGAATGTATTTTTATTCCCTTTTCTGTTGGCGGTGGGCTAAGCTCTGTGGAAGACATGCGCGCGGTGCTTTTGGCAGGGGCAGAGAAAGTGTCCATCAATTCAGCCGCGGTAAAACGTCCTGAACTTATTGCTGAAGGTGCGACTGCCTTTGGTTCGCAAGCCATTGTTGTGGGCATGGATGTGCTGCAAATACCTGCAAGCGACGCCATCCCGTCAGGCTATGAAGTGGTTATCCATGGGGGAAGAAAGCCCACAGGACTTGACGCCCTTTGGTGGGCAAAAAAGTGTGAAGAACTTGGAGCAGGCGAAATCTGCCTCAATTCCATTGATGCAGATGGCACAAAAGACGGCTATGAACTTACCTTAACAAGCCTTATCAGCCAAGCAGTCACCATACCTGTTATTGCATCTGGCGGTGCCGGTAGCCCACAGCATATGGTTGAAGCTGTCACAAAAGGTGATGCCTCAGCCGCGCTTATTGCATCCATCGTTCATTACGGACAGTACACCATACCGGAAATCAAAAAAATCATGCACGATCAGGGTGTGCCTGTACGCATGAGCTGGTAGTCAGGTCTAAAAGCAAGCAAACTTGCAATTTTTATTCTTAAGGCTTTACTATACTGGTAAAGCCTTAAGATTTTTTATACTTCGCTCGACTCAAACACGCTAAAACCTTGATCAAGGCACACGCGATCCCTTGCAGCAGCCGCAAGATCTGCCTGCATCATTTCCGCCACCATTTCTTCAAGGGTGATGCGAGGCTCCCAACCTAAAACGCTTTTGGCTTTACTAGGATCGCCGAGCAAGGTTTCAACCTCTGTGGGTCGAAAATAACGAGGGTCCACACCAACCAGCACATCTCCAGGTTTTACTTGCAGCGTTGCCGTTTGACCTGTACCGCAGCATGCTGCAAACATCTCCGTATCCACTGCGTTTACAATGCCTTGTTCATCAAGGCCCTGCCCCTTCCAAACAAGCGTGATCCCAAGCTGCGCCGCACATAATTCCACAAAGCGGCGCACAGAAACCTGACGGCCTGTGGCGATAACAAAATCCTCAGGTTTTTCTTGCTGTAGCATAAGCCATTGCATTTCAACATAATCCTTCGCATGGCCCCAGTCACGCAAAGCGCTCATATTGCCAAGATACAAAAGGTCACCAAGCCCAAGGGCAAGACGACACAAGGCGCGAGTGATTTTACGCGTCACAAAGGTTTCGCCACGCAGGGGCGATTCATGGTTGAACAAAATACCATTGCAGGCATACATATTGTACGCTTCGCGGTAATTGACGGTGATCCAATAGGCATAAAGTTTCGCGCAGGCATAGGGTGAACGCGGATAAAAAGGCGTTGTTTCCTTTTGCGGTACCTCCTGAACCAGGCCGTACAATTCGGATGTTGAAGCCTGATAGAATCGCGTCTTTTGTTCAAGTCCAAGGATCCGTATGGCTTCAAGCAGGCGCAAAGTTCCCAATGCATCCACATTGGCCGTATATTCAGGAGAATCAAACGACACCTTCACATGGCTTTGGGCAGCAAGGTTATAAATCTCGTCCGGCTGCACCTCTTGCACAACGCGGATAAGCCCTCCTGAATCGGTCATGTCGCCATAATGCAGGATGAAACGCCGCTCCTTGGCATGGGGCGATTGATAAATATGGTCGATGCGTGCTGTGTTGAACAAGGATGCGCGACGTTTGATGCCGTGCACCTCGTAGCCTTTTTCCAGCAAACATTCTGCTAAGTACGCGCCATCTTGACCGGTGATGCCTGTGATGAGTGCTTTTTTCATAGTCTACCCGTTTTAGCTGGTTCCGTTTTTATATTTCCTTGATGTATAGCTAGTTATAAAAAATTCTACAAGTGCTTGAACATGCCTACATCGTATAGCAAACCATACGTTCTTATTAGGGATAGCTTGCTTTTAACGGCAAGGCAAGGTATAGATACTTTTTTACCCGTGAGCAAAGCTGACACGCTTTTCTTTGCTTGCAAAAAAATAGAATGAATAACGAAATTTAAAGAAATATACTATACAAAATCTTCGCACTTCATGTTGTGCCGGCCTGCTTGGCACAAAAGTCTCTGCGCAAGATCTTTACATTTTATACCTCACCATGAGTGCCTTAAAGGATCCTAGTCATGTCATTCCCTTCAGAAATCAATGTTTTTGACCTTGCCCTTGCCGTAATCCTTGGTGTTTTTACCATTCGTGGTTTTATATACGGCTTTTTTGCAGAACTTTCCGGATTGGTAGGCCTTATTGGCGGCGTTATCCTTGCCAAGCAATATTACAGAGATCTTGCCTCTGTCATAACAGACTATTTAAGTGCAGGATCTTGGGCTCATATTTTAGCCTATGTGGTTATCCTTTGCGGAACCATGGCAGTAGCAGCCCTTCTGGCAAGCCTTCTGTCCAAACTTTTTTCCGCTGTCCAACTGGGCTGGCTTGACCATTTGGCAGGTGGCTTGGCTGGTTTTCTCAAAGGGTTCATATTGTCTGCGCTTCTTGTTACCGCATTCACCTATGTTTTGGGTGATGTTGACTTCATGCGCTCCTCGCTTTTGACCCCGCTTATCAGAGAATACACCCAAGAGCTTCGCAGCATCCTGCCTTTCTCTTTATAATTACCAACAAAAACGCTCAGACTGTTTATTTGTAGTTTTAATCTATAACATTTTTTAAGGTGCTGTTGTGAGTAATAAAGAAGCCTCCTTGCCCGTTAGCCCTGCTGAACCGGCTTTACATGAAGCCATTGACCGCTTATCAACGGTTCTTGCCGCGCTTTTGGGGCCTGATGGGTGTTCTTGGGACAAGGAGCAAACCCCGAGCTCCTTAACAGAATACATTATTGAAGAATGTTTTGAACTCATTGATGCCATTCGCAGTGGCAAACCTGTGGATATTGGCGAGGAAACGGGAGATGTCTTTTTTTTACTGATGTTTCTTGCCAAACTATCGGCTACATCAAACGGCCCATCCCTAGCAGATGCTGTAAACAATGTTGCAGAAAAAATGGTGCGCAGACACCCTCATGTTTTTGGTGACGCCCGTTTTGAACAGCGTGAAGACTTGCTCAAAAACTGGGAACGCATAAAACGTGAAGAAAAAAGCCAGGAAACGACCAAACCAAAGATTTATGATTCGCTCGCTAAAGGACTGCCGCCTTTAACAAAGGCCTATCGAATCCATGCCAAGGCCGCTCGAGTTGGCTTTACATGGCCAGACGACAGCGATGTGGAACAACAGGTAGAGGCGGAATGGTTAGAGCTGCTTGATGCCTGTACGCCCGGCTCCATTGGAGAAACAGCAATCAACGGCCCCGCCGCAAATCAAGAACAAATCGAACATGAGTTTGGCGACCACCTCTTTAGCTTGGTAGAATTTGGAAGGCGCAAAGGCATTAAGGCTGCCCCTGCTCTAGAAAAAGCGAACCTGCGCTTTCTTGACCGTGTTGCACGCATGCAAAGCCTTGCTGAAGAGCGCGGCCTTGATTTTATTGAACTGTCGCTGGATGAAAAAGACGATTTATGGAATGAAGTCAAACAGGCTGAAAAACCTTCTGCATAGCAAAAGCAGGCTGTACACGTATTGGCAATGAACGGCTTGCGCCTAATAATGCACGTCAAATGCCTTGACGAAACGCTCGCGCGGCCTGCACAAAGTTATGAGCCCATTCAGGCACTGCCGGTGCGAAAATGTGCAGGTACGATGCCTGTACGCCATGTGCATGTACCCCATCCATGCCCTGCGCTGTCGCATCCTTGCCCATACCAATTCCCTTATCTAGCCTAAATACGGGGCCATTCAAAACCGTTGCCACAGCAGGGGCTATATGCCCACTGTCATTAAACACCGCTTCACCGTTCAAAGTTTCGCAGGATGAATAGTGAAACTCATGTCCGCGCACCATTGTGCCTTTACTAAAAAAAGGCGTTGTCTCTGCTACAGTTCCATGCACATAACCAAGGCCTTGGGGGCGTTTGTGCTGAACCACACGCAAAGGGAGCACATCCCCCCACGTGCTTGTCGCTTGCCCTTGCAGATTATCATACAGGCCACGACACAGCACCATAAGCCCGCCACATTCGGCATAGATGGGCATGCCCTTTTTAGCCAAGCCTGCTAAGACCGCCACATGGGAAGAACGGGCCAGCTGCTTCTCCATAGTTTCAGGAAAACCACCCCCCATGTACAAACCATCCATATCGTCCCAAGGGATTGATCTAGCACCTGCAAGGGACACAGGTATAAGCTCTGCTCCTGCCAGCTCAAGCGCTTCCAAATTTTCCTGATAATAAAACCACAATGCGGCATCATAGGCCACAGCTATTTTGGGGCGCGACACAGCATGGGCTGCCATTGGCGGTGTCTTTGCCCAAAAAGGCTGAATTGATGTTAACTTTTTTGTGCTTTGCGCTATTGCAACAAGCTTTTCAACATCACAATTGGCCTCAACATGATCGGCTAAACGCTCTAAAACGCTGTCTGTAGCGGCATCAAGGGAGTGCCCCCCCGCAAGCCCCATGTGCCTTTCTGGCATGGGGTTGTCAGCAAGGCGCGGCAACATGCCAAGGACAGGAATCGACGTGTATTTTTCTACAGCAGCACGCAAGATATCGGCTTGCCGCGCGGTGCCCACTTGATTGAACACCACCCCTGCAAACCAAAAGTCTTCAAAAGCCTGTAATCCCGCGATAATGGCTGCTGCTGTGCGTGTCATTTTTGTGGCATTAACTACAAGAACCACAGGGCTTTCAAGGGTACGTGATAGTGCTGCAGTAGAGCATCTCCCCTCCACATCACCCCCGTCAAAAAGACCGCGGTTGCCCTCTATAATGGCTATGTCATTATTGCCATGGCGATGAACAAGCTGATCCCGCAGCCTTGACGGTTCCAAAAAAAAGGGATCCAAATTTACCGGTGGTGGACAATCGTTCCAAAAAGCAGGAGCACAAACATTCTGCTTACCAGGGCTACCAGCCTTGCCTGCGGCAAGGGACAGCCAGGCCGCGTCAATATAATCCGGCCCTTTTTTACAAGGCGTTATCCGCAATCCCTGCCTAGCCAAAGAACGAATAAGGCCTAGGCTGAGCACGGTTTTACCGCTCCCACCGCTAAGGCCGGCAATTATAAGGCGTGGCAGTGCTTTTGTGTGCATTATACCTCTCGTAAGCCGTGCATTAGGAAATCATACATTGCAACTACTTGCAACCACATAGCTGCTAGTCTGTGCAGCCAATCGCACGCTTGGCCTCGGCAACCTTGTCTGGCTCATCATCAAAGACATAGCCTTTTTCAAGGAGCCGCCGCGTATAAAATTTGTTGTACAAAAAAGCCCAAATAACGGCTGCTATCCAAAAGGAAGAAAAAGATACTATAAGTACCAGCACGCCTGTGATCAGGTCTCCACGCAAGATAGCCGGAAAACCACTAAAAAAAAGCGTTGTCCAGCTAAAGCCAATCACACCACGTTCGTTGAGACCTGATGAAGGGTGACGCATGCGAATAGTCCACGCCATAAAAACTCCTTAGTAATCAACACGCTTTACATATTCAAAAGCTGTCACATATTCAAATTGATGTATATGTAAGATATCGCTTTACATACGAAAAGTAAACATCACAAACGATACATAAAAATATTTTGCATCCCCCAAAGCCTTGCTGGTGCGATGCAACAAAAAATGTCACGGCTAGATGTAAAAAAGGGGAGCCCGTTTGCACGGCCTCCCCTCATTCTAAGTCTATAAAAAGGTTATGACAATGGGACTAAGCGAATTATTTTTCACCTTCGCTGGCAGCCTGCTTGCCTACACCTTTAAGGCCATACATGGTTGTAGAACCAGAAGACCAGTATTCAAGAGATTCATCGCTCACAAGCACAGACAAGACCTGCTTGACATAACGAGAAGGCTTACCCGGGAACAGGTCCAAGAAGTCCTTAAAGTAGTACTTGGTTTTGGCACCTGGCTTTGCGGCTTTTTCTTTGAGGAAATTAACCACTATAGCTTTGTCGTCGGCAGTGACTTCAAGGTCAACTTCTGCGCCTTGCCCTTCACTTGCATAGCTTTCAAGCGCAGCTTCAGAGAATTTGAACTGCGTGCTTTGACGCCAAGTGTAGTAGGCAGGGTCACGGAAATCGTCAATCAAGTGGTGCGTGAACTCAAGGCCAGTCATTTCAAAGAAAGACTCCCAGCCAATACGCTCAGCCCATTCACCAAGGCGTTCGTATTTATTGGCGTTTTCTGAGTACACTTCAACGATATGCTTGATGGTATCGGTAAGTGTTTCCCAGCGTGGGGGCTCGTTGGGGATATAAGCCACCACAACTTTAGAAAACTTTGGCATAGAAATACGGTTGGAAACCTTGCCGCCAACCATGATCGCAACGCCATCGCCCTCTCCGTCAGAAATGGGCAATGAAGGACACATGGTATAACAGTTACCGCAATACATGCAGCGTTCATTTTTGATAGCTATGGAGTTGAGCTTTTTGCCGTCAATCTCAACCTTTACAGGGCGCACGGCGGCTGTTGGGCAAGCTGCGACTGCTAAGGGGATTTCGCAAAGCTGGTCAACCCATTCGTTATCGATCATGGGCGGTTTTCTGTGAATACCCACAATACCAATATCAGAACAGTGCACAGCACCACACATATTGATACAGCAAGCCAAAGAAATACGCACAGGAGCAGGCAAACGCATGGACACAAAATCATCATATACAGCGTCCATGATGGCCTTTACCGGGCCTGAAGCGTCTGTGGCCGGGGTGTGACAGTGTACCCACCCTTGGGTATGCACAATGTTGGTGATACCGGCACCGGTTCCGCCAATGGGGAACTTGTTGGAACCACCGTCAAATTTGCGGCTGCGCAAATCTTCCATCAAGAGCTTGAGCTTTGCTTCGTCAGAAACCATGAACTCAATGTTGCTCCGTGTGGTAAAGCGAACAAAGCCATCGCAGAATTTGTCAGCGATATCGCATATTTCGCGGATATGGGTGACCGATATCAGCCTAGCTCCACCACAGCGCACGGTGTACACTTTTTCACCTGATTCTGCAACGTGAACAAGCACGCCGGGCTCAAGGATTTCATGGTACAGCCATTTGCCAAAGTTTTTAGCAATAACTTGAGGAAAAAATTCATTATATTTACGAGGGCCGATATCAGAAATACGGCCTTCCATGGGTTTTTGTGGATTATATCCAGAAGAAACAAATGCCATAATGCTACTGCCTCCTTTGTGTTAGCGTTGATGCCGTTGACGATAAGCTGCCAAATCACGATCCCAACCACCGGGAACTTCTTCTTCTTTAAAGAAGATGTAGGGGTTGGAGCGGGGTTCTTTCACGTGCTGGGCAAGTGAAGGCATATCAACCACTTCAAGCAGACGCTGGAAGGAAAGACGCTTCATGGTTTCGCCAAGGCGCTCACGGTTCTTGCCTTCTTCCATCCACCAATCCCAAATCTTTTCAATCACTTCTTTTACTTCAGTATAAGGATTGTCAGCAGGGATAAAGGGCACTAACAGCGAACCCATTTGGGCACCGTCAACCACAGGAGCTTTTGCACCGCAAAGGATGGACGCGCCACGTTCATCACCAATGTGCAAAGCACGAGGCATAACGTTGATACAATGCATACAACGCACACATTCACGGTTGTTGATACCAAGGGTTTTGCCGTCCCACTTCATGCACTTGGTGGGGCAAAGGTCAACAACCTCAGCCTGAATGTCAAACTTGCCCCAATCGCGGCCAGAGTGGCTGCCGGCATTGGGTTTAAATTCTCCGCCTACATAGCTTTTTACGGCGTCTTGGTCGATTTTAATATCGTCTTTCCAAGTGCCGATAACAGCAAAGTCAGAACGGGCAATGGCCGCTACGCAACCATTGGGGCAGCCGTCAAACTTAAATTTAAACTTATAGGGGAAGGCCGGACGGTGCAATTCGTCCTGATAATCCTGTGTAAGCTGGTAGCACATATCCTGAGCATTATAGCAGGCAAACTCACAACGGCTTTGCCCAAGGCAGGATTCGGGAGTACGCAAGTTAGAACCAGAACCGCCAAGGTCGGTGTTCATGTTGTGCGTAAGTTCATAAAAAATTTCTTCAAGCTGCGGTGTTTGGGTGCCTAACAATACGATGTCACCGGTTGAACCGTGCATGTTGGTCAGCCCTGAACCGCGCATGTCCCAAATGTCGCAAAGTTGGCGTAAATAATCGGAGGAATAGAATTTGGCTGCAGGCTGGGCCACACGTACAGTGTGGAAGTGAGCAACGCCGGGGAACATGTCCGGCTGGTCACAGTAACGCCCGATAACGCCACCACCGTAGCCGAATACGCCTACAATGCCGCCGTGTTTCCAGTGGGTTTCACCATCGGTGAACGACAGCTCTAAAATGCCGAGCAGATCGTCAGGGGCGTCTACAGGGATTTGATACTCAATGCCTCTTGGATTTTCTGCCCGCATTTTGGCTTCTTGCTTAATGTCGGACACAAAGCTGGGCCAAGGGCCGGACTCAAGTTGGTCCAACTTTGGGGTTGGATGTTTTGCCATTGCCTTACCTCCACATGATTTTGGATGCTTGCCTTGAGCTGGGTTATTCAAGACTTTTGTCTAAAAAGGTTCCTTACAGAGGCTTTGTATCATCATAAAGTATATACAAGGCCTTGGTGCTTTGCTGTTCCCGTCTTTGTCAGCAGAACCTTAAATATTCTCGCCTCAGATTTCGTTGTAAAGCACAGTATCTAATACTTATCAAGCAAATGCAAAAAATGTCAAGGAATTCTCAAAAAACACAGTTTATTTTTAATTGGCTGAAATAAAATACTAAAACACGTTATCAAACGCTGTTTTTAAATCTTTGCATGGCTATTTTGTGAAAAAAAGTTCTTTTAATAATTCTACGGCATAACCATAACCTTTGAAAGCAAAGAGCAAAAACACACGAAAAACAAGTATTACGGATATAGAGCGCAACGCGGTTGTACGTTTTGAACAGCCTTCAACCTATTTTTTACTTAAACAAACGCAAACGCAAAGCATTGCTCACCACAGAAACAGAGCTAAGCGCCATGGCAAGCGCCGCAAACATAGGATTGAGGAGCGGTCCACCAAGCGCATAAACAACGCCCGCAGCCAAAGGAATCCCCAAGGCATTATAAAAAAAGGCCCAAAATAAATTTTGGCGGATATTACGCAAGGTGGCTTTGCTCAAACGCAGGGCGGTTTCCACACCGCGCATGTCTGAGCGCATGAGCACGATATCAGCGGATTCGATGGCCACATCTGTACCTGTTTTTACCGCCATGCCCACATGAGCTTGCGCTAAAGCGGGGGCATCATTGATACCGTCCCCTACCATGAGCACTTGGCGGCCTTCTGATTGCAACCTTGCAATCTCTTGCGCCTTGTCCGATGGTAAAACTTCAGCAACAACCACATCAATGCCAACCTGTTGGGCAATGGCTCTGCCTGCCCTTTTATTATCGCCTGTAAGTAAAATCGTATGGATCCCAAGCGCATGCAGCATGGAAACAACTTGAGCAGAGGAAGGCTTGATCGTATCTGCCACTGCCACACAGCCCAGTAGCGTAGCCCCCTTTGCCACAAACATAAGGGTATGGCCCTTGCCTTCCTCCTCTTCAGCGATATGTTTCAAGCTGTCTAACGCAATGCCTTCTTGCTCTAATAAGCCAGCTTTGCCCACCACAAGGCGAACGCCTTCTTGTTCTGCAGTAACACCATAGCCCGGCACAGCCTTAAACGCGGTAACAGGTTGTGGGACTATGCCTTGCTCTTTAATATGCTGTAAAATTGCTCCTGCCAATGGGTGTTCGGAATGGACCTCAAGGTCTGCTGCCACTTGCAAAAGACTACCTACCGTTTGGTCAGGCGCTTGCAGAACCGAAACGACAGACGGCTCCCCTTTTGTAATGGTACCTGTTTTGTCAAAAACCACAGTGTCTATATGTCCGCAAGCCTCCAAAGCGGCTCCGCTTTTGACTAAAATACCAAGCTCTGCCCCACGTCCAATGCCCACCATAAGGGCTGTGGGTGTGGCAAGACCAAGGGCACACGGGCAGGCGATAACCAAAACAGCCGTAAAAACGTTGATGGCAAAGGCTATGCTTGCACCAAAAACAAGCCAAGCTCCTGCAGCCACAATGGCTATGGCAAAAACCCCTTGCACAAAATAGCCGGACACAAGGTCAGCCAAGCGGGCGATGGGGGGGCGGTTGCCTTGCGCTTCTGCAACCAAGCGCACAATCTGAGCCAGCATGGTGGCTTCGCCCACACGCGTCGCCTTCATAACAGCACTGCCGTTTTTGATTAGCGTTCCACCATAGACAGCATCATCTGACACCTTGTGTACGGGCAAACTCTCCCCTGTCAGCATGGACGCATCAACCCAAATTTCCCCTTCAATAATATGTCCGTCCACAGGTACGCCTGCCCCGGGCAGCAAATGCACACGGTCCCCTGGAATGACATCGCCAACCGGCACAGTCAAAGTTTTACCGTCACGGATGACCTCTGCCATTTTAGGCGCAAGGTTCATGAGCGCGTAAATGGCCTCAGAAACGCGCTTTCTAGAACGAGCTTCCAAAGATTTACCTAGCAAAATCAAGGCAATAATAACACCTGCTGTTTCAAAATACAGCTGATGAACAAACAACACTTCACCCTGTAAAATATTCCATGTGGCGTACAAACTGTAGGAAATAGCAGCAAACGTCCCCACCGCAATGAGTGAATCCATATTCGGTGCACCATGGGCAAGGGCCTTAAATCCACTTGTATAAAATCCAAAGCCTGCCACAACAATGGGCACAGTAAGGGCAAATTGGGTAAGGGCGTAAAAGAGCGGAGCCTTGTCAGGCAAAAGTCCTTCCGGCATTGGCAACGACAAAAACGACCACATCTCGCCAACCATGGGCGCCATGGCCACATACAACAAAGGTACGGCAAACGTTATAGCAACCCAAAATCGTAGTAAAAGATGCTGCTCTTCCTTATCTTTAAGGTCTGTTTGGGCTTTAGTATTGTCAACACCTTCTTCAGTTCGCAAAGGAAGAAGGCCAAAGCCGGCGTCTTCAATGGCAGATTGCAAAGTATCTAAAGAAAAAACTGACTCATCATACTGAAGGCGCAAGCGTTCGGTTCCAAGATTGACAAAAGCATCAAGCACACCTGCTGCTTTTTTACTGCGCCGCTCCACCTGACGAGCGCACGAGGCGCAATGCATGCCAGTTATGATATATTCTTCCTGTTTCATCGTCATTCCTTTTGAGCACGAAAATATGTATGATTTTGGCAGAATAGATGGATTTGTCAATCGTATGTTTGAAGAGATTGTTAAGGCTTATTATTGAAGCAACACCTTGAAATGACAAAGCCATTGGCAAAAGATCCATTGCAAACACCAATTTATTCTGTCCACAGCTTGTTCTTGTTTTTTTTTATCAAAAAGGCTAGTATATTTTTTTACCCGCCACCCATGCGGAGAGGTAGCGAAGTGGCCGTAACGCGCCCGACTCGAAATCGGGTTATCGGTGATGAGCCGGTACGTGGGTTCGAATCCCACCCTCTCCGCCATTTGAAATGGTGTAACCCTCATAAAACCGTTTTGATTTATGAGGCCGCTTTATTCCAAAACCGACATCTCAACTCCCTCCTACCTCTTCTTTGTTATCCTGCTAGAATCCTGACTATTTAAAAACCGCATACAAATAAATCATGCTTTACTGAAAATGCGTTCCCCTCGCACAAAAAAAGTGCGTCCATGGCAAAACGTGATAATTAAACAAGTAGTACTACTCACT
>CAYJIX010000046.1:0-19426 GCA_964370375.1 uncultured Desulfovibrionaceae bacterium | reverse complement strand
CTCGACAAGGCCTTCCTTGATTCTGCAATATATAGCGAAAGAGGCAAGATTGTCATAGAAGATACAATAAAAATGGCCAAGAATCTTCAAATGAAAATTGTTGCTGAAGGTGTTGAAACTTCTGAGCAGGCAAAATGGTTGCAAACCCTTTCCTGTGATGTTGCACAGGGGTATTATTTTTCACGTCCAATAAGCTCAGAAGACTTTTTAGCAACAGTTAAAAATGAGGAACAATATCAACTGGCAACATTTGCAAGCTCGCCGAAAAGTTGACATGTAATGAACAGTAGTGGTTTAGCATTGGTTGTACAATAAGCTGTAGTGGTTCAGACTTAATCGTACAATAATCTTTGTTTTTGTGTGGCCCTTTGTCCGATTGGTTGGATTGCCCGATTTTTTCTTTAGGGATTTGCCTTTTTTGTAAGGGCAATTGCACGATGAAGTTAAGATTGCTTCACATTATTGAACAGCCTGCCCAAAATCAAGATTAAGGGCAGGCTCGTTGGTTTTGTATGCGTATATAGTACAGTGTTTTTATACCGTTGTGTTCAAGCTACTGTCAAAGCTTGAACCTGCAAACATATCAGCCGCAGCACTTCCTGTCGTAGTGCTTGAACCTGTGCTCATAAACCATGTTGACATAGCTTCAAGCTGAATCCGTTGCCGTTCAGCCATGGCATTGTATGAGCTGGCCCTCGTCTCTAGGTCGGCAGTGACTTTTTCTAATTTAACAAAGGCATTTGCCATGTCGGGATTGTCATCAAGGTATTGTTCTATGACAGCTTTGTCATCACTGTCAGTAATCACAACGACATTGCCTTGCGTGTCTGCTTGCAGCGTAAAGATGATGTCTTCATCAACACCAAGCTGTTTTAGGTCGCTCTTCATTTGAGCTTCAAATTGGGTCCTAATATCTTCTTGATAGCTTTGAAGTTGTGCTGCTGACATGGCAGAGCTGGCACTTTGCATAAGCAGGAAGGTTGTTAATTGTTCAAGCTGCTTATGGGCTGATTTGACCTCTTCTGAATCAAGGGTACCTTCTACAGCTGTTGAGGTGCTTTCACTCGTGGTTGTAGATGATGTAGCCTGGCTTGACAATTCCACATCAAGGGCTGTTGACGCCTTGGTGAGGAGTTTTGCAATGTCAGGATTGTTTTGTAAAAACGTATCGATTAAGGCAGCGGTTTCGGCGTCAGCTTCAATAGTATAACCGCCTTTCCCGTCTGCTTGCACGTTGTAGGTGGTGCTTGTATCAAGGCCTTCATCCAGTAATCCTGAACGAAGAGCCTCGTCAAAGGTTGTTTGCTGTGCTTTTTGATAGTTAAGGGTGTCCTCAACCGTGACAGTGTCAATGGCTATAAAGGCAGCCACTTTGTCAGGATGTTCTATAAAAAAGCTTTCTAAAAAGGGCTCATCAAGGTAATTTGCCGTGATAGTGTATCCGCCTTCCCCGTCATCCAAAATTTCAAATTCTGCATTCTCGCGCATGCCGTAGGCAATGAGCTCTTCATAATAAAGTTCAGCTTCTGCATCTAGGGCGTCTTGCGTAAATGTTAAAATGTCATTGATGGTTGCTCTGTCAGCTGCCAATGAAGCACCTGAACTAGACAACGTCACCGTATCTTGGCTTGAAAGAGCGGCAGAGTTTGCCGTGTTAGAATTGGATGAAGCTTGCTCCGTCTGAGCTGTGGAAGCTTGCGAAACCGTACTTGTTTGCTCAGAAGACAGCAAATCATAGGTTGCAGCCGTTGTTTGGCTGTAGGTATTGGCGGCAATAGTTGTCATAGCGCGTTATCCCTTTTTGGTGTGTGCTCGTTTTTTTTGCAAATTACATGCCCAAATATTGGTAAGAAAAAGCAGACCATGTTTTGAAAAAGGGATAACAATAAAAAAGTCCTTCTTATATGGACAAGAAGGACTTTAAGATATGTCTAAAACAGCGTATCGCGGACGATAACGGCGTCAAAGCTTTTTGATCAGATCAAGGCGCAAAAAGCCTACGCTTTTGTATAAAAAAGCACGTTGCCTATGCTCGCCAAACGCTACATTTTGCCAATGCTTTGGCTTATTCTAACGCTGTAACCGCTAGGCAGAAAGGGCGCAATGGCATCTTGCATAAAGTCAACGTTGTGTTCCCTCACCACATTGCCAAGCCCAGCAGAAGCGCAGTAAAGACCCACATTTTGGTACATGGAACCCACGTACATGTTGGAGTAGGGGTCTTCTTCTGCCGAAAATAATAAGGTTAACGGGGCGTCATTAAATTTTTTGGTAAAATCGTCTTCCATGATTTTATGGATCATGTGCTCTTTTGCATCATAGATCCAGACACCTGTGTCTGTGACCATGTAGAGTCTAATATTTTGTTTGTTGTGCGCTGTGGGAATGGTGAGCTTACCGCTCCTTCGGTTGACACCTGCAGCAGACCAAAGGATATTAGAAATGTCTTGCAATCCCAAAGCTTCTGAACTGAGGTTGCGTGTGCTTTTGCGTGCGGCTAAAGCCTGCATAAGGGGCATACCGCCAATTGTATTTGCTGCGGGCAACTCAATACTGCGTTCCTCTGCCATGGATGGAGTATCTGTTGCGGAATACGCAAGCACAGGGCTGCACATTAGAACAGCTACAAACAACATGCTGATACCATTTTTTTTGTACATTGATTTTTCCTATGTTGGTTACTATGGGGTGAAATTTTTTTGTATCTTGCAATATTTTTGTCCAATTGGCAACGCGAACAGCCCGGTAAAAGGTTATAAAAAAACTCCCGTATAAATACGGGAGTTTGATGATACCTATGGATAGGGCTGCTAGGCCAAAACCAATTCCGGACTGTGCAAGCGAGGTTGGTGTTGTACTGTTTCGGCATAGGTTATGCGCTGCAAGGCATGTTCTTGGTCAGCCATGCGCAAAAAGGCGTTATTCAATTGATGCCCTGAACAGTTCACCTCAAAGCGTCCTTCAAGGGGTAAGGCCAACATGGCCATATCGCCGATGAAATCCAAAATTTTATGGCGTACAAATTCATCGCTAAAGCGCAGGCCTTCTTTATTGACAACGCCATTATCATCTATAACTACAGCATTATCCAACGTTCCGCCAAGGGCCAAACCGTTTTTGCGTAAATATTCTATATCTTTTAAAAAACCAAAGGTTCGCGCCTCTGCAACATCGTCAAAAGACATGGGCGTAAGGTCAAGGCTGTACTGTTGTTTACCAATGACAGGGTGTGGAAAGTCAATGCGATAATCCACTTTAAAACCTGCATAGGGGTACGCGCGGATATATTTATTGCCCTCAGTCAATTCCAAAGGGCGAGTGATGCGTAACACCTGACGCGCGTCTGAAAGGCGTTTAAGGCCGCTTTTGCGAATCATTTCGACAAATTCTTTGGCGGATCCGTCAAGGACGGGGATTTCTTGCCCTTGCACTTCAATGCGTAGATTATCAAGGCCAAGGCCGCGTATGGCAGCCAATAAATGTTCGACAGTAGACACCTTGGCATTGTCATGCCCAAGGGTGGTGGCCAAGGTGGTAGCCATGACCGCATACGGAGACGGTGATACAGTGCGAACACCTTGCGGTGTGTGTAATGCGAATACAATGCCCGTATTTGCAGGAGCAGGCCATAAGGTACAATGTACCTCCTTGCCGCTATGCAATCCCGTGCCGGAACAGAAAATAGGAGTTTTAATCGTTGTTTGGCGCATGCTCATCCTCCATACGAAGTCTAGCAAAATTTGTTCCAACGTTTAAAATCTATTTAACATGTTAAAATATTTGTATAATATTGTGGTTGTTGTTTTTTGTCACACTGTGTCTTTCATGTCACAGTGTGGGCACAAAATCGGTTTTTTGTGCTTTAGTAACACGGTCGTGTCCTGAAAAATCCTTAAAAGTGGATATGTTATGCCATGTGTTGTTTTTTAGCAACGCTTGGACTCCATCCCCTTGGTCATGGGCATGCTCAAGAAGCAGCCAACCTCCTACACGTAAACTGTTTTGCGCTTGACGAATGATCATACGGATATGTTCTAACCCTGATGGTCCCGGGGTTAAGGCAAGGCTAGGTTCAAAATCGCGCACGCCCATTTGCAGCTCTGCCCATTCACCTTGCGGAATATAGGGGGGATTGCTGACAATAAGGTCACAGCTTTGTAGTGCGGCTTGGCAAAAATCAGCCTGTACAAAAAAAAGCCTATCTGCAACGCCAAGGTCGTGTGCATTGTTTTTTGCCACAGCAAGCGCTTTTATAGAACGATCTAGGGCAATGCCATGCCACAAGGGCCGCTCAAGGCACAGCGTAATGGCAATACTTCCGCTCCCTGTGCCAAAATCTGCAAAGACAAGGGGTTTGTTTGCCGTACATTCCAGCGCCAAGTCAACAAGGTGTTCTGTTTCGGGGCGAGGGATTAAGGTATCAGGCGTGACGGTAAAAGAGCGTCCATAAAATTCGCGTATTCCTGTAAGATAGGCCATGGGCTCGTGTTTAGCACGGCGATGGAGCAACGCGGTAAGCTGCTCCATGCTTTTTGGGGGAATCATGCGTTCAGGATAAACTATAAGCTCAAGTCGGGACACGCCAAGCACATGCCCTAAAAGAAGTTCAGCAGACAAACGCGGCGCGTCAACGCCTTTTTGGGCAAGCAAGTTTGTGGCTTGGTAAAGCCAAGCTCCCAAAGTGATGGCAGAACCTTTCATATTAAACTCGCGGTAGGAGACGGGCTACAATGCACAGATACAGCACACAGGCCAATGGATACAAATATGCCCGTGCAGCAGGGATTGTTTGCCAAAAATGCCAGATGTTTTCAGGCGCTGTCAGGCTTTGGGGTGAGGGTAAAGCATAATAGATAGCCATAGCAACCACGCATCCAAAAAGGAGCGCGTAGCAGGAAATTCCGCGAAGGGCCACACGAAACCAAGGCCCTTTGTAGCGTTTTACACGCCACAGAAGGGCCAAGATCACAATCATGCAATACCATACAAAGCGCAAACCTTGCCACAAGCTGCTCACATAAAGTGTAAGGTGGGTTATACTCCACAGCAGGTGGTCAACAATGACAAACAAGAATACCGCACTTAAAAGCAAGGTACGGTGTCCGGATCCAACCATCCGCATTACCAATCAAGGGTTGCCTTGAACGCTTTTGCCAAGGTTTCAACGGATTCTTGCAAAACAGTGGTGTTGTTGTTTGTTACGTGCAATATGGGTTCTTTTGTAACAATGCCAAGGCATACCGCTTGGGGTACAAGCTTTTCAAAGGCAGCCTTATGTTCAGGTGCCACGGTAAGCAATAAGCGTGAAGCCGATTCGCTGTATAAACATTCAACAGGGCTCAACGCTTCGGTTACTGGCAAATTATTAAGGTCAATTTTGGCGCCAAGGCGTCCGCCAATGGCCATTTCGGCAACAGCTACTGCAAGGCCTCCGTCTGACAGGTCATGACAGGCGGATACCAAGCGGTCAAGCATGGCCTTATGCACAGCGCGATAGGCAGCAAGGGCTGTTTTGCTGTCAACCGCAGGTGCTGTGTGGAAGTTTAGGCCAAGCTCAGAGGCCAATTCTGAACCGCCAAGCTCCCTTGCTGTGTTGCCAACAATATAAATAGCGTCTCCTTCTGCTTTTACATCGCTGGTCACAGCCATATTTACATCGTCCATGACGCTAAGTACCGAAAAAAGCAAAGTTGGAGGGATGGAAATTTTGACTCCGCCGCCGGTATAATCGTTTTTCATGGAATCTTTACCAGATACACAGGGCACACCAAAATCCATACAATAATCAGCAAGCGCCTTGCATGAGCGCACAAGCTGGGCCAGTTTGTATTCTCCATCCGGATTTTTTTCCGAAAGGATAGGGTCACACCAGCAAAAATTGTCGACACCGGCCGAACGGTCAGGGTCTGCGCCAACAGCCACAGCATTGCGCAAGGCTTCGTCAACGGCATTGGCTGTCATCAGGTAGGTGTCATATTCGCTAAATTTAGGGCAAATGCCGTGGCTTATGACAAGTCCTGCTTCAGAATCAAGCAAGGGGCGGATGACACCGGCATCTGACGGGCCGTCCTGCTTGACGCCTGTTAAAGGTTTTACAACGCTGCCGCCGCGCACTTCGTGGTCGTATTGTCTGATAAGATATTCTTTGGAACAGATGTTAAGGCGTCCCAGCATCCGTTGCAAAAGTTCTTCTTGCGATACATCCACCGTATCAAGTGGCGTGTCAGGCGTGTTTGGCGTGGGTTTTTTCCACACGGCAGACAATTCCATTTGTGCAAGGCCGTTGTGCAAAAAGTCCATGGAAAGCCAGGTCACAGGCTTTTCGCCACACGTAATGTGTATATAGCCGGATGAGGTAAATTCCCCAAGCGGAGTTGCTTCCACATCCATGTGCTTTGCCAAATCAAGGAGGGGTTGCAATTTGTCGGCAGGCACCGCCAAGGTCATGCGTTCTTGCGCTTCAGAAAGGACGATTTCCCAAGGATGCAGCCCGTCGTATTTTAATGGGGCTTTGGACACATCAAAGCGGCAACCGCCTGTATCTTCGGCCATTTCTCCCACAGAAGAGGATAGACCACCTGCGCCGTTGTCTGTAATGGCGTTGTACAAGCCTGCATCACGGGCCTTCATGATAAAATCATACATTTTGCGCTGCGTGATGGGATCGCCAATCTGTACGGCGGTTGCCGGGGAGTTTTCGTGCAATTCTTCGGATGAAAAGGTGGCACCATGGATGCCGTCTTTACCGATACGCCCACCAACCATAACAATAGTATCGCCTGGCAACGCCTTTTTTTCATAGCCGTTACGGCCATTGATTTTGCGCGGAATGATACCCACCGTGCCGCAATAGACAAGAGGCTTCCCTAAAAAGCGTTCGTCAAACACAATGGAGCCGTTCACCGTGGGTATGCCGGATTTATTGCCGCCATGCTCAACGCCTTCGCGTACTCCTTCCATGACGCGACGCGGATGCAAAAGGCGCGGCGGTAAGGTGTCGTTATAAAAAGGCGAGGCAAAGCAAAACACATCGGTATTGCACACAAGCTCTGCCCCAAGGCCTGTTCCCATGGGGTCGCGGTTGACGCCCACAATGCCGGTAAGTGCGCCGCCGTAAGGGTCTAAAGCTGAAGGGCTGTTGTGGGTTTCAACCTTGATGCAGGCGTCATGGGTTTCGTTAAAGGCCACAACTCCGGCATTGTCTTTAAATACAGAACGGCAAAAATCCTTATCACCAAGTGCTGTACGAATCTTTTTTGTGATGTTTTGAATAGTGGTTTTATACACACTATTGATAACTTCTGTGGTGCCGGCCTCACTGTCATGGTAGGTGATTTTGCTGGCAAAAATTTTATGCTTGCAGTGTTCTGACCATGTTTGCGCCAGCATTTCCATTTCTGCATCGGTGGGATCGCCTGGCAGGTTCATGCTTTTGCGTGCCTTTACCACCTCAGGATTGGTAAAATGGGCCTTGATGATGTTCATTTCTGTAAGGCTTAAAGCCAAGGTGTTCGCTTGGCTAAACGCCACAAGCTCAGCATCGCTCATGCTTGATAAGGGGATGATAGCCACATGGTCACTGACCGCGCCTGTCACCTTGGCGGCGCGCGCTTCAAAGGGGCTAGCGGCAAATTCTGTTTGGCTTTTGATAACCGTGCGCTGGATAAGCTCGTTGGCCAAAAGTTCGTTGACAATGCGCTCAACATCAGCTTTGGCAAGTGCTCCTGTCAGGTGGTACTGTGTAGATGTGTAAACCTTATACGCATCACGGTCGGTAGCATGCAACACTAACGCTGCGGTGTCGCGTGCAGTGCGCCCTTCATTGTCAGTAACCCCCGGTTTAAAGCCCACTTCAATGATCCAATCTGCTTGGCTTGGCAGTTGGGCTAAAGAGGCCACATGCAGTACAGGGTCGTGCAAGGCTGTTGTATCAAGAAGTGTTTGCGCATCCTTTTGGCTAAACCCTTCAAGGGTAAACACTTTTACCGTGCGCACATCTTGCACAGCAATACCTAATGCTTCATGAATCGAACGGGCCACTTTGCGGCCGACAGTATCATCCATATGTGGGTAGGTTGCAACTTCAATACGGATTAGCATAGAGAATCTCCGGCATCACCTAATGTTGACGGTTGTGAACAGCGTGGAGAACTTCCTCCAACACTGAAAAAATATCGGGTCGTATCCCTTGATTGCGAAGGCGCAAAAGGGCTTCATGGGCATGCTGAATATAGGTTTGGGCAAAGGTGATGGCCTTTGTATCAAAACCGTGTTCACGCACGGCACAAATCACCTGTTCAAGTTCGTTTTGGCTAAAATTGTGATCTTGAAAACGTTGTGCAAAAAGGGCCTGTTCGTCTGCGCTGAGCGATTGAACATAAGCTTGTAAGGGAAGGGTGTATTTGCCTTCACGCAGATCACCTCCCATGGGCTTGCCGGTATTTGGCGCAAAATCTAGGGCGTCGTCTACAATTTGAAACGCCATGCCAATATTGTGTCCATAAGCCACGGCATCTTGCACAGCTCTTTCAGGGGCATCACTATAAATTGCCCCAAGCTCACAGGCCATGCGTATCATCCATGCGGTTTTACCTTCAATAATACGCAAATATACATCCATAGGCGTTAAGGAGCCTTGGTGTGTGATTTCTTCAATTTCGCCGTTCACTGTCCACAAAAGGCCCTCGGCAAAGGCGCGAACAAGTTTGGGCTGGTCAAGCTCTGCTACAATTTTACTGGCCAAAGCTAAAAGGGCATCACCTGATAAAATAACGCGATCTGTGCCAAAGGTGCGGTAAGCTGCCGGCTTATTGCGCCGTGTTTCTGCCTGATCAAGTACATCGTCATGTAAAAGCGTTGCCGCATGCGCCAATTCCACAGCCGCTGCCAATTGAAACATTTTTTTATCGGTACAGCCAAAATATTGAGCCATAAGTACAGTAAGAAGCCCACGAACTCTTTTTCCTCCTGCTTGCATGATGTGACTTGCCACAGGAACCATCAAAGGAGGAAGCTCGGCACAGGCTTCGTCAATGGCGTGTTCTATATGCTTGCGTAAGGATGCTTTCATTAACATGCTACGATATTCCACCAAGGCAAAAGGAAAGATAAAAGGGTACAGGTCAGCTTACTAGGTTTTTTTGGCTTTACATTGGTCGTGTACCTTTGTGGCGGTGCTTGCTCAATCAATGGGCTTGAACTATGTTTTGAGGTAAAATTTCAATTTTTTTTGCAGTATACTTTTTAAACATCATCAAATGAAGCCATAAGGCTGTGTTGGTTTATACAAAAAGCGTACAACCAAAGCGCGGCCTTGGCATATTGTTCTTACACCTGCCGCTGTAAAAACTATCCTGTTAGGTTCACCAAAGCAAGCTTTTATACACAGTTGTTCAAATATTCTGCTGTTTGCTCTTTAGAAAGCCTTGTCCTGCGTAAGGGCTTTCTAAAAAAAAATAAAAAAGCAAGGATGTTAAGAGTGTTTTTGTTTTGTTTGACGGTCAGCAAAGCTAAAGGAGCCATGCCTACTGGAGCGATTCCAGAGCACGGCTCCTTGTCAAAAACCTTTCAGAACGTTTGGAATTATCCCTTTAAAGGGTTGTTCTGAAACGATCTTGTGTTGTTATTTTTTTGCGCGAACTTTTTCCACTTCGGCAAGGAATTCGTCAAGCAACGCTTTGCCTTCAGGGCCGTAGCTTTCTTCAAGATATGCAAGAACGGCAGGCTGGGCAGCTTTACGGAATTTTTCACGCTCTTCGGGTGTTAAGCTGTTGACGGCCATTTTTTTGGCAAGCTTTGGCAAGCCGTTTTCAGAAGCTTCGATGATGCGTGAAATGCCACGTGCAGCAACAAAGCTTGATTTGGCAGCAGCAGAAACCACGTCTTGCTCAGCTGGGGTCAAAGAATCCCAGAATTTTTGGTTCATAACCAAAATGTGCGGAGCAAAAAGCATGTCCACCAAGGTGATGTATTTTTGTACTTCTTCAAAGTTGGAGTAGGCTACGATGGACACAGGGTTGATCTGACCGTCAGCAACACCTGTTTGCAAGGATGTGTAAAGTTCAGTCCAAGCAATGGAGGCTGGCTGTGCGCCAAGGCCTTCGATAAGCTTTTTGTGGGTTTCAAGGGGCATGACACGGATTTTAAGGCCTTTCATGTCAGCTAAGGTCTTGATGGGGCGCTTGGAGTTTGTGATCTGGAAAAAGCCGCCTGAGTCGCTAAAACCAAGGCATTTAAGGCCGGTTTTGGCTTCTAGGTCTTTGGCCAGTTTTTGTCCAAAGGGGCCGTCAAGCACTTCGTGAGTGGCGGCAATGTCAGGAAACACAAAGGGTACGTCGATAACGCCGATGGGCGGGTACATGGAGGCAATACCTGCCATGCTGAACATACCTGCCTGCACAAGGCCGGCTTTTACTTGTTGCAGAACTTCTGCGTCTTTACCAAGCTGTGAGTTGGGGAACAATTGCACTTCCACTGCACCGTTGGTGCCGCTTTCCACCAAGTTTTTAAACACCCGACCAGCTGCACCACCCGGATTGTCATACGGGTCATCCTTGGTGATGAGGTGGATTTTTAAGGTTTTGGCGGCCTCGGCCATGCCAACTCCCCCTACCAAAAAGGTAAGAGTTAACAGTGAGGCAATTAGAGCTTTTACTTTCATAGTACACTCCTGCAACAATTAAGGTTATCCAAGCAGTAGCCTGGGGAAAAACATAGTAAGGTCATCGCTGTAGGTAATAAGGAGCAGCACGCCAACTTCGATAAGAATAAAAGGCCATAAGGCTTTTGCAATGTTTTCCAAGGTTTCTCCTGTTACCGAGGAAAGCACAAACAAACACGCGCCCACAGGTGGTGTCATGAGCGAAATGTTAAGGCAAAGCACAATCACAATACCGGCATGGATGGGATGCATGCCAATGGCAGTTGTAAGTGCGGCAAGAACCGGTGTTAAAATAATCAGCGCGGCGTTAATGTCCATGAACATGCCGATCATAAGCAATAAAAACAGGATGAGCATTTTCACAACCCATGGTGTCTGCGAAATGGACAACATGATTTCAGCAATAAGCTCAGGAATTTGCATAAAGGTCATCCACCAGCTCAAAATGGAAGCTGAGGCGATGATCAAAAACACCACACCTGTGATCCGCGTGGTGCGAATAAGCATGTGCACAAACATGGGCCAGGTGATCCTGCGCTGGCAAAGCCCCACAAGAAGCGCGTAAAACACCGCCAAGGCTGCAGCTTCAGTAGGCGTTACTATGCCAAGCAAAATGCCGCCAAGGATGATCCCCGGCATCATGATGGCAAAAATAGCTTCTTTGGTGCGCTGAACAACAAGGCTGAAGTGAAAGCCGTGTTGCGCTTTGGGTAAATTGAGGCGTTTGCCAAAAAGCCCAATAAAAAGCATGCAGGAACCGCAAATAAGGAGCCCGGGCAAAATACCTGCCGCAAACATGCCTGCAATAGATACCCCGGCCAAGGAACCATAGATAACCATGAGGTTTGAGGGCGGAATGGTGGGCCCAATGATGGAACCAGCAGCTGTTACCGCACAGGCAAAGGGACGAGAATACCCTTCCTTAACCATGGCAGGCACCAAGGTGTTGCCAAAGGCGGCAGAATCAGACACAGCAGCGCCGGTCATGCCGGCAAACAATACAGAAGCCACCATGTTTGAATGGGCAAGGCCGCCGCGCAGGCCGCCAACCAAGGAATCGGCAAAACCGATAAGGCGTTGGGTCATGCCGATATTGTTCATGATTTCGCCAGCTAGGATAAAAAACGGCATGGCCATGAACGAAAAAAGGTCAAGCCCTTCAAAATAACGCTTGGGTGCCATGGTTAAAAACATGCCACCGTCTGCCACTTGGTATAATCCAACAACCCCGGCAATCCCCAAAACAAAGCCAATGGGCATACCAATCAGGATGAAGAAAAAAAACAGCAAGGCTACTGAGAGCATATGGCATCTCCTTCTTCACGTTGCATAAACATGGGGGTCACGCCATAATATTCGCGCAGCATTGTGACCAAAATTTGAAAAACAGTCAGCGCACTTGTAACAGGAACAGAAAGAAAGGGTATCATCATGGTGATGCCAAAAATGGTGGCATATTGGGATCCGCCTGCTTGTGTCATGCCTACGCCATAGATAAGCAGGAGTAGAAAAAAGCCCATGCCGATCAAATCCAATACAAAACGTAATTTAGGGCGCAGCCAATCGGGGAGCCGTGAAAAAATAAGGTCAAGGCCAATATGTTCACGACGATACGCGCATACAGGCACAGCCATAAGGGCCATCCAAATCATGATATATCTAGCCAATTCTTCCGGCCAAGTATGGCCAAGATTTAGGATGTACCGCTCTACCACTCCAAATCCCACAGTCAAAAGCATGGCTCCGGCTAGAAGCGCGCAGGCGTATTCTGTCCAACGATTGAGGTAGTACCCAAATCGATCAAGGCTTTTAGCAAAGGCATGCATTGAACTTGTATGAGGCGTTTCCATGATTCCTTCCTCGGGAGGTTGAATACAAAAAACTGGTTGACACTGGTCTCGGGCACGATTAGGTAAATATGCCTCTGCTTGTACATATCTTGCGGTAAAAGTAGAAACCGCATAGACAGGTGGCAATAAGATGGTAATCCTTTTATACTATTTGGTATAGAAAAACGTGTAACATACTTGCCAAAAGCATGCAACCATACAAGCTCCTTTTTTGTAATACAGGAATATCATTATGAGTATAGCAGGTCTTATTGTAGGGCTTGGAAATCCGGGGCCCGAGTACGCCTTAACGCGGCATAATATAGGTTTTTTAGCTATAGATGCCCTGCTTGAGCATTCTTCAAGAATCACACCTTTAGGAAAAAATTCGTTCAAAGGTGAGGCATGGCAAGGCTATTTGCCCGGCCTTGCTGATCCTTGGATTTTTGTAAAGCCCTTGACTTTTATGAATCTTTCAGGGGAATGTGTGCAGCCTTTGGCTGCGTGGTACAAAATTGAGCCAAAAGAAGTTCTTGTGCTGCACGATGAGGTAGACATTGCCCCGGGACGCATGAAGTGCAAACTTGGCGGCGGTAATGCCGGGCACAACGGGTTAAAATCCATCACTCAGCGTTTTGGCACGCCTGATTTTTGGCGGTTGCGCATAGGTGTTGGGCGCTCGCCATACGAAGGAACTATGGTCAATTGGGTATTGGGAAGGATGGATGGGCAGGAACAGGCACAATTTACAAAGCTTGTGCCTACATTATGCGATGTGGTCAAGCTTTGGGCACAAGGCGATACACGCCGCGCCATTCAAACAGCCAACAGCTATAAGGACGAGCCTGAATCTGCGGCTAAAAATTCTTAAAGTTAGGCGCGTTACGCCACACATACATGACATGCAAAAGCCCTTCTTGCCCTTGTTGTTCAGCGGGGATTTGCGGTGTTTCGTTCCCTTTTGGCTCTTCCGGATTTTCTGACGATAGCAATGGTGCCAATGAAGCCAACCTATTTTGTATCCTTTGGTTGTTCAGCCCTTGCGCTGCCGGCCTGTAAAGCAACTGAACAAGTGTAGACGGTGTAATCCAAGACTGGGTACGCACAGCATTGGAACGTGTTTCATCCCTAAACGGCGCGCCGTAATTGAGGATAAGCCGCTCTTCCAGTAATATAAAGCGGCTGGCAAGCCCTTCTCCTGCCGGATCTCTGAGCAGCACCCTCTCAAGCCCTGAAGGGCCAAAGCTAAACGAGAGCCTATAGCCCCTGTACGTTCCATCAATTTCATGGGTAAAACGCCCGCCGTTGTCCAGCACAATCACCATGTGGCCTAAAATGGCACTGACTTCTGCCTGGTTCATGCCAAAACGTAGCCGATCCCACGCTTTAAGGTCGGTCGGTTCTGCCAAAGAAGGGCACGCGTAAACAAACAGTGCCACAAGTATCAAGATAGAGCTATATATTTTACGCATGGCGTTTTCCTTACACGAGAAAGCGGAAAAAATGAATGTTTAGGCAAAGGTACTCTATTGTAACGGCTATTGGAAGTGTTTTTGCTATGCAAAAAAAGGCGGAATATGCTTTTGTAGCCCTCAAAAGGTGAGTAGCTGGAGATAGCCTGAAAAGAGAGTCCTGCACAATTGTTTTTGTTTTTATTTTTGTGCTTTTGCAGTAAATGCATGTTTACATTGATATGCACTTGTGCAGGAGCCTTGAAAAAGGCATGAGCATGCGTTTTTAGGATAAAATAGACAGATGCGCTTTTGGAGGAAGTTGTCCTCCAAAAGCGCATGAAATTATGTGCAAACAAACTATCAAAAGTCAGTTGTATGCTGCTTAGGCTGTTGCTTCTTCTTCGCTAGATGCTGCGCCGCCTGGGGCAATAACCGAAATGATGGCATAGTTCACATCATAGGAAGCGGCAACACCTTGAGGTAAATCAAGGTCAGCCACTTGGATGGTTTTGCCGATATCCATGTCGGAAATGTCGATCACGATTTTGGAAGGCATGTCCAAAGGTTTGGATACCAACGCAACTTTTTCACGGTAGGTTTCAAGCTTACCGCCCACCTTGGTACCACGGGCAACGCCGGTAAATTCAAGGGGTACTGTGATTTTAATTTCTTTTTCAAGGTCAACACCGTAAAGGTCTACATGGGTGAACACGCCCTTGCAGGGGTCACGCTGGATGGCCCACATCAGTGTGGGGAAGGTGCCTTTTCCGGGAACTTCCAAATCAAACACTGTTGTGCGTCCTACTGCTGCATAGGTTTTTGTCAGCGCAGAGGCAGGTATTTGTAAAGGAATGTTTTCGCCGGTAGCCGTATAAAAAACGGCAGGCACGATCTGCTGTTGACGCAGACGACGGTTGGGGCCTTTGCCAAAGCCTTCACGAGGTTCGGCACTGAGGATTTTACGTTCAGCCATGGGATGATCTCCTTGAAAACAAAATGTGGTGCCCACGGGGAAATACCGTGGAAAAAAGTATGCATGGTTTCTGTTGGGTGTTTTTCAAAAGCAACACGCTTTTTTGAAAATCTACCCTAGAAAAGCGCACTCACAGACGATCCTGTATGAATATTATGGATCGTTTTAGCAAGCAGGCTGGCCACAGAAACAACCTCCAGTTTGGAGCACGTGCTTTTTTTGAACGTGCAGTTTAGGGTGTCGGTTACTATTACTTTAGTGAATACCGAATTGTTCAATCGCTCAATGGCAGGCCCGGAAAGCACCCCGTGGGTAGCACAGGCGTAGACTTCCTTTGCGCCTTCACGTTGCAGCACTTCGGCAGCAGCGCAAATAGTACCTGCCGTATCGATAATGTCATCCACAAGCACAGCAATTCTGCCTTCCACATCGCCTATGACATGGGTTGCAGAGGCTTGATTGGGACGATCACGACGTTTGTCAATAATGGCTAAGGGGGCGTCAATGCGCTTGGCATAGGCTCTGGCGCGTTCAACACCGCCTGCATCAGGCGAAACAACGGTTACGTTGCCTTTAAATTCTGAAATGGGATCAATAAGCACGCGTGATGCAAAAAGATTGTCCACAGGGCAGTTGAAAAAGCCCTGAATTTGACCTGCATGCAAATCCACTGTGACCACGCGGTTTGCTCCGGCAACAGAAATAAAGTCAGCCACAAGTTTGGCACTGATAGGGGCCCTGGGGCTTACTTTGCGGTCTTGCCTAGCATAGCCGTAATAAGGAATCACAGCGGTAATGCGGCTGGCAGAGGCACGTTTAAGCGCGTCAAGCATAAGGCACAGCTGCATGAGGTTAAAATCGACCGGCTCGCACGTTGGTTGTACCACAAACACGTCATCGTTACGGACGCTACTGCTGATTTCAACGCGATTTTCGCCATCGCTAAACGTTTCGCACATGGCAGGGGTAAGCTGGCAGCCTAAGTGGTCACAAATAGCCTGCGCTAAAGGAGCGTTGGCAGTTCCTGTCAGAATTTTTAGATCGCCGTACATGAAAAGCCTTTTTCACCTTGTTGAAAAGTCCATATGAGTAGGCTGAAGACGTATATAAACTAAAAAAACTATGTTCAATTACTAAAAACGTGAAAAATAGGTTAATGCGTGTGCCTTTGAAAAAAGGAATGCCGTTTTACTACCAACCTGGAGCAAACGGCTCAGACACATTGTAGCAGGCTGCCATACACTGTCGCATTTTTCAAATCGCGCTCAGTCATTATGTATGCTGGCCATGCAGTCATTTTTTTGAAAAAAAATGGCTGGGGCGGAAGGACTCGAACCCTCGAATGACGGGACCAAAACCCGTTGCCTTACCGACTTGGCGACACCCCAGCATGATGACTCCCTAACGAGCCGTTGTAAACAGGTGACAATATGTAGCCACCCCGCGATCTTGTAAGGCTTGTGCAGCGCAGTTTGCGTCATGTTCAGATCTAAACAGTCCAAACAATGCTGAACCGCTCCCTGTCATGCTTGCTGCCACTGCCTTACCTTGTAACAGAATCGCCTTGTACTTGGCAAGCTCTGGATGCCGGTAAAAAACCACTTTTTCAAAGGAGTTTTCAATCCACATCCAATCCTGCTCAGGAACGAAAAATGAGATAGCCCATTGATTGCGTTCTGTCAAGTTTTTTGTGAAAACTCTGTCATCTTTTTCTGTATCCAAGGATCCACCAATCCCCATGGCCTCGTCATAGGCCCCATAAGCCCATGGTGTAGAAACCTTACAATTTGGGCAGGCAAGCACAAGGTAAAGCCCTTGCAACCATGAAAGCTCTACAGGTACAAGGTTTTGTCCAAGCCCTGTTGCATGGCAGGGTGTGTTTAGAAGAAAAAAGGGCACATCCGCTCCAACATCTACTGCCAATTTTTGCAAATCTGCTTTTGATAAAGGCTTTGGCGCTGCGGCATTAAGCCAGCCAAGTAGCGCGGCTGCATCTGCGCTGCCTCCGCCAAGTCCTGCCCCGTGAGGAATGCCTTTTATGAGCTCTATGTGCAAAGAGGGGCTAAATCCAGTGGCTTTTGCGTAGCTTTCATAGGCTTTTGTAAGGGTGTTGTTCCTTGGGTCGATGGCTTTTTCTGCACAGTCAATGTGCAACCCCAGACCATGATGAGGGCGTAATAGGAGCGTGTCATACGGTTCAGGCAGTGGCAAAAATATGGTGTCAAGCTCGTGCCATCCCTTATAGGGAGGGGCGTTGCAAATCCCCACAATGCGTAAAAAAAGATTGATTTTGCATCCTGTTGTGATGCGTATGGGGTCGTTGTCATTCCATAATGAGGCTGTTGGCATGGGCATGGTACTCTTTATATGCGCAATATGTTTGTGCGTGTATTTAGTCGACACTGAAAACTATACAACTATTTGTAATAGAACATTTAATGTGTAAAATATAGCCTAGAAAAATTGCCAAAAACCAAGCATGGGAATGCGTTTTTCAGCATCAACTATTTATGGAGTCTGTATAGGATAGCATTGTGCTGCTGTGTTGTGTTAATAATAACGTTTTTACGCGTAAAGCAAAAGACTATGCCATAAAGAAAATGCCAAAAGTTTACAAAAAAATATGAAAAAAAGCCCATCTTCTCTTGCGTAGGGCAGGTATTTTGTGTATGTTTTTTTTGTGCGAGGGTGGCGAAATTGGCAGACGCACTGGGTTTAGGGTCCAGCGGTTTATCCGTGCGGGTTCAACTCCCGCCCCTCGCACCAGATATAAAAAAATGTTTTCTATAAACTCAATGCTGAAAAACCGTTCGTGTTTTTCAGCATTTTTCTATTGATTTGTAAAAGGCATACGTTATAAAAAAAGCATCTGTGAATTTTGTTAAGTATAAAGAATACTTACTTGTAAATCTGTAGATGCTTTTATACAATTTTTGCATTGATAGTTCAAGGAAAAAACATGTTGCTGTCTCGTTTTATGCCACGATCAGAGTCTACCATAGGCTTAATAGCCGGCATATCGGCGTTTATTATTTGGGGTAGCCTTGTGCTTTATTGGAAAACCTTAGCCCATGTACATTCTGTTGACGTTGTTGCCTACCGCACCTTTTGGTCAGTGATTACGCTTATATGTTTTACAGGGATAGCACATCGTTGGGGGGAAGTGCGTGTTGCCATTGTCAATCCTTCGGTCATGCTGCGTTTGTTTGTTTCAGCTGTAACACTTTCTACTACATGGCTCATTTTTATTTGGGCTGTGACGCATAATCGTGTGATAGAAGCAAGCCTTGGCAATTTTATCACGCCGCTCATGTCTGTGTTGGTTGGTAGGGTGTTGCTTAAAGAACGCCTTACCCGTTTACAGTTTTTGGCCATTGCCATTGCAATGGTTGGTGTGCTTTGGAGTGTTGTGGGCTATGGACAGGTGCCTTGGATTGCGCTTGTGCTTTCAAGCTTTTTTGCCATGTACGGCTTTTGGCGTAAAACTGTGGCTGTGGAATCTATCCCTGGTCTGTTTTTAGAAACCTTGTTGCTTTGCCCTTTGGCTGTCGCATGGCTTGTTTGGCAAGGTTTTTCTGGGGGCGTATTGTTTTTTGATTATAGCTTTGGCACGCAGTTGTTGCTTATGGGGTCCGGCCTTGTGACGACTGTGCCTCTTTTACTATTTATCTATGCAAGCAGGCATCTTTCCTTGGCCAATACCGGACTTTTACAGTATATTTCCCCTTCAATCAGCCTTTTTGTAGGCATATATATTTTTGGTGAAACCTTTACAACGGCCACTGCCGTGACCCTTGGCTTTATCTGGGTTGGGCTTTTTGTGTACACGTGGTGCAGTATGCGCCAATGGCGCATGCTCCCTTTGCCCAAACCATCTGAAGAGGCGGAATAGAAGAACGCGTAGAACGACGATTCTTGTGCTGCCTTTATTGCTCTACCTTTTGTTCTTGGCAACGTTGTTTGGTTGTGTTGTCAATGAGGTCGCGCAGTTGCCGCAATAAGGGAAGTTTTTCAGTGTATTTGCGGCCGTATTCAAGGTTAAAAGCGTAGTCAAAATTTGTCGGATTCTTTCCCTGATTGTGCTGCATGATGGTTTCCAATTTATCAAGCCCTTTGACAAGTTTGGCCTCAAGGCTTTCCCCTTTTTCGTACTCTTCCCACAATGCAAGCATGTGATCGCGCACATTTAATGGCAAACAGGCGCATAGTTCTTGTATGACTTTGTGCTCTTTTAGGGCTTTATCCTCTGTATTTTCTTGATAAATAGCCGGAGTATCACCGCATACAGCTTCTGCAAGGTCGTGTATTATTGCGAAAGACAGCACCTTGGCAGGGTCTGCGCCTTGGTATTCATGCACAAGCACAAGCGCAAGCAGGCAAAGCCGCCAGCTGTGTTCGGCGCAGCTTTCGTCACGCCCTGTTGAGGTGTGGGCAGAACGTATGGTGTTTTTTAAGTTTTCTGCGCGTTGCATAAAGGCAATCACCGCATTAAGGTCTTTAGTATCCATGC
>CAYJIX010000045.1:0-19924 GCA_964370375.1 uncultured Desulfovibrionaceae bacterium | reverse complement strand
GCAAAAGAACTTGAGCAGGGCGTAAGCCTTGCTCAGCAAAAGAACAGATGCACAAGCAAAGCGTAGTGCGACAGCGATGCGCAGTGCATGAACAAAAGACTAAAAGGCATGGACTGCCGCGCTACGCTCGCAGTGACATCGTAGCGCGGCAGCGGTGCGATAGCGATACGCAGTGCATGAACAGAAAGAGCATGAGCAAGCCTAGCGCGGCAGCGGTGCACAAGCAAAGCGCACGAACAGAAAATCTAAAAGAGCAAAAAGCCTCTGCAACCATTGTATGCAGAGGCTTTTGTCATAAACATGCTAATTTCTACAACGTTATGCCAAGTGCACCTGCAAAGCTTGCAAAAGCGGCAAGCGCGCTTGCGCAAAATCCTCGGCGTTTTCGATAAGAGCAGCAAGACTTTGCTCGTCATTAAGCTCTACATCATCCTTTTTGATTTTCCGTCCAAGCCGTTGCAAGGCGCTTTGCACAAAGGCAGCTTGCGCCTCTACGCTTTCGTGCCCGTGGGCCATGGCAAACAAAAAGAACTGATCAAAAGGAAGCACAAAAACACCGCTCCCAAGCACAGGAGAAGCAAGCACCGCCGGAGAAGGCAGGCCGTTTATCGTCCTTGTGCAAATGTAGCTGTTAAGGCGTTTTGTACGCTCAACGCGCTGTTCTGTGATGGGTTTTGTGGGATGAATATAGCCTGCGCTTAAAAAGACGGACAACATTTCCACAATGCCTGCAAACTCAATTCCGGCAAGGGCCGCTTGCATTTGAGCAATGCTTTTGGGTTTAAAATTATCCTCAGCAAGAAAATGCACCAAGGGCTCATAAAGTTCTTGCTTTAAGTTCAGCTTGCCTGAAGGAATGTTTAGCGTATACGATATGGCAGTAATCGGTACACATAGGGCGTAGGTGCTGTTAAGTAACCGTTCTTTATCAGACAGTCCATTGATGGTGCCTTTCACAAACACGTCGCTGCGAAATTGCGTGTTGAGCACAAAATCGCGAACGGTTTCGCGCAATTTGACATCTTCAATGCCTTGTAACAACGTTACCGCATCAGGAGAAAGTGCCATGTTGTGCTGGTTTAAGAGGCGTGTGCTTGTAAAAAACGTGCATTTGGCCTGTTCAAGGTCTGTGGCAACGTCTTTAAAATACGGTACATACCAATCCTCGTTAAAATATTCATGGGCCACATAGGATACACTTTGCGTACCCAAGGCTTTGAACCTGTTTGCAAGCGAAGGATTTTGCGTAAAAACCATGGCTCCTGCTTTTTCAAGCTGCGAAATAAAGCCATAGGCTTGTTGCACCTTGGATACCGAACCACGCGAGGCGTTTTGGGTTTTGGCATGGTAGGTTAAAAGCTCACGCAAAGGCGTAAAGCTTGCCCAGCCGGGCATGCAATTATAGCTTACATATACAAGGCCGCCAACCTTTAAACTTTTTGAAATGATTTGTAAAACAGCTTCGCGGCTTTCTTTCGTAATCCACGACCACACCCCATGCAAGACGATCATGTCAAATTGGGGAAGCAAGCCTTGTTGTATTTTGGCAGCCAATTCTTCAAAGGAATCATTGAGCACCTGACATTGCGTGCCGGAATGGCGCATGACTGCGCGAGCATTCAGGCAATGATTGGGGTTAAAATCTGTACCCCAAAATTCGCCGTCGTTGGCAGCTGCGTGCACGTTGAGTGATAAACCCTGCCCGTAGCCAAGCTCTAAATAGCGAAAAGGTTCATTTTCGTTACGATAAGGCAGCTCCAAACCGTGCAACAGCAAAAGCGATTCCAAAAAGTTTGGTGTTAGCTCTTTATAAAAATTATTGTCATAAGGAATGTCACATACGTATCCTTGCAATTGCATTGACATGGCTATTCACTGTCCTTTTTTGGGGGGAACGGTACGCCTTCTCCAAGGTCTGCAGGAAGTTCCGGATCGTCAATCTTTTTTGGTAAAGGAGGAAGGGTGATAGCTGCATTGTTATACAAGATCTGCATCTTGGTTGTGATGTCTTCCGGCATGGCCTTAAACTTACTGGCAATGGCGCCTTGCCCTTCTTCAATATATAAAATGCCGTCTTTTTTAATGATAAGGTCATAGGCCTGCTTTTGTCCTTCAAGCACGGTTTCAAAGGCCTTGGCAAGGGCTTGCGTCATAAGCACCCTTGAATTGTTCATTTGGGTTTGCAATTGCCGTGAGGCTTCAGCAAAATAGGCGTTTGCTTGCGGGATGTTTTTATACGTGGCAAGCTTTACCCTGATAATATCTAAGTTGTATTGATAGATTTGTTGCGCTTCTTGCAGATAGGTGGCAGCGCTTTGAGCGTGGGGGCCGTTTGTGATGATGGCGTTCACATCAACCATGGCGGTTTTTGATTCGGTTGTGCAGGCAAAAAGCCCAGCTAAACAGAGGGTCATACACAGGATTCGTACAAGCTTTTTCATTCTTTTCTCCTTAACATATCGTGGGTAGTGCGTACATGTTTTTGGGCTGTATAGCTCTTTTAGCCCTAAAACCATATGTCACAGTACCTCGTTATGACTATAGGTTTTTTTGTTGTTGAAGTCCAGCGCAAAAAAGGTTTTGCATGCAGTTTCACATAGTAAAAAGGTGAATTGTAGCCATTCTTAGGGCGTTTAGCGGTGTTCGTCTTTAAGTTCACGCCCCATGAGTTTTTGCACTGTACTGTGCGGCTCATGCCCTTCGTACAAAAGGCCATACACTGCCTTTGTTACCGGCATGTCCACACGATGCATGTCTGCCAAAGTGCAAACAGCCTTGGTTGTGGCAACGCCTTCTGCAACCATGCCAAGGTTTGTCACAATATGTTCTAATGATAAGCCTTTGGCCAATGACAACCCCACCTGACGGTTGCGCGAAAGATCGCCCGTGCAGGTGAGCATCAAATCCCCAAGGCCGGATAAACCCATAAAGGTATGTTCGTGCGCGCCAAGCGCCACGCCAAGTCGCGTTATTTCTGCAAGGCCCCTTGTGATAAGTGCTGCTCTGGTGTTGAGGCCGTAATCAAGGCCATCGCTTATGCCAACGGCAATGGCAATGACGTTTTTAACCGCACCGCCAAGCTCTACCCCCCGTACATCGTTGGACGAATACGTACGGAACCAATCTGTTGAAAAAGCGTTGCGCAGCATGGTGCCAAGGGCATTGTCATGGCTTGCTAGCACCACGGCTGTGGGTTTGTGCAAGACCACTTCAAGGGCAAAAGACGGCCCTGAAAGGCTTGCCATTTCGTGGTTTGGCAACAGTTCGCGCACAATATCTAAGGGCAAAGAGTGGCTGCCCATTTCAATGCCCTTGGCGGTGTTGATAAGTACAGCTCCTTTTGCAAAAAAATGGCTGTATTGTTCAAGGACAGTGCGAAGCTGTTGACAGGGCACAGCCAAGACCACAAGAGAGGCGTCTTTGATACAATTTGGGTCTGCTGTGGCGATGATGTTTGGATTGAGCTGCGCCTTTGCCAAGTAGCGCGGATGGGTATGATATTGGTTGATATGGGCGGCATGGTCTTTTTGACGCAGCAAAAGGCGCACGGCATGCCCCCTTGAGGCGAGCAAATGCGCTAACGCTGTACCCCAAGATCCTCCGCCGATAACGATACTATTGTGCATGGGCATGGTGGTGTCTTTTTTCGTTTACGGGCATTTTGAGGCCCTTTTGTTGAAAAAAAGATTTCCAAACTCTATGGTAAAGTTTGGAAATCCTTTTCCCTTACTTTGCTCGTGGCGGTATTATTTGCAAAGGGCCAATAATACCCCTGCAGCAACAGCTGAGCCGATAACACCGGACACATTGGGGCCCATGGCGTGCATGAGCAAGTAATTGTTGCTATTGGCCTCTAAACCCACTTTATTGACAACCCGTGCTGCCATGGGCACGGCAGACACGCCGGCAGCACCGATAAGGGGGTTGATGGGGGTTTTGGACATGCGGCTCATAAGCTTAGCAAAAAGCACGCCCATGGCTGTGGCAAAGGCAAAGGCCACAAGGCCAAGCAAAATGATATACAGGGTCTGCATGGACAAAAATTGGTTGGCTTGTAATTTGGAACCTACAGCAAGGCCAAGCAAGATGGTTACAATATTGATGAGCTCGTTTTGTAAACAGCTTGCAAGGCGTGCGACAACGCCGCTTTCCTTCACTAAATTACCAAAGGCCAAGGCCCCGATAAGAGGGCACGCGTCAGGCAGGAGCAACACACAAAGGCCAAGGGCCATGATAGGGAAGATGATTTTTTCACGCTTTGACACATGGCGCAGCTGCTGCATGGGAATGCTGCGTTCCTCAGGCGTTGTCAGCGCTTTCATGATGGGCGGCTGAATAACAGGCACAAGGGCCATGTAAGAATAGGCCGCCACAGCAATGGCCCCAAGAAGGTCTGGAGCAAGGCGCGATGTGACAAAGATTGACGTTGGCCCGTCAGCGCCGCCGATGATGCCGATAGAGGCAGCTTCAGGCAGGCTAAAGCCCAACACAATCGCCAGCAACAAGGTTGAAAAAATACCAAATTGTGCCGCAGCACCAAGCAGGGCTGTTTTAGGATTGGCAATGAGCGGGCCAAAATCGGTCATGGCCCCCACGCCCATAAAAATGAACAAGGGAAACAAACCATTGGCTATGCCCACATCATAAATAATACCTAAAAAACCGTTTGGTCCGGCAATCTCTGCCACAGGAATGTTGGCTAATAAACCGCCAAAGGCAATGGGCACAAGGAGCAGGGGTTCAAATTGTTTTTTGATCCCAAGCCATAAAAGGAACAAACACACAACAAGCATGATGGGCATGCCAAACATGTGTAAAAACTGGGGGACTCCAGAAAGGCTATCAGAAGCAGGTTGAATAAAATTGGCAATCCCGGTGGCTTTTCCAAGCGCGGTGATTGGAGCTGCCAAATCTGCCCAAAGGCTTCCCGTATTGGCTGTCAGGCTCATAAGCTTCCTCTTAGCAGGCCGTCCCAAACGTGCAATCGCTCTGCTCTATATCCGCAACACTCGTTCCTTGTGTAACGGTTACCCCACTTTGCGGGGCCCTTGCGGGTAGGTGCATCGTTAGATTATTTTTTTATCGTCGCATGGATTATAAAAGCTCGTAGCTTGCCTTAAAAAAATAATCTTCCTCATATTTTTAACAAAGCGGGCACTTTTTGAACGGCCTGTAAAAAATGATAAATTGAATATCTTGCAAATGTTCTCTGTTTTGACTTTTGCAACAAGCTGTTAGGCTATGGTGGCAAGCACTTGCCCTGATTGTATTTGGTTTCCGACTTGCACATTCACAGCGTCAATGGTGCCGCCCACAGGTGCTTTGACATCGGTTTCCATTTTCATGGCTTCAAGAACAAAAAGCTTGTCACCTTCAGCTACGCTGTCACCAGGTGCCACAAAGACCTTAAGCACATTGCCGGGCAGGGCGGCTTTAACTTCTGTGGCAGTAGTTGCGCTTGCGCTGCTTTCTGCTTGGTCGTGTTCTTTGACAGAAACACCGTATTGACGCCCGTTGACTGTGGCGGTATCGCCGTCAACTTTAACCACAAAGCGTTTGTTATCCACCTGCACAACATAACTGTTGTTTGAGGAAGCAGCTTGGCTTTGCTCTTGCGCTTTTGGATCGATTTTACGCACCATAAGCTGGGCTTTGCCTTGAAGGAACAAAATGCCTTTGCTTTCGCAGGTTGCCGCAATCATGATGTTTTCATCGTTGACAGGCAGGTTTGCTTCTTGCAGGGCTTTGGTGGCTGCCGCAATGCCAAGGTTTGGATTTTCGTCGTTGATTTCTCTTGGGTTTCTTGTGGTGGGCTCTTTGCCAAGTTGTTCTGCGGCAATGCGCACGATTTCAGGGTCAGGCGGGCAAGGGGTTTTGCCAAAATAGCCAAGCACCATTTTTCCGTAGCCGTCGGCCATTTTTTCCCACGGCCCAAACATGACGTTGTTGAACGCTTGTTGGAAATAAAATTGCGAAACAGGTGTGACAGATGTTCCAAAGCCGCCTTTTTCCACCACTTCACGCATGGCGGTGACAACTTGTGGGTATTTATCCAATACGCCGTTATCGCGCATCATTTGCGTGTTGGCGGTTAAGGCTCCGCCCGGCAAGGGTGAAAACACGATTTCAGGGTTCACCATGGTGGCTTCAGGGGGCATGAAATAGCTGCTTAGGCAATCTTTGAGCACGTTTTCTGCTTCTAAAAGTTTGTCAATGTCATAGCCAAGGTCATAGGGCATGCCCTTTAAAGCGTGCCACATGGTGATATGGTCAGGCTGACAGGTGCCGCCTGATAAAGGTGCCATGGCCATGTCAATCCCATCAGCACCACCATCAAGGGCTGCTTTATACGCAAGGATGCTCACGCCTGCTGTTTCGTGCGAATGAAAGCGAATGGGCACATCGTCACCTAGCATGGCGCGTGCAGCTTTTATGGTTTCATACACCTTGTTGGGTGAGGATGTTCCGGACGCGTCCTTAAACGCTACAGAATCAAAAGGAACACCGCTGTCCAAAATGTTGCGCAGGGTTTGCATGTAAAATTCAGGCGTGTGCGCGCCCGTGCAGCCGGGGGGCAATTCCATCATGGTGACGGTCACTTCATGACGCAGGCCTGCGTTTTTGATGCAATTGCCGGAATAGATGAGGTTTTCCACATCGTTGAGCGCGTCAAAGTTGCGCACGGTGGTGACCCCGTGCTTGGCAAACATGCGCGCGTGCAAGTCAATAATATCAGATGATTGTGAGACAAGGCCCACAACATTCACCCCACGGGCCAAGGACTGCAAATTGATATCAGGCCCCACTGTGGCGCGCACAGTGTCCATGTTGTCGAAGGGGTTTTCGTTATTATAAAAGGCCATGGATTGAAACAAGGCTCCGCCTGCTGTTTCAAAATGGGTGATGCCTGCTGCTTTGGCAGCTTCGATGGCCGGAAGGTAGTCTTTGGTAATAACTCTGGCCCCAATGCAGGATTGGAACCCGTCTCGAAACGACGTATCCATGACGTTGATACGTTTCTTTTTCATGCGATTTTCCTTTGTGTTCGGGTACTTCGTAAAAAGGATACCTTGTTTTGTTGCGATAAGGATTAAACGTTGTTCAACGTTTATTTATCGCCGTGCAGCAAGCACAGCGAGGGCAACAGCAATTTGTTCAGCCTCGTGCGCGGCAGACGCGTTTGGCCTTGGGGTAGCTTGAGTGGTTTCTTCCTCAGGTTCCGGATACAGTTCGTTGAGTTTAGCAACCACGCGCCCCATCACATTGAGCGAAACGACAAGAAGGCTTAAAAAAATAAACACAGCCGACATGCCAATAACCATGACAATAAAGCCTTCTCCCAATTGCATAGCAGGATTCATGAGATCTCTCCAACGGTAATAATGTGTTGAATGCCCATGGCATCTTCAACAATTAAAGCGCCTTCATTTGTAACTGTTTTGATGATTCCAGTCAACCGTGAGCCTGAATGGTCTATGGTTACCCTTTGATTACAGTGTGTTGCAAGGTCAAGGTAGCTGCTGCGAAGCGTTGCAAAGCCCTGCTGCACAAAGTTTGGGTATTGCTCCATAAAAAGGGTTAAAAAAGAGGCTAAAAAGCCTTCACGTGTGATGGGTTTGTTTGCATGCAAGTGTAGTGAAGTTGCTGATTTTCCAAGGTTTTGCACGCGCTCTAAAAACGATTGTTCAGCCCTAATATTTACACCTATGCCAAGGATCAAGGCTTTGGGCATGCCTTCGTCAACCACTAGGCGCGACAAAATACCGGCTACTTTTGTGCCGTCGATCAAAACGTCATTGGGCCATTTGATCTGAGCAGAAATACCCCACAAAGCCATGGTTTGGCACAGGGCAATGCTTGCAAATTGGGTCATGTTGACGCTGGGAAATGGCGAATCCACAGGCTTGAACAATATGGATACGTACAAATTGCTCGTGCTGTCTGAAAGCCATGGCCTGTCAAGGCGGCCTTTTCCTGCACTTTGCGTGTTGCAATAGAGCGTTGTAAAGGGGGGAAGTTCGCGCCACCTAGCCTCAAGCCACGTGTTGGTTGAGGTAACATCTGGCATGAACAACAGCGGTATGTGTGGCGGTATGTTTTCCAAACGAATAGGGCTTGCGCCACAAAAAACAGGCTTTTCAGCGCATTGCGCGCTTTTTAAAGGGGGCTCTGCGCAAATGGTGTTTGACATGATAAAAGGCTTTGTACGTTGTCACGTTCAAGGGATCGTTGGAGCATTGAAAAACAAAAATGCCTTTTTTAGGTGTAAGGATTTAATGTGCTTGAATTATTGTGTAAACTCAACAATTTTGGCAAGCATAAATCCGCTTGGACCTGTGCAGGCAAGGGTGGCGTCAAGGTCTTGAACCTGCTTGATATATAATGATTGCCCTGCGGCAAGTTGCAGGGTTTTGTCAGCTAAAGTGATAGTGCCGTTGCCTTCTGCACAATAAAGTACAAGGCTATGGGCGGCAGGGTTTTTTGTGGTGATATCTTGGGTGCGGAAGGTGATGCTTTCAGAGGTGGCCATATAAAGGGCTTTCAGGCTGCCTTCGCATTGGCCTTTGCGCAGCATGAGGTTAAAATCAACGCATTTTCCCACAGAACGTGTGGCTACTTCGCCGTCAAAATAGTGCACATCATAAGGGGTTAGCTGGGTGGGCTGTTGCTGTTCGTGGGTAAGCTCCATACCACCTTTAAGTACCGAAATATAACGCATGTAATCGGGCAGGGGGGTAAAGTCGGATTCGGGCAAATCCACCGTAGCTGAGCTGGTGCGCCACAAAAAGTCCCTGTCCGCGTACTGCGCCTTGTCAGGGGCAATGGCTATTTGCGTGGTGCTGCCGCCAGACCATTGGCTTACGATGTATTCTTGTTCTGTAAGGATTTGAATTTGTTGTTCTGACATGGTGTGCCTGCCTTGTTATAACTAAAGTATATGCACGATGAAAGCACAATGCAAGAGGGATATACTAGGTATAAGAACACTGCGTTGCGCACAAACCGATAAAAGCTTGTGCACAACGCATGACAATAAACAGCAAAACGTGTGTTATGCCAAAGCTATTGGTATAACACACGTGCATACTTGCTTAGCCGGTAAACCCTTTGACAAAGGTTTTGATAAACCAGATGGTTTGCGGCTGATAGATGATATCCACAAGGAACGAACCCACAATGGGCACCACCATAAAGGCGCGGTGCGACATGCCGTGGCGTTCGGTTACTGCGGTCATGTTCACGATGGCTGACGGCGTGGCACCAAGGCCGTGACCGCAAAGGCCGGCGCACATGACAGCGGCGTCATAGTTTTTGCCAAGGATGCGGAAGACCACAAAGTAGGCAAGAAAAGCAATAAGCAGAACTTGGCACATCACAACGATAACCACGCTGGTGATAAGTCCTGCAAGTTCCCACAGTTTAAGGGTCATGAAGGCCATGGACAGGTAGAGCGACAAGGTGACTTCGCCCACATGATCCACGAGCGGATAATCAAAGCGGTAAAATTTGAAGGCTTCGTTGGCGTTACGGATAACAACAGCAACGAACATTGCGCCCACATAGCTTGGGAAGCCCATGCCGATGAGGGAACCGACCCAACCTGAAATGATGCTACCAACAGACATACAGACAAGGATGACTGTGATGTTTTTCATGATATCAAGGCTTGAAAGTTTTTCTCCGCTGCCTTTGTTGACGTTCATGACATCAGAGCTCATTTCGCTGGCAAGCTCGTCAGAATCTGGTTTTAGGTTGTTTTTTACAATAAGGCGGTTGCCCAAGGGTCCACCGATGATAACAGCGGAAAGAAGGCCAAAGGTGGCGGCAGCAGCGCCGATAAGCCTGCCTTGTTCGTAGCCCATATCTGTAAATGTGCCGCCATAAGAAAGAGCGGCCCCGTGCCCACCGATCATGGAAATGGCACTGGAAAGGAGCGCGTAAGGCGCGTCAAGGCCAAGGATACTGCCCATGCCAACGCCCACAGCGTTTTGGAAAATGGAAATGATACCTGCAATAAGCCAGTAAACTACCAGCAAGATGCCGCCTTTTTTCAGCAAGCTAAAGCTAGCTCCAAGGCCTATGCAGGTAAAAAATGCCAGCATGAACGGGTTTTGAAAATAGCCGTCAAACTGGAAGCTGAAGGATCCGCTAATGTGCCCCATATAGGTGACAAACATGAACAAAAAGCCGCCCACAACAGGTGCGGGGATACAGTATTTTGTTAAAAAGCCGACTCTATCTTTGATAAAGTAACCGATAAGCAGTAATACTGCCGCCATTGCCAAGGTCATGATAGCATTGACTTTGATGATCATCATTTGATCAACAACGTTAAACTCCATAAACCGTCCTCCTCTTTGTTTGCGTGTCCTGCAAGTGTTTTTTGTATTTTGCAGGGCAAAATATCTGGGGTTTATACCAAATAACCGTATGCATAAAGGCCAAGGCCCTTACATAGCAAATAATAAAACGCCATAAGCGAGTGGCTAAAAACATGCTCAAAGCTTGTGACCGTATAGAAAAAGCGTACGTATTTAAAAAATACGAGCGTTTTTTATCGAAAGCTTGCTCATAAAATACTGGTTTGAAAAGGTGACCAAGCCATGAACCTGTAATCAATGTGTCAGATGTTCGAAGAAAAGATAAGGTTTCACGCTGGTGCTTGTGACGAGGGTAGTGGGTCTTTTCTTTCTCACCTTTTGTAAACACAACATAGAAAAAATTGAAGCTCACGTCAATTCAATTTATACTTTTCATTTTATACTCTGTATTTTTATGAATTGTTTCATTATTTGCAAAGAGCTGCCATGAAATAGCACTATACGTACACCTGCGCAGGATGCCGCGTGTAAAAAGTGCGCGGCACACGAGCGTGTGCTTCTATTTCGTGTGGCTGTGTTATAACCACCTTTTAGTTCACGTTTTTTATGGGTTTTGCGTTTCTTAAGTCGCATGATTTCTTCCAGAACTTCCCTAAGAATAATAACTTTCCATTTACTGCCGATGCGTTGCAAAAGTACTTTTCAGGACGGCAGGCAAAGCTTCGCTCATATAGTATTCCATCTTAGTTTCAAAAAGGTACCTATATAACTTCGCGGTACCTACTTTACAAATGTCGTGTACAGAAATAATGTTTACCATGATGTATTATACATTAACCCATCGTGCATCTTGCTACAAAGAACCATCAATCCTCTAGGTGTTGGCTTAAACACCCTGTCTTTTGCTAAACGCACAGAATACATTATACATTTTTTAAAAAAACATGACATTTTGAAAGTTTAAAAAAATTATTGTTAAAACTATGGTTTAGCAAGGGTTTTGTGTTGACAAAGAGCTGTGGTTCTAATAAGAATTATAAAGGCAATATGGAGGATATAATCTATGGATCACGAACTAGAATTGCAAGCTGGAAATTACCAAGATGCTTGGGGAATGCTCTATCTGTTTTTAGCCAGAGCCGTGACCGATGGCACAGGTATGGATGGCGAATTGTTATTGCGTGAAGGCATTAAAAATTTTGGCATTGACCGCGGCAAAGCACAACGTAAAGAGCATTTGTCCGTAGGGCTTAAACCAAACATGGAAAATCTGTTTGGATATGGCGATTTACCAGGGGATCCCAGATTTCGGCGGAATCAGTTGCGCTTAAACCCCCAAGAGCGCATTTCTGAAACCCTTGTCTGCCCCATTGCCAACATCTGGCGTGAAATGGACGGATTTTACCTTGGGCGCATTTATTGCGAAGAATTTCACCATGCCAAATTCGACGCTTACGCTCCCAAAACTCAAACCAACCTTTCCCAAACCATCACCCAAGGCGACGCTTTATGTCGCTTTTCTGTTTATTTGCGCCCGTCAAATTTGAGCGAGGCTGAGCGGCGCGAAACTTTTGCAGAATTTGACAAAGGGTACGACAAAAGCAGCGCAGGGATTCCGTTTAAGCCAAGCTTGAAAGACGGCTTTACAATGATGTGCGTAAAAATCTTTTACCATATTGCCATCATGGCCATTGAAGCTGACCCTGTAGGCGGGCCTGAGCGTGTACGCACGGCTGCGAAAAATTTTGGGCTTGAGTTTAGCCGCTTTTTACAGAAAAAGGCAGCGCAATTAAAACGCCCTTATGATTTGGAATTTGTACGCGCCAACGCGCCCATAGATTTTACTGCAGACGATCCGGGCCATGCAGTATGGGCTTTATATGCCGATAAGCGTCCGGAAAAGTTGTTTGCCGAAGGTTTTTATCCGGCTTTTGGCATGGATAAACAGTGGGCATAAATACGGTTCTTGTATTTTTGTTTCATGTTGCATGAGATGAAAAGCAAACCATAAAAAGTCGAATGAAGGAGAAGAAAAATCCCTTTGTGTGCATATGATATTCTTCTTGTTACAATAGTGTGTTAGGAATACAAAATATACACATTCAACGAACGTTCAAACAAAGGATGGTACAGACCATGTTAAACAACGGATTTTCACGTAGAAGCTTCATCAAAGGTGCTGCTGCCACAGGTGCAGGGCTTATCCTTGCCCCTTCCATGCCCGGGCTGATTCATGCAGCTCAAACCCCTAAAAAGGGTGGCATTTTCAAGGTTAGCGTTAGCCGCGACATCCAAACCTTGAACCCTTTGCGTCACGTAAACCTGTCTGAATACATGCAGGGCGAAATGATGTACAGCGGCCTTGTGAAGATGGACGATACAAAACTGGAAGCCGTACCTGATTTGGCTGAACGTTGGGAAAGTGATGACGCTGTAACATGGCGTTTTTATATCCGTAAAGGTGCCACATTCCAAAACGGCAAGGAAGTCACAGCAGAAGACGCTGCCGCCACCATCCGTGCCATTTTAGATCCTGAAACCGCATCCCCGGGCAGACGCAACATCGGTCCCATCAAAGAAATCAAAACAGAAGGCAAGTACACACTTGTGCTTGTGACTGAATATCCCTTTGCCTTTTTGCCCCTTTCCTTGGCCTATCCTTCATTGAAGGTGTGCCCTGCAGAAGCTCTTGCCGATGCCAATTTTAACGAATTGGTCAAAAAAGGCGTTGGCAGCGGGCCCTTTAAGCTGAAAGAATTTGTGGCAGGCACCCACCTTATTGTGGAGCGCAACCCCAACTACTTTATTCCGGAAAGACCCTATTTGGACGAAGTGCATTTGGTCATCTTCCCCGAGCCCATTGCCGAAGTGAACGCGCTTCTTACAGGACAAATCGACATGTCTTACGAAGCCAACGTCAACCAGCTTGAGCGCATGCGTGCTGACCCGAACATCACAGTTACCCGTACCGGTAGCGGTCAGTTCCCGAACACCATTTTTGGTTGTGATACCGCACCCTTCCAGGATGCACGCATCCGTAAAGCCATGGCCCTGTGCCTTGACCGTGAAGCTGCCCTGCAATTGTGCGTGGAAGGCTATGGACGTATCGCCAATGACTGCGCTGTGTCGCCCGAATACCCCTTCTACCACGCCATGCCCCAGCGCAAGCAAGACCTTGAAGGCGCGGCCCGATTACTGCGTGAAGCAGGCGTTAAAAAAGGCGCCACCATTCCTTTGTACATTGCCAACAGACCCGCCATCCGCGAAAAGCTTGGCATCGTGATCCAGCAATCTGCCGCACAAATCGGCTTGAATGTGAAGCTTCAGCAGGTTGACTACAGCACCTTCCTTGATCAGCATTGGAAAAAATCCAACTATTACATTGGTTTTTATAACATGCAGTCTTCTGAAGATTCCTTGTTTAAATTGCTGTACACCTCTGATGCGGCATGGAACGAAACCCGTTGGAACAATGCCAAGTTTGACGAACTTGTCCTTCAAGCCCGTCAAGAGCTCAACCCCGATAAGCAAAAAGCCCTTTTTGCTTCCTGCCAAGAGCTTATCCACGAAGAAGTGCCAAGCTGCGTTCCCTTGTTCCTTGACCTTCTTGCTGCCCACAGAAACAACGTCCACAACGTAAAACGTACCCCCAGAAATACGTTCTACCACTTTGAAAACGTCTGGAAAAGCTAGTTTACTATAAGCGCTCTTCACTTGTGCCCATGGCTGAACATCTGTGACGCCATGGGCATGGGGGAAGAGCGTTTTTTATGACGACTGTGTCCCTTTAAAAGGGGGCGTTTATTGGTTATCGCGATAAAGCCAAAACGGCGGCGCAAAGGCTAACTTTAGCGCATAAAGATTCCTGCACAAGTAAATGTAAGCGTGCATTTACTGCAAACGCACAAAAAATGAATTGTGCAGAACTTTTGCATACATAGTGGTTTTTAGTGCATCTTACTGGCAGCCCAGATGGAGGAGATATGGCTCTAGGGTACATTTTTAAACGATTTTGTTTCATGATCGTGGCATTGTTTTGCATTTCACTGCTTATTTTTGGCATTACCATGATTTTACCGGGGAACCTTGCCCAGGTTATCCTTGGCGAATATGCTACTGCCGATGCTTTGGCAGCGTTAGAGCGTCAACTTGGGCTTAACCTACCGTGGTATGAGCAGTATTGGCGTTGGATCAGCGGTGTTTTGCAAGGCAACTTTGGCGAAGCCTTGTCCATGGATCAATCCATTGGATCGCTGTTGCGTTTTCGTTTGGGCAATTCAGCTATTTTAGCCGTGTTTAGCCTTACCATTGTAACCTTTGTTGCCATCCCCTTGGGTGTATATGCTGCATTACACCGCAATAAGTTAGCGGATCGTACCATCCAGATTGGTTCCTACCTTGGCATTTCCATTCCTGAATTTGCCGCAGGTTCGCTCCTTATCATTGGTTTTGCAGGGCCGCTTTTAAATATTTTTCCCTCCACAGGGTATGCCCCGTTTTCTGACGGGTTTTTCCGTGCGTTATCGCACATTGCCTTGCCTGTTTTGACCTTGGTTTTGGTGCTTATTGCACACATCATGCGCCAAACCCGTTCAGAGATGCTGCATGTTATGCAGTCAGATTATATCCGCAGCGCGCGCCTTAAAGGTTTACCCAACCATTTAGTTATTTATAAGCACGCGCTTCGCAACGCCTTATTGCCCACCATCACCGTATTGGCCTTGGACGTGGGCTACCTTATTGGCAGTGTTGTTGTTATTGAAGAAGTGTTCGCCTATCCGGGTGTTGGGCGACTGCTCGTGTATGCTGTGACCAATCGTGATATTCCGCTGTTGCAAGCCTCTATTTTAACGGTGGCTGCGGTGTATTGTACGGTGAACTTTTTGGCGGACGTTGCCTATGCTTGGCTCAATCCGCGTATTAGCTACAGCTAACCATAGTAAGGGAGAACGACATTGTCACATCTTAAAACTTTATGGACCACCTTACGGCGTTACCCGTCTGCTTTGATCGGAACGACCATGGTGACCTTATTATTGACTGTTGCCATTTTAGCACCTGTGCTAGCACCTTATGACCCCATAAAAATCGATCCTCGTAACCGTTTTGCCGCGCCAAGCATCGAGCATATCATGGGCACGGACGAATACGGCAGAGATGTGTTTAGCCGTATCATCATAGGGACACGCACATCGTTAACCATTGGATTGTCCGTTACCATTATTTGTGCCATCGTTGGCGGCTTTATCGGCCTTAGCAGTGGCTATTTTGGCGGCAGGGTTGATGAACTTATCATGCGATGTATGGACATATTCATGGCTTTTCCCGGGATTTTGTTTTCGCTGCTTGTGCTTTCAGTCCTTGGTTCAAGCATGGTGAACGTGATCTTTGCCCTAAGCCTGGCAAGCATACCAAAATCGTCGCGAATAGCGCGAAGCGCGTGTTTGAGCGTGCGCAGCGAAGAATATATTGAAGCTGCCCGTGCGCGCGGGGATTCGCATTTGTACATTTTGCTTGCCGAAATTCTGCCAAACGCGGTACAGCCTATTATTGTAGAGTCTAGTATTAAAGTTGGCTTTGTCATTCTTTCCGCTTCGTCGCTCAGCTTTTTGGGACTTGGCACCCAGCCGCCCACGCCTGACTGGGGACTTATTGTTGGGGATGCGCGCGATTATATTTTTGAATCCCCCATGCTTATCGTATGGCCCATTTTAGCCATTGCCGTGACAACTGTATCGTTCAACTTGTTTGGCGATGGTCTGCGCGACATTCTTGACCCCAAAGAATTAGGTAAGGTGTAACATGACACAACCACTCCTTCAGCTTGACGATGTGTCCATCCATTTTAAAACGCATCATGGTGTTGTAAAGGCCGTGCGGAACGTTTCGGTCAATGTGCACAAAGGCGAATGTTACGCACTTATTGGTGAATCAGGTTCAGGCAAAAGCACCTTGGCTTTTGCAGCCATGAGCTATTTGCCGGAAAACGGCTACCTTGCCACCGGACGGGTGCTCTTTAATGGAGAGGACATCACCAAATACAACCATATTCAGCTGCAGCATTTGCGCGGATCGCGCATTGCCATGGTGTTTCAAAACCCCCATACCGCCGCCAACCCCTGCTATACCATTGGCGAGCAGCTTATCGAAACCCAGCGCGTGCATAAAAAAATCTCGTCCAAAGAAGGCTTTGAACGCGCCGTAGACATGCTGGCAACCATCAATATTCCTGATCCGGCACGGATTATGGCCCAATATCCGCACCAGATTTCAGGCGGGCAAAAGCAGCGCATCACCATTGCGCAGGCTTTGCTTTGCGATCCTGAGCTCATCATTATGGACGAGCCCACAACAGCCTTGGACGTGACCACAGAAATCCAGTTCTTGCGCATGCTTGAGGATTTACGCAAGCGCATTGACCAGGCCATTTTGTACATCACCCATGACATGGGGGTTGTTGCGCGTGTGGCGGACAGGGTAGGGGTTTTGTATGCCGGAACCTTGCTTGAGGAAGGATCGCGCGAAGCTGTCTTTACACGCTCTGCGCATCCGTACACCCAAGGGCTCATGCGCAGTATCCCCAGTATGGATAAAAGCGGCAAAGGCGCTTCTACCGCCATGCCAGGGCTTTTGCCGAACTTATTGAGTCTGCATGAAGGCTGTGTGTTTTCGCCGCGTTGCCCCTTGGCCGATGCCGCTTGTAAAAACGATGCAGCAGAAACCGTGCTTGAAGCTCAAGCAGACAACGGCAAAACCGGACACCGCGTTTTTTGTCACCATCATGGGCGTTTGCCTGACCCTGAGGCGCCAAAGCTCCTTGCCGATAAGGACGTTTCCTCAGCAGACATCAAGCCTTTATTGGAAGTGGAAGGGCTTAAAACCTATTACGGTTCCGCCTCGTTTTTTGATTCGCTCATGGGCAAAAAGCCGCGCTACGTCTTTGCTGTGGATGACGTGTCCTTCACATTAAATCCAGGTGAAACCCTTGGTATTGTAGGTGAATCAGGGTGTGGCAAAAGCACACTTGGCAAAACCCTTGTGCGCCTTATCAATTCATCGGGCGGCAGTGTGCGCTATAACGGCAAATCCATTTTGGATGCAAAATACGGCGATCCGATTTTGTGCAAGGACATGCAGATCATCTTCCAAAGTCCTGATTCCTCACTCAATCCGCGCCATAGCATTTATACGCTCATCTCGCGCCCCCTCTTTTTGCACAACCTGGTTAAAACCCGTGCAGAAGCAGAGGCGCGCTGTAAGCAGCTTTTAGACATGGTGCGTTTGCCCCATACCTATTTGTTCCGCAAACCGCACCAGCTAAGCGGCGGTGAAAAGCAGCGCGTGGCCATTGCCCGTGCCTTTGCTGTGGAGCCGCAATTTGTGGTGTGTGATGAGGTAACCTCAGCCCTTGACGTGTCGGTACAGGCCTCTGTTATCAATTTGCTTCGCGAATTGCAGCAGGAATTGAACGTGTCGTACCTTTTCATTTCACACGACCTTACGGCAGTGCGACAGATTTCTCACCGTATTGCGGTTATGTATTTGGGCCGTGTTGTGGAGATTGGCAATACTGAACAAGTATTCCAACCGCCTTATCATCCTTATACTAAGGCTTTGCTCTCGTCGGTATCCTTGCCGCGTATTGTTCAGCCGCACACCAGTATCTTGTTGCAGGGCAATATTCCAAACCCTGCTTCACCGCCGTCAGGCTGCGCGTTCCATACACGCTGCTACAAGGCTATGGTGGGCGAATGTACATCCTTGCGTCCGGAACTGTGTATGGACGATCAAGGCCATAGTATTGCTTGTCACTTACCGCTGGACACGTTACGCGCGGATTCGGCTGTGTTTGATATCTGATCAAGGCGTGATGTGAGCGTTTAAAAAAAGCCGCTGAAAACGGGCAAAATATGTTGCCCTTTTTCAGCGGCTTGTTGAATCACTTGTTTGAAAAAGAACAGCCCGTGAAAAAAAGAAACATTCCAATTTTTTTGAAACAGGTTTTTTGGGCAAGTTGTTATCCCTTTTTACTGTATAGGACGATGTATGAAAGAGCGCGTTGCCCGCTTTGTTGCAGAAAATACTGAGCAATTATACAAGCTTACTGAGGATTTGGTCAATATCCAATCTGGCACAGCCAATAAAGAGGGCGTTAATGCTGTCAGCTCTTATTTAGGCACGTTGTTGCAGGATTATGGCTGCACGCCGCGCTTTGTGCCGCGCAGCGAAGTTGGCGATGTGCTCATTGTGGACACGCCCTCTGCTGTCACAGCGAAGCATCCTATTTTATTGTCAGGCCATATGGACACGGTCTTTCCCATAGACAGCCCGTTCAATAAAGCTTGGTACGCGAACGGCAACATGCACGGCCCGGGGACCTGCGATATGAAAGGCGGCCTTGTTGTTGCCATCTATGCCATGTTGGCTTTGCGTGCTGTTGGGCGTGATGATATTCCCTTGCGCTTTATCTTTTCACCCGATGAGGAATGCTCGTCGCTCTATACCCGTGATGTGTTGCACGAAGAAGGCGCAAAGGCTGCTTGCGGCCTTGTCTTTGAAATGGCAGGCGAAAATCATGAACTTGTCCGCACGCGCAAAGGAAAAATCGCCTTTGGTGCCGATATCCACGGGCAAGCAGGCCATGCTGCCTTTATCACAAAAGGCAAAATAAGCGCCATTCATGATGCGGCACGCAAGGTTGAGCTTTTGGAAACATTAACGCTTCCGCCAAACATGGACAGTCCTAACAGCCTGTCTGTCAATGTGGGAAAAATTTCAGGTGGGATAGGTGTGAATACCGTCCCGGAGCTGGCCCATTTGGATGTGGAAGCGCGCTGCACCACCATTGAACAAGTGTATTTTATCCGCGAAACAATGCGCAATATCCTTACTACGCCAAGCATTGCAGGCACCCGTACCGACCTTACCAAGGAAGTGCTCAATGTGCCTTTAGAAGCGCGCAGCACAGCAAAACTGTACGAGCTGGCAACAAAAGCAGCCGCTGATTTGGGGCAAAGCATGGGCGAGGATTTTCGGCCTGGTTGTTCAGAAGCGGCCTATCTTGCGGCTACGGGCTTGCCTGTCATTGACGGCCTTGGGCCTTTGGGTAAGCATGACCATTCTGACCGCGAGTATTTGGTGTTATCCTCCATGCCTGAACGTGTGGAGTTGACAACTCACCTTATAATGGCAGCGTGGGGGGCTTGGGAGCAGGGCGAACTTAGCCGCATCCCCTTGGCAGGCTGTTGAAAAAGGGCTGTCTGGGGTGTCAGCTGGACAATTTTTGTCGGGTCATGGGGGGAAGACCCCACTCCCCTCTAAAAATTGTCCGCTTCCTACCATCCAGCCCTTTTTGAGCCGCCTGCCCAAGATGAGGGACTGTGGGTGGAGTAAAAGCTTTTGAGCCGCCTGCCCAAGATGAGGGACTGTGGGTGGAGTAAAAGCTTTTGAACAGCCTGCCCAAGATGAGGGACTGTGGGTGGAGTAAAAGCTTTTGAACAGCCTGCCCAAGATGAGGGACTGTGGGTGGAGTAAAAGCTTTTGAACAGCCTGCCCAAGATGAGGGACTGTGGGTGGAGTAAAAGCTTTTGAACAGCCTGCCC
>CAYJIX010000044.1:0-19985 GCA_964370375.1 uncultured Desulfovibrionaceae bacterium | reverse complement strand
GAGCAAGGCGCAAGCCTTGTTCAACAAAAGAACATGCGCAGCGCGACAGCGTTGCTTAGACAAAAAAACTTGCGAACAAACGCCGCATATTGCCCTTTTTCAGCCAATTGCACAGGAGATTGTATGCAACGCAACATAACCCTTGCCGGAACTTGGTTTAGTTCAAATTCTGCCGAATTGACTGCCCAGCTAAACGCATGGACACCCCACGCCCTATTGTCGCAACGATCCCAAACATCATTGCCTGTGGCAGCCATACTGGTGCCCCATGCAGGATATATGTATTCAGGCCCTGTGGCGGCAAAAGCTTATGCGCACGTAAACCCTCATGATTATGACACTGTTTTGATCCTTGCCCCAAGCCACCGCGTGTCCATGCCAAACATGGTCAGTGTAGAAGCGGCAGGCCGTGTGTTGACTCCATGCGGCCCTGTGGATTTTGCAGAGGATCTTCATAAAAAGCTTATGCTTTTGCCGGGTGCAACACATATCAAAGAGGCCCATGCCCACGAACACAGCTTGGACATCCAATTGCCCATGCTGCAGCATTTTTTACTGCAAAAAAACCCTTCTTTGAAGGTGGGCGGTTTGGTTGTGGGGCAATGGCATTGGGATAACGGTCAAAATGGGCACAAATTAGCGTGCTTTGCCAGGGCTTTTCGTGAACTTTTAACACCACGCACCCTTTGTATTGTCAGTACAGACTTTACCCATTATGGCAAACAATTTGGCTATGTTCCCTTTGAGAGCGATATTCAAAAAAATCTGCACGCCCTTGATCACGCTGTTTTTTCTGCCTTTATGCAGAACGATTTGCCCCAATTTGAAGATATTTTGAACAAAACAAAGGCCACAGTCTGCGGCAGGGCCCCTATGAGCCTTATGCTGGCAAGCTTTCCTCAAAATATAGAGGTGCAAAAGCTTGACTATGTCACATCAGGTGCCTTAACCCAAAATTGGGCAAGCTCGGTCAGCTACCTTAGCGCGTTGGTGTATGCCGATTGGCGTGACGAGCCTAAAAAGGAGACCCAAGCCATGCTTGAAACAGCAAAGACTAAAAGCCCACAAACAGCCAAAACACCCGAACAGACACAAAGCACTTTGCCGCCAAACGAGGCTGAACTGTTGCTGAATTTGGCAAAAAAAGCGCTGGTATACGCCGTTGAACAAGGCCGTCCCATGCCAAAGGACGCTGTGGAAGAAACCTTGCCGCAAAGCTTTTTGGAAAAACGCGCTTGCTTTGTCACCCTGCACCGTCAGGGCCAGCTAAGGGGCTGCATTGGCGAATTGTTGCCCACAAGGCCGCTTGTTGAAGCTGTGCTGTCACGGGCCCATGATGCGGCCTTGTCTGACAGAAGGTTTGCACCTGTAACCGCGGCAGAATTGCCTGAAATTACAGTGGATATTTCTGTCCTTAGTCCGCCTGTTGCCGTGCCGTCACCTGAGTATATTCAATTGGGCGTACACGGTATTATTTTGCAAAAACAAGGAAGAAGTGCCGTGTTTTTACCGCAAGTAGCCCCTGAACAGGGGTGGGACTTGCCAACCACACTTAGCCATTTGGCGCATAAAGCAGGGCTTCACCCCCTTGCTTGGCGTGAAGGAGCAGAGTTTTTTGTCTTTACAGCACAGCTCATCGGCTGATTTTGGTTGACACGACAAAGCCCTCTTTTTACAACACCGCATGGATACAAAAACACAAGATAATGTGGACAAGACAACCCTGCTTGGATCTGCAAAAATCCCCGGGCTCCTGTTCAGCCTTGCCTTGCCTGCCATAGCAGCGCAAGTCATCAGCCTGGTCTATACCATGGTTGACTATATTTATATTGGGCGGACGGATGAAAGCCTGCTGGCCATGGCAGCCCTTGCCGTGGCTATTCCATTTATGACCATTATTGTGGCGTTTACCAACCTATTAGGGGCAGGCGGAGCTCCGCTTGCTTCCATAAAAATGGGCGAAAAAAACATACACGGCGCGGAAAAAATCTTGGCAACAGCTTTTGCCATGCTGGTTTTAGGCGCGCTTGTGCTTATGCTTATTATCAATCTGTTTTTAGATCCCTTATTATATGCCTTTGGTGCGTCTGATGAAAACATCCACCTTGCACGGGGGTATGTGCGTATTTATTCCTTTGGGATCCTTTTTACGCAACTCACCATCGGGCTAAACCCCTATATCAACGCGCAAGGCTATGCAAAACTTGGCATGATGACCGTTGTTATTGGCGCGATCATCAATATCATACTAGACCCCATATTTATTTTTGTTTTGGACATGGGGGTGCAAGGCGCAGCCATTGCTACGGTTATTGCGCAAAGCGTTTCATTTGCATGGGTTTTGTACTTTTTCTTTGGTGGCAAAAGCCCGCTTAGAATCCGCAAAAAAAACATGGTATGGGATAGTGCGGTTGTCTTGCCCATTCTTTCCATGGGGAGTCCGCCTTTTATCATGTATTTTACCGAAAGCTTGGTGCAGATTTCCTTTAACAGTCAGCTCCTTGCCTATGGCGGCAGCGTTGCTGTGGGCTCCATGGCCATTTTGCTTAAAGTGTATCAAATCAACAGCATGGTGTTTCAAGGGCTTTCGTTCGGTGCGCAACCTATTTTAAGCTTTAACTATGGCGCAGGCAATTATGATAGAGTTCGGGCCACTTTTAAACTGTTTTTTGCAACCGGTGTTGCTTTTTCCTTTGTGGCCATTGGCTTGATTCAGCTTTTCCCACAAACTGTGATTAGTATTTTTACTGACGATGCTCGCACTATAGAATTGGGTTCATGGGCATTAAAACCCTTTCTTTTAGGTGGTTTAACCTTTGGTGTGCAGCTTTCCTGCCAATACACCTTCCTTGCTCTTGGGCGTGCTAAAACAGCATTAACCCTTGCTTGTGTGCGTAAAATTGTTCTGCTTGTGCCGCTTATCTATATTTTGCCCATGGCGTTTGGCGATTCAGAATGGGCGCAAACAGTAGCAGAACCTGTGGCAAACCTTGTTAGGCACGGCGGTAAAGTGTTTACCATATTTTTAGCCGAATCTGTTTCAGACATAACAGCCGCCCTGTGCACAGGAAGCATGTTTTATCTGTTTTACCGTAATTATTTAAAAAAACTCGTATAGCCAACACTGAAAAGGCACTTTATTGAAATACATTGCCTTTATTCATAGGCTTACACAAAAAAACATTGCCGAAAAGACGCACTTTGAATGCGGATTTTCGGCAATGTTGTGTTTTTTAAAACAAACGTTTCAACAGCCACTAATCAATAAAGCGGCAAATATCCTCAACGCTTTTTCTGGGTGTTGCCTTGGTTTCTCCGTCAGGATAGCCATATACAATAAGGGCTGCCACGGTTTCACCTTCGGGAAGTTCTGCTATTTTAGCAAGTTCAACATCATTGATAACGCCCATGATGCACGTGCCTACTCCATAGGCATGGGCAGCTAGGCAAAAGGTTTGGCAAGCAATGCCTGCGTCAAACACTTCCCAAAAATCGCCCTTGCTGGTGGCAAAACTGCCTTTTTCAGGGTCAAGTTTTCCGCTTTTTCCCTGTACAAAGCTTAAAATAGCTACGTTTTTTGCATTTTTTAACGTGTTGATATTATAGGCAAAATCATTCACGCCCTTGGTGATGCATTGGGCGATTTTTTCAGGCGTTGTGATAAAGGTGTAGCGTGCCACCTGATAATTTGCCCACGACGGTGCAAAGCGCGTGGCATCCATAATGTTTTGCATAACGTCTTTGCTGACGATTTCATCCTTGTAGGTGCGAACGCTCCTGCGGTCTTTTAACAGTTCAATGGCGTGTTGGTTTTTCATGCTCTTTTCCTTACAATGTATGTTGTTGTAAAAGTAGGTTCTAGGTAATGGCATGCGTACATCATGTACGCAGAAAATACAGTTTACACCCTATCTTTACAGGCTGTCAAACAGTCCTGCACAAAGCCAAGGGATTTTTCGCGCTCGTTTTGGATGCATGCATCCACATGGTTCCAGTCAACATCTGTATCAATGGTGTCAGTGTCAAGGCCAGTTAGCTGCAACAAACTGTGTAAACGGCTGGAACGCGTGGAGGTAAGCCCCATATCGCCTAAGAAAAAAGGCTTATGAAACGTTAAGGACAGGCAAAGCCCGTGAAAGGAATCGGTCACAACATAGGCAGCATCGCGCAACGCCACAAGCAAATCTAAAATTCCCATACCTGTATAGGCATCATCGCCAAGGGCCGGAATATAACCTGCACTGGCAACGCGTAGCTCCATCCCCTTTTGTTCAGCCAATTGCTGCGCCCGTACAAAAAGGGCGCGATCAGGATTGATGGTGTAATACACTACAGAAGGCGTTGTGGCCCCCTGCCCTGTTTTTTGCGCCAAAAGGCTGCGCCATTTTGCAGCGTCAAGCAAAAGCGTTGGATCAAGGCAATGTGTGGCCGTTTGGTCTGTAAGCTCATGCACAAGCTGTACGGCGTTTTTTTCACGCACAGAGATTTTGGCAAAATCCTTCAAATGTTCCTTATACCAGGGGAGCAGCTTTTCCGGCAACTCTTCAAGGCCAAAGCTTGCCGCATAGGAAAAACGCTTGTGGGGTTTTGCAAAATTCAAAAAATAGCGCGTGTTGTCCTTTATGATTTCATAATTCCACACTTGATCGCTCCCCACAAAAAAGCCGTCGTACAAGCTGTCGATGTCTGCATCATCTGCATAAAAGGGTGATACATGCAAGCAGGAATCCCTAAAATCTTTAAACAATTGCAGACGCTTTGCTTTAAGGTTGCGCATTTTTTCCTGTTCCTTGGCAAGGCGTGGAAACTTTTTGAATCGTACTTGCTGGGCGGCGTCTTGTACAGGATCGGGGTCAGTAGCGTCTATGTCATCTTCATTCCATTGCAAAAATTCTGTTTCAACACCAAAGGATTTAAGGGTTTCTTGCAAGGCAAAGGCCTGCCAATTGGCCCCATGATTGGGCGCGGTGTGAAAGGTAACTAGGCCAATTTTCATGTTATGCTCCCTTGTTGTACTGGCCTTGTGGCGCGAAAATTCGCCCAAAAAGCCTTTTTTTGTTGGTCAATGAGGTTATGGCACGTTTTTTCATCCCACGTGCAGTAAGGAATAAGAGCTTGCAAAAGCTCAAGTAAGGCTTTAAGTCTTGCGCTTTGTTTTTGCAGGCCTTTTTGGGAATGATAATGACTGTCAGCGTGCCTGCGGTACTGCAACAGCACCTTGTCCACATAATGGCAGTCGGCCCTGCTGGCAGCAGGCAAAAGCATTTGCAAATTTTGCCCTACAATGGAATCGGGAATCTGCATGGTGGGATAACAGACTTTAAAAAGGTCTGTTTTCATCATATAACAACCTGCCAAACAATAGGTTTTTTGCAAAAAAAGCTGTTCAAAAATGTTCATGCAGGCTTTGTCAGCTTCTTTTGCAGAATGTTTTGCCTCTGCCAAAATGCTGCTGTCGTCAGAAAATTCCAAGGCATTTGAGCGCACAAACGAACAATCATGCGCCAGCATATACGCTACCTTTGCCGAAATGTTCTGCGGATGCAAAATGTCATCGGAATCAGCCCATGTGAGCAAGGATCCCGTAACCAAGGGCAACGCACGATTAAACGCCTTCGCCTGTCCGCCATGCTCCTGCTCTATATACTGAAAAACAATGCCTTTTTCCTTAAAAAGCGGCGCAAAATATTGCACAATGGCACAGCTTTCATCATCGCTCCCGTCGTTGATGAGGAAAAATTCTAAGGCCGTATAGTCCTGCGCCAATACAGAGCCAAGGTATTCAGATAGGTATGGTGCAGCCCTATAGGTGGGCGTTATTAAAGAGACTAAAGGCGGTGCCTCAGCCATGGTTGCCTGTGCTGACCTTGAGCCTGTCATGGTTGTTTGTGTCAAGGCTTCTTGGCCTAACGTTTTTTGATTCAACGTTTTTTGGTCTAAGGCTTCTTGCACCACGTCACACTCGTTTACCCCTGCCTGTTTCATGTTTTTTTCGCATGCCTTTTGCGCAAAATAGCCAAATAATCTTTACGTTCTTGGCTTTTATGCATGGCACCTGTGCTTTGCGGGTGAAGGCGACGTAGCAAGGTTACGGCGTCAAGCTGCACTTTGTGTACGCCCATGTCCTGTGCGCGCACAAGCCAGTCCACGGTTTCGCCTGTTGCAAGGGATGTATCAAAAACGCCTACACGCTCAAACACCTGCCTTTGTATCAACATGGTGCCCGGCATGGTGCCGGCATAAGGTGCCTGGCGTGCCTTGCATTGTTGTTGTTCCTCAAAGGTCAGGTTGGGCGATATAAAATCAGTGGCAAGGGCCGCAGCCATATGGGCTGTATCTTGGCCCATGAGGACGTTATAAAGGATAGAAAGGGCTTCTTTGCTTATAAGGTCGTCGGCATCTTGAAAAAAAACAAAGTCACCTTTAGCTAAAGCAATACCAGCATTGCGGGCAGCTGCCGCGCCTTGTTGTTGTTGGCTTTGACAAATAGGGGCCATACGTGCTGCAATCTGCGCTGTGGCATCTGTTGAGCCGTCATCAATGACAATGAGCTCAACATCAAGCTTTGCATAACTGGCAGAAAGGATGCAGCTTTGCAAACATTCTTCTAGGTAGAGGGCAGCATTGTGTGCAGGGATGATGATTGAAATGTCCATGAATTACCGTTTTTTATGTCGTTCTCTGTAGGCTTTAAGGCGCTCTTCGCGCCCTTCGTGTAATGCAAAGCTGCTCTCGCGCTCCACAATGGAAATATTACTGCCGTGCAGGCGTCTGTGCAACACAATCGCATCTTGGTCTTGAAAGCAAAAGCCAGCCTTTTGCAAGCGTATGGAAAAGGCTGTGTCTTCTCCATAGGTTACTTCTTCATCAAAAAAACCAATGGCTTCATACACGCTTTGATGCACCAAGGAGGTTGCATGAAATTCGCCCTTGCTTTTTGCCAGCATCAAATGGGCCAGGGCTGATTTGCGCACTTCTTCCCCGTAAAAGTAATTCTGTACCTTGCCGTAAGGTATGATTTTTTGTTCATGCAGCGTTACTGTGAGCGGATATAAAAAGCTAAGCCTATCGGCAGGCCACACATCATCGGCATCCAAAAATCCAATAAACCTGCCCTTTGCCGCACGCAAGGCAGTGTTTCGCGCAATGCCAACTCCAAGGCGCGGTTCATATATATAGCGCACCTGCGGATAGTTTGCGGCTATGTCCTTTGTGTTGTCGCTGGAGGCGTTGTCCACAAGCACGATTTCGTAATCGGTAAAGGTTTGGCAAAGCACACTTTCGATACATTCCTGCAAAAATTCTCCATAATTATAGCAGGTTACAAGAACAGACACAGCAGGTTGTGCAGGGGGTGCGTTGTCTGCATGAAAGTTTTCCATGGTATTTGTCATGGTATCTGCCATGCTCTTTGTCATGCCCGTTATTTCCCCTGCTCGCTATTTGCCATGGCGGGCTCGCAACTGTGCTAAAAGGCGTTGCTTGGCATCTGTTGGTGGTACGTATTTTTGGACAAGCTCAGAAAAGCTAAGGTGTGCAAAATCTGCCATGAAGGCGTTGCGTTTGTCAGAAGCCTTGGTGGGAGCTTCAAGGCGCGGCTGCGAGCTGTCCTCTTTCGTCATGGGATGGGAGATGCAAGAATTTTGCACACGCTGCCAAAGCTCTAACCCCATGGCAGTATTGACAGAAACGGCACTGGCCCCCTGCCCCCCTTCAAAACCTGTGGCAGGGCGACGCGTGTTGTGCAAATCGGCAAGGGTGATGTCGCCCACGCGCTGAGCTTTTGCATACGGACACACATGGCAGGAAGGACGCATGCACATGTTGGCAAAAAACGCGCGCATAAACGGGCTCATGCCATGGGCTTGAACCGTTTTTTTACCGTCAATTGTATAGCTTATGAACCTATTGCCTTTATCCTGAACCCGTTCCCTGAACGAAAAATCCGTCACGCTTCCCAAGGACGCGAGGTACTTTGCAAAGCATGAGGGACTTGCAACCCCATAGCACACAAGGTCAACACAATAAAGCCGCGCTGCCGCCTTTCCCACAAGCCGCTTTACAGCCCCTACCTGACAAGGGGTTCCGCTAAAAAGCATGGGTTTTTCATAGGCAAGGCGCACAAGGCCTTGCAACACGGTATCAAGACGGCTTTGCGAATATTTTGAGCCCTGTAAAAGGTGAAGCTCTTTTTCAGAATCTATGCAACGGTGCGCCGTAAAAAGGGGGCCGTCACCGCTTTTTTGTTCAAAAGCCGCGCCAACAACAACACCGCCTTGCAGAAGTACCTCTTTGGCAAGGGCAACAAAAACGCCGCCTGACGAGCTTTTTTCATGAACGCTCCTGTCGTTATAGGCAGCGGCATAATAGGCCAAAGGCTCATGCAGGTCAGCACCATCGCTAAGGGACGGACACACAAAGGCGCACGCACCACATTCCACACAAAGGGTGCTGTCGATAAAGGGGTACAAAAAGCCCTCGGCATCTGCGCGCATGACAAGGGCCTCTTTCGCGCAGACCTTGTGACAGGATGCACAGCCAAAGCAGGCTTCTTTGGCTAAATTTGTAATACGTTGGCTAGGTTTTGTCATTTTTTCAACACGGGCCAGCCTTGTTCTTCCTCCACGTCGTGGATGGGATCTGCCAGCAAAATGTCCTGGGAATCGTCAAATTTTTCCATATCAAAGTCAAAACCGTCCGCCACAACATCCGGCGAAAAAGCCACGTCCATATCTGTTGAAGCCCCTGTTTTAATAAGGATTTCCTGCTCAATCAATTGAGCTATAAAGGCATTGAGCTTTTCCTCAACCATGGAGCTGTCCGCGGACAGGCTTTGTAGCGCACTGCACACTGCAAGAGTAGAAGCGCCCTTTGCAAGATAGTCAAAGGTAAGAGAGGCCAAGATATTTAAAGCATAATAATCACCAGAGGATGAATCAATGATGATGACCTGATCATCTGCCATGTCGTAAAACATTTTGACATCGTTGAGTGCGTACATGAGCCTTCCTAAAATATCGTTGTTGTTCGAGTAAAATAAAGTACACCATGAAGGTACACTATCCTGTGCCAAAAAAATCAGCACATAACAGCTTTAAACATACAGTATCAAATAAAAAGCCTTTTGCATAGCACAGCTTGCGTGACAATGTGTTTTTAGCTACAAAAAAAAGCTGTAAAAACAAAGCGTTAAAATGTAAAAACGGATTGAAAACTTTTAAACTTTTTCATAAAAACAGTAAAAAACGGAAAAAAAGAAAGAGGAAAAACATAGCAAATCAGAAGGCTGAACAGGCATAAGCCCCTGTGCAGATCGCAAAAATCGTTCGCACGCAGTTTGTCAACTTTTGCCCTCCTCCTTGGCAAAGTTTTCTAAAAAATGCTGTAAAAACTGTGTGTTTTTGTCAATATCCTTTGTTAAATGCAGGCAATAAAAAGGCAATTTTTCTACAAAACCGTACAATTTTGCAATACTTGGCACATCTTGCGTATCGCCAACTTGCCGAAGCGTAGAAAAAACAAGTTCTCGCACAGCAATGTCTTTATCACCCATTGTAATTCTTGGCTCAATGTCGTCTGTAAAGCGCAGATATATGCATAGTTTTACGGGGTATTTTGTTGCAAATTGCTGATGATATGCAGAAATGGAATATACATCTTTATCTTTTCTAGAATTTTTTGATACATAGGCTACGTTAAGCCTGCCTTTCATTCTGTCATAACTTTGATCTGACAAAGTAATGATGGAATAAAGAGGATAGGAAAAAAGCTCATTGCCGTGCTGTTCTAAAAGAAGATAGTCGTCCGCTATATAATCAAATCCATGCAGCAGTGCATTAACTGTAAGTGTTGATTTGCCCCTATGTCCTGTGCCGCAAAAAAGCACACCTGTATTGTTTACACCAATAACAGCACCGTGAACAAGGCTTGCTGTTGGTTTTTTTATAATATCATACAGTGTTTTTACAAAAGCATGGCCTTTATGCATGAAAGCTTCTATAGAAAGGTCTTCAACACCATAATAATAGGTAGTATTTTTTGGGTCATAGGCATTACAAACTTGACTGGCAGCAGAAGCAAAAATAAAGGGGGTACCATAAGCAATGCTGTCATCACAATACGAAACATGTTGAAAAGGTCTTTTCTTTTGCGTCATGTGCAAATAACGCAAGGCACGGTACGTTTTTTCATCGTGCACACCAACAAGGCTACGAAACAGCTTTTCCATGTCTTTTTCTTGCCAAAGAACAAGCGTAGAGTCATAGCCGTTTGTATCATCGCACAAAACAGCTGCAAGCTGGGTTTCTATATGGTAGCGAAACCCTTCAGCATAGCTGACAAGGCGTAACCGCTGTGATCCCAGCTGTGCATACAGTGTAAAGGCAGGCTTTGCAGCTTTCTCTATATGGGCTTTGATAGCGGCAAAGGCCCTGGCTTTTTTTTCATCTGAAGGGTTAACAACCTGCATTACACATCCTTTTTTTGCAAAAACCAACGTACAAGGGCTGGGTATTTCGCCAGTTTTTTCCATAAAAGGAATGTTATAATACGTTTTCCATAATATTTTGGATTGTTTTTTAATTGCAAGACAAGCATTTTTCGGCAAGCTTCTTGTAAAGGTTGCAGGTATTTTATAAGGAAAAGGCTTTTGTTTGTTTTTTCTTCAAGTATCTTTTTATCCATTGTGCATGGTGGATGATTGATGATGTTTGGCACAATATGGTTCATAAACTGCATGGCTAGGTACAATTGAAAACTTGTGCCTGTATTTTGCGCGTTTTCATACACAATTGACCAATCAAAATCAGGCTTTGATTGCAATAGGTATTTACAATCACCAAAAGTATAAAAAAGCGTATTGACAGACGAGATTTCAAACATGTTCTTTATCATATTTACTGCCGTTAAAAAGAACAAATCCTCATGGCACGGCAATAAAAAGCGCACTCTAAAATGTTCACACGGTTTTGCCCTTGCAAACAGGTTAGCATGAAAAGCGTCTGTATTTGTCTGCGTAACAAAACATACATGGTGAATGTCTACGGCAGCTGTATCCTGCATGTACATGTCCACAGAATGAGCTTGCTTTGAGGCAGTATAACCCAATGCTTCGCTTACTTGCACGGATGTTTCCATATGCTTTTTGTGCACAAGGATATCCACATCGCCCATGGGGCGCGATAGCTTTGGGCGTAAGCTTTTAAAGGCAGCACCGCGCATGAGCACAAGGGGAATATCTGCCTCGTTCAAGGCCCTGCCTATGGCAGAAAAATGGGCCAGCACCTTGATATTGGCAAAATGAAAATACTTAACCAGCCCCTTTAGGCGCGGTACTGTGTTTGGCGGAAAAACAAGTGCCGGGTGGTCGTGCAAAACATAGGATAGCAAAAGAGCCCTTGATAAGCCCAAATGTTCAATGTCGTTTGTTTGTAGCGTTGCATCCAAACGTTCTTGCGTGGGATTGGCTGCAAAAACGCATTGTAAAAGGTCAACATCCTTTGCTGTTACATATCGTTTGGCTAAAGCATCGAGCAGAAGTGTCAGCCTAGATTGTTGTGTCATGCATGGCCCTTTGTGAATAGAGTAACAATAAAGGCCTATTTTACAAAAAAATGGCAGACTATGCAACACATCCACACGGGAGCACACTTTCACACCATGTACATTCATGATGCAGGCTTGCAATCGTGCTTTTTTACAATCTATCCAAAACGCGCATTAATGCCATGCGCATGGCCTCGTTTAACGCATTGGGGTGTGGGCTTGCAAACTGGCCATAATCGTTGTCAAAATAGGTGCCGTTTGCGTTGGCAAATTCGTCCGACAGTGCTGCCCTTACCAAAATATCAGCACCTATGTTCAGGTCATGGCCTGCCCTTCCGTAGGCTTCATGCACCATTTTACTGCCCAAAAACGATTTGGGGTTCACAGCAATGACCATGGGGCCTGGGGGGTGATGTTTTGCCATTTCCATGCCCCACATGATAAGGGCAAGCTTGCTTTGAGCATAGGCAGCATCATGGTCAAGATGTTGAAAGTGTGCCAAAGCGTCAAGGTTTACCGCACTTTGCGCTGCAGAGGCAAGGTTCACAATTCGGCTGTTTGCAGAAAAAAGTGGCAACAACTTTTTGGTTAAAATGTAGGGCGCAACGGTATTGACGGCAAAACGAAGGTCAAGGCCGTCTTTTGTCATCAAAAAGGCCTTGTCAGCAACAAAGACGCCTGCATTGTTGATGAGCACATCAAGATGCTGAATGTTTTGCAGCACAGTGTCTGCAAGGGCATAAACCTCGTGCACAATAGACAAATCCGCTGTAAAAACTTGAACATCTATGTTGTTGTGTCGTGCTAGCAAAGCCTGTTTGACCTGCTCAAGCTTGGCTGCATTTCTACCATGAAGTAAAAGATGCAGCTTTAGCTCGCCTGCTTTTTGTGCCAGCATGCTTGCTGTTGCAAGGCCTATTCCGTCTGTTGCGCCGGTTAGTAAAATTGTTTTCATAACGTGCCTCCTAAATGGCCTTTCGCTGGTATGAACTGTTCAGGATAGCTTTATTTATTTTTACACTTTCTTTTTTAAGATAGTCAATGATTTCATCTTTTTGTGTCAATGGCCCGTTAATAGGTATCAAATTATAATTGTGTGCGCCGAAAAAATACGCCGTATCAAATTGAAGGAGCTGTAATAAATAGATTTCTTCCTCAATTTTTTCCAGCTCTGTACTTTCTATAAACTTACCTGCATCGCGCATCGTTTCAAGCGGCGTTCCGCTGGTCACTGACGTTGTCATGAGCGATACAAGGTAGGGTGGAAAGGTGTTCAAAAGCTTGGCTGTTGCTTCTATATGTTCTTTACCTTTTCCCTTGCCTGCAACACCTGTCATGACAATGGCGTCCCAATCAAAGCCTGCACGTGTGATTTTTTCAATATTTTCGTACGCTTCTTTAGCAGTGAAGCCTTTGTTCATTTGCTGCAGTGCAGGGTCATAGGCTGATTCAAGCCCGATATGTAGCTCGTTATACTTTAACGCTCTAAGCGTCTGTAAATCTTCAAGGCTTTTACTTTTTAGCCCTTTTATGGAGGCATAACAAGTTATGGTTTCTATGTTCGGAAAATACGCATTGATTCGCTCGCCTATGGCAATAAGCTTACGTGCGGATAACGCAAAAGGTTCGCCATTGACCAAAAAAATACGCGTAACAGGATAGCCTGTTGATTGCAGTTCCTGTAAGTCCTGCTCCACATGCTCCATGGACGACACGGCAAAAGGCGTGTCCTTGTACATGGTACAAAAAGAACATTTGTTGTGTGAACAACCTGCTGTTACTTCAAGTAATGGAGTATTTGCCTCAATGGGGTGTCTGTATACTTGCCCTGTATAATGCATTTTTTATCCTTTATATTGTGTTTTTATAAGAACTTTATATAATCGTCTTTTTAAGCACAAATAAAGAATAGACATTATTTTTTACATGGCAAGTTTTGTTATTGTTTTTCCCATTATTACAATGTGCTTTTATATTTGGTATAGTATTTTATAGATTGTTATAGAACATATACACATCAACACGCAAAGCCAAGTTTTAGCATCTTGCTAGGACTGTGAACAAGCCCTCACAAACGCGCTGAACAAAGCCCTGCTGTGCTCATCCTTATCATAAAGGAGCTCAGGATGCCATTGCACCCCAAGAATAAAACGCCGATTGGGCATAAAAATGCTTTCAATAACACCGTCTTCTGCCACGGCTGCAAGGCGTAAGCTTGGGGCTATATCCTTTATAGATTGGTGATGGTGGCTGTTTACGCCGATGTTTTTGCTGCCTAAGATGTCATAAAGTGGCGTGTTTTCAAGAATGTTTACAGAATGCGACACCGTATCAAAGGGCTTTGGCATCCTGTGTTCTTCTGTAGATGAAATTTGGCTTGGAATGTCCTGATAGAGCGTGCCGCCAAGGACCACATTGAGCATCTGCAAACCACGGCAAATCCCAAAAACAGGCATGTTCAGTTGTACGGCTTCGTGGGTCAGCATCATTTCTGAGGCATCACGCAATGGGCACAGGGGCCCAATTTTTTCATGAAAATCTTCATGATACAAATGTGGGTCCACATCGTGCCCACCTGTGAGCAAAAGCCCGTCAAGGTCGTGCAGCACTTGCATGAGCACGTCCCTATCCTTTGTAAGCGGAAGAATTAAGGGAATGCCACCTGCTTTTTCAACACTGTTCATATAGCCAGGGGACATCCAGTAGCGTTTTTTTTCGTCATCCACCAATTGGATCACGCCAATATACGGTCTTTTCATGGGCAAAGCGTTCCTTGTATTCTGCTAAGCATTATCACTATCAGCTATGTTCCTAGATCTATCCTGATTGGATGTATCATGTTTTTGTGCAAAAGGAGGGACTTCTTTCCTAGAAGTTTCATACGCTGCGTCTGTCTGTGCTTTTTCGGAAAAAGCTTGCAAAACGCCTGCTTTAACATGCACGTCAGTTTGTGGGAAGGGTATTTCAATGCCGTTCACTTTAAAGGCTTTATGGATAGCAAAACGGATATCAGAACGGATTTCCACTTGTTCTTCCACGTTTGGAATCCAATAACGGATTTGAAAATCCAAGGAACTGGCCCCAAAATGTATAAACTGTGCCACAGGTTCCGGATGTTTTACAATGCGCGGATCAGCATGTAACACGTCAAGAATAGTTTTCTTTACAAGATCTAAATCCGAATCATAGGCAACGCCCACCAAAATGGTGTTGCGCACCATGCGGCCATTATGCGTCCAGTTGATAAAGGATGTGGCCAAAAATTCTGAATTGGGTACAAAAACAATGGCATTATCAAACGTGCGCACCCTTGTGGCCCTAAGGCTGACTTTTTCCACAATGCCCTTGATAAGACCAGATTCTATCCTGTCGCCTTCGCGGATGTTTTGCCCAAAAATCAACAAAAAGCCGCTAAAGGTGTTTTGTACAATACCCTGCATGCCAAGGCCCACACCAACACTCAAACCGCCTGCAACCACAGCAAGACTTGTAAGGCTAAAGCCGATGCTTTTTAACACATACAAGCCAAAAACACCCCAAAAACCAAAAAATATCGTGGTCTTAATCGGTGTTGCCAAGGAGGCTAGACCAGAATTGGCATTGCCGGACCATGTATTGTCAATGTAATCGCAAGAAACTGAGATGATAGACTTTACCAAATAAAAAATTGTGGCAATGCCCAAAACCTGAATGGCGTTAAAGGACAATTCTCCAATACTTATATCGAAATTGCCAAAAATTTTGACAAAATATTCCCCCCCCGGGTACGCCAGCAGCCACGATATGGGCGAAAGCAAGGCCAAGACCAAAACAAGGGGAATCGAAACAGCCAGCAAAAGCCCCGTTATGAGCGCGGGCATGCCATGTTTTGGCAAATAGTCGTTGAGCAAGGATGTGGCGTGCAAACACGCCTCAGCCTGATGTAGCCCCATCATAAGGCATACATACAACAATATAATGAAAAAAGATAAGTGCACAAGGTCCATGGTAAAGGTTAGAAAAATCCCGATACCAATGACCGCATACAAACCCCATATGAGCGCGCGAGAAAAAGCAAAGGGGATAGGCGCAGCCTTGCGCAGGTGGAAAAACAAAAACACAAGATAGCCAACCCAAAACGCATCAACCAAGACGCCTGAATTGACAAAGGTTAAAAGTATAAAACTGACAAACAAAAGACTAAGTACAAAGAAAAAGGGCGACCGTTCAGAGCAAGGCACATCCCTTTTTAAACACAACAGTTCAAAAGCCAAGCGGATTTGCCCAAAACACAACATAAACGTGCCAAGGGCCGTGATAATCTGATACCTATTGCCCCCATACCACGAAGCGTACTGAAAGATGATGCCAAGCACAATCCACGGAAAGCTGTTTCGTAACAGCCGCTGCCACAGGCTTTGCACTTCTGCAGGTACCTTTTCAATGGCTTTATGCGCAATAAAAAACAAGACGACAAAAGCAAGCGCGCCAAAAAAGATCGTTACAGCAAGCGAAAGCCACGCGCTGCTAGTAGGAGGCAGTTCGCGTACAAAGGTTAACTGGGCAAAATTAAAAGCTCGCTTAAAAAAATCTGCCCGCTCAATAAGGTTGAGCTGCGAAAAAAATTCTGTTTTTTGGTACACGTAATACCTGAACCAAAATTCAGGCATCTTGCCTTCAAGCTCATCATAGGTTGTTGTAAGCCGCTCTAAAAGCTTTTCTGTAGAATCAAAAGCCCGCCCTAAAGCTGTATCAAAAGTAGTATACTGCGCTTTGATGGCAAAGGCTCGATTGAGTAAAGGTTTTACAGCGTCTTCATCCATCCCCTCAAGGCTGTCTGTAAGGTTTTTTAATTGCTGCAATCGCAATTGGATCTGAGAGCGTGTGTTTGACAGCGGAACATACAAAGAGTTGAGCTGAAAAATAAACCTATTGATCTCTTCCGCGATAAGCGTCAATTCGGCAGGTTCGTTCCTGTTTGATTTATAAAGAACATATAAGTTGTTAAAGTTACTATAAATACTTTGACGCGTTAAACCAAGATCCGTGATGTTTTCAAAAAGCGTTTCGCTATAGTTTTTTTGCTCAGCTTCAATGCCGGCAAGGGCCTGCTCTTGCCGTTCCAAAACAGACTGCACAATGTGCGACAACGTGGTCTGGTTCGTATCGGCAACGTCTGTACCTTCAAGGGGTGCTTCCTTGGAAGCATAGGACAGGCTTGGCACAAAAAAAGAGGCCATAAGCAAGCCCACCATCATGCAAAAAAAAGCATGTCTGCGCTTATACATAATCGTGTCTACCGTGTTTTTTATTTGCTGTTCTGCATACTATTTTTGAAAGATTCTGCTACTATTTTACTATATAAAAAATGTCATGCCTGCTACATTTGCGTACGTTTTTTATGGCATCAATATATATACACGCTTCAAAAGCCCTTGACAAATGCTTTGTCAAAATGTTATTTCGTCATGTGACGAATTATAGAATTATAAGAAAAATCGGGGGATACATGTTCCATTTTTGCACCTTGGCCAAAGCCCTTGGCGATGAAAATAGAGTACGGATTCTCATGGCGTTGCAACACGGGCCGCTTTGTGTGTGCCAGCTTACGGCACTTTTAGATGTTGCCCCGTCCACTGCTTCAAAGCATCTGGCACTTTTGCGGCAAGCGCAACTTATAGGGTGCACAAAAAACGGGCGATGGGCATATTATCAATTGCCTGAAAAGCCTGCCAATGATTCCATTGCCAAGGCGCTATCCTGGGTTTACGAAAGCCTTGCACAAAACGAAAAGATCCTACAAGACCATGATAAATTACAGGCAATACGTCGCGATACAAAATGTATCTTGCCTCACGAACATGCACAAGACCTTGATCATTCTGTCTTTATCCATGCCATGGCGGACGGAACTGTATGATTGCGTTAAAAACTGCTCGCACACCTTTCAACTACTTTTATAAAGACCTATCATGACAACACATCGTTATACCATCCAAAATGTCCATTGCAGTGCGTGCGCCAGCCGCATTGAAGAGGCCCTTTTACGCGAAGACACCGTAACAGCTGCCAGCATCAACATGGAAACGAACACCTTGCGCTTTGAGGCAGAAAACGCCCCTTCGCTGGACACCTTGAACCGCATTGTGGACAGCATAGAGCGCGGATCGTTTGTCACCTTGTTTGAGCAAGGCAGCAAAGAGGCTTCTGTCACAGTCAACGATGCAGTCAGCCATGAACCTTCTTTGCAAACAATGATAACCTGTGCTGTGCTTTTGGCTGTGGGGTTATTGGTGGAGTCTTTTTTTCCTGCGTTTGAAGATTCTGCCACCTTGCAGCGTGTTGTTACGCTGTTTTGCTTTGCCCTGCCCTATGTGCTGTGCGGTCATTCGGTGTTACAAAAAGGCTGGTTATCGTTGCAAAAAAAGGATTTCTTTAACGAATTTACCCTCATGAGCGGCGCAACTATCGCTGCCATTTTGATCGGGCACCTTGAAGAGGCCGTGGGGGTTATGCTGTTTTACTGTATTGGGGAATATGTTCAAGAAAAGGCCGCAGGCACTTCCAGAGGCAATATCAAAGCGTTATTGGCCACAAAACCTTCCATAGCCCATGTGTGCAATGCCAAAGGGCATGATGCTGTGGACATGAATCCCGAAGAGGTTGCCATAGGCGCCCATGTTTTGGTGCGGCCGGGTGAAAAAATCCCCCTTGACGGTATTGTGGTGGACGGTGTTTCTGAAATTGATACAGCACCACTTACCGGCGAATCCATGCCCGTGGCAGTTGAAAACGGCGCAAAGGTGCTTGCAGGATGCATCAACAAACACAGTGCCCTTGTAATCCAAGTAACCGAAACGTTTACAAACAGCTCTGTTGCGCGAATCCTTGAAATGGTGGAAAGTGCCATAGCAAGAAAAGCCCCAACCGAACGCTTTATCACCACTTTTGCCAGATACTATACCCCTGCCGTTGTTGTGGTGGCTGCGCTTGTGGCCACGATGCCGCCTATTTTTGGGCAGGGGGATTTTGCAACATGGGTGTACCGCGCCTTGGTCTTGCTTGTTATTTCTTGTCCTTGTGCGCTTCTAATTTCCATACCTTTAGGCTATTTTGGCGGCATTGGTGCTGCCTCAAAGCGCGGAATCCTTGTAAAAGGCGGCTATGTTCTTGACGCCTTGCAATACGTAAAAGTGGCAGCCTTTGACAAAACAGGCACCTTGACCCACGGAAGCTTTCGCATAACACAAAAACAAACGGCCGAAGGCGTTAACGAGCACGAATTGCTACAATGGGCTGCCCTTGCAGAAAGCCGCTCAAACCATCCTTTAGCCAGAGCCATTGTCGCAGAACACCTTGAATACCATAAAAAACTCCCCACTGTTTTTACCCTAGACGTGCAAGAAGTTGCCGGCAAAGGCGTTGTGGCAAAAGCAGATGAAGACAACATTGTGGTGGGTACGCATGATTTTTTGCAAGCCATGCCAAACCTTGTGGGATTGCCAAGCCTATCTGACTGCAACGACCTGGCACAAGACGGAGCAAGCCTTGCCTTTGTGGCCAAAAACAACGTGTACCTTGGCTGCATTGCGGCTGCTGACACCCTGCGTCAAGAAGCCCCTCAAGCCCTTCACGATTTGCGCAAGCAAGGCATCACAACCCTTGCCATGCTTACAGGTGACCACGAAGAAGGCGCGCAAGCCATAGCAAAGCATCTGTCCTTAGACAGCGTGCAAAGCCGCCTACTGCCCGAAGACAAAGCCGCAGCCTTGCAAAACCTTGCCCCCACACGAGAAACCTTGTTCATGGGCGATGGCATCAACGATGCGCCTGTTCTTGCCACAGCAGGTGTTGGCATAGCCATGGGCAAGCTTGGCGCGGAGGCCGCTGTAGAAACGGCCGATGTGGTTATCCTTGACGATAACCCTGCCCGCGTGCCCGAGCTTTTGCGCATAGCAAAAGGCACACGGCGCATTGTCTGGCAAAACATCATTCTGGCCCTTGGGATCAAAGCTGTTTTTGTCTGCCTTGGCGTTGTGGGGATTTCCGGCTTGTGGGAAGCGGTGTTTGCCGATGTGGGCGTGGCCTTGGCTGCTGTGTTGAATGCAGGACGGGTGAGTAGGTTGTAGTTGTTGCAATTGGCAAGGGCTTCTCGCGCTACAAAGTCACTGCGAGGACGAACACCACGCGCGGGCTACCGCCCACTGCTGGTACAAGCGCAGTGAGGACCCCCACGTGACCTCGGGGCAGGCGTGGCACCTACCCGAAGGACGAGTAGCCGTCCGACCGAATGGCGGCGAAGCCGTTTGCGTTCCTGCCCAACGGGTGCCACGCTAGTGGCATAGCCGTCCGACCGAATGGCGGCGAAGCCGTTTGCGTTTGCGAGGAACGAGCAATTACGCAAATCGAGAGCAGAGATAGGCGAAGAATGAGCCGTACGGATATAGAGAGCAGAGCGTCCA
>CAYJIX010000043.1:0-20405 GCA_964370375.1 uncultured Desulfovibrionaceae bacterium | reverse complement strand
CCACGGTGGCTTGCATGGTTTTTTCGGCAAGTTTACGCACTTCATCGGCAACCACAGCAAAGCCGCGACCGGCTTCCCCTGCTCTGGCAGCTTCAATGGCAGCGTTCAAAGCCAAAAGGTTTGTCTGATCGGCAATATCAGAAATCACATTCATGATGGTATTGATGGAATCGGCATGCTCACCAAGCTGCTGCATGTCTTCTTTAAGTTGCGTGGCTTGCTGGTCAACGCCTGCAATGCTGGCCACCACTTGTTCCACAATTTTGGAGCCATTATCCGCTCTGGTGCGTGCATCGTTGGCCACGTTAGAAGCATTGGCTGCATTGTGCGCCACTTCTACCACTGTTTCGTTCATGCCTTCCATGGCGTTGGATGTGGACTCCATTTGCGCAAGAGAGACCTGCGTGGCTTCTTCAGCTTGGTTGATTTGCGCGTTGAGCTGTGTTGCGGTGGACGACACCATCTGGGCAATTTCTGTGGCGTTTTGAGCCACTTCAAGAATCGTATTTTGTAAGATTTTTTCCTCAGTCACATCTAAAATAAGCTGCATGATGGAGAGCAAGTTTCCTTTTTCATCCAACATGGGTACAGCATAATATTTGACATGTACCGTCTTGCCTTGCGGATGCGCTACGGTTTCTCCGCTGGCAGGCTTGCGGGTTTGAATGGCCCTTGCAAGGGCGTCACTGGGGCTGCCGCTATCTTCACGGGCCATGATTTCTTTACAAGTTTTGCCCCCATAGCCACTACCACAAGCTGCGCGCCCTGTAGCATTCAGATAGCAAACTTTTTCGTTTGCATTGAGCATCACAACACTTGAAGGCACGTTTTCGATGATGGTGAGGTAATTTTCGGTAATTTTATTCGTACCTTCCATAAGCTTTTTAAATTCACCGGAAAACTGCGTTGCATCCCCTTTGGCATCAATATACCCTGTGGCAATTTTATCACCAAGCGCAGCATATTCGCGCATGATGGCATTGAGTGTTACAGGAATTGCCTTCACAGCTTCAGCCAATTGTCCAAGTTCATCACGCTGGTCTAGCTTCATCGGAGCAGAAAGGTTGCCGCCGGCAACTTCCTTGGCAAAGGCCACACATTGCGCGATGGGAGAGGTGATTTGCCGTGTAAGAAGCAGGCTTATGACAAAGGCAAAAACAACGCTGCCTGCTAAAATATACTGGAAAAAGGTTTGGCTTTCTTCTATTTCAAGAATATTTGCATGGGCAAATTGAGTTGCAACTCTTGTCAGCTCATCAGCATTGTCTTTTACCATCAAAAGCAGCTCGTTGTACAAAGCACTGCGTTGTTTGCCGATGCCGTTTTCCGACTCCCAAGAGCTGATGGAGCTACCAAGCACGTTAAAATAGGCATCCATGCTGGCATTCATTGTTTGCGCCAAATCACGAATATTTGCATAGGGAATGGTACGCTGTAAATCCCTAGATACGCCAAAATCGGCTTGCAATGTTTTCATAAGGCTTTGCGCGCGTGCAAAATCTTTCGACTGGTACACTTCCATAAGGTACATGCGAAATTCGCCAATTTTGCTCACAAGTGCCATGGTATTGACGTCAAGGTCGGTAAGCGTATCAACGTTGTTTTGTTCGCCCCTTTCACCGGCAATGCCAATGCCGTCCATGACAGCTTCAAGGTAGGCATCCACATCCTTCACAACTTGTTCAGCCATTTTATTGCCATTATCCCAAGCTATTACAGATTCTTTTCTAGCTTCGTGCATGGCGTGCACAAACTTTTCATAATTAGAAAGAATAGGGGAAAATTGCCCTAAAAATTCTTTAATATCTGCGATTCTTGAATCACCGGATGCCATTTGCGAAAGGGCTTTCAAGCCCTGTTCAGATTTGTGCACATCGGCAAGTACCGCATCAATGGCAGCAAAATCTTGCTCATTGGAAGAGGCCAAATAACGCACCATGTTATAGCCAACGCTAGAAACATCCCTAGAAAGATGGTTGTAGATGCCAAGTTCGGCAATGTAGAGAGATTCCAACGTGTCGGCACTTTTTTGCGATGCATTCATGGCAGTAATACTAATGTAGCCTTGAATAAGCAGCAAAAGTGTAACAATGGAAAAGCCAAGACCTAATTTGAGCGATACCCGTACATTTTTCATAAAAATTCCTTTGAAAACCCTGTTACATAGTAAACATACCTTTGTAGCAACAGAACATGTTCACATAATGTGTAATAAAAACTAAAAAAAAATAGCAAAATTCCTTATTTTGTCAAGAATACGCTGTAGAGAACAAAAAAGCACAGCAGAGTGTATAGGGCAATGGATACAAAAACCCTATTCAAAGAAACGATAGTTATATGAAACAATGTGTTTTTATCGTAAAAGGTGTAAAAATCACCCATCCACACATTCAAGAAGGTCTTGTTTTACAAGCCAGTACACATGCGCAAGCAGGGCTTCGTCTGAAACGTTTTTACGCCACGTGTCTGCCTGCGTCATGAGCTGTTCAAGTGTGCAGCTTTGTTGCGCAAATCCAACAAGGGCAGTTATTAGCTGTTCATTAATGTTAACAGCGACAAGGCCAAAATTGTTCCAAGGGGCTTTTTTTTCAAGGAAGGCACGCCCCAAGTCTGTACATTGCAAAAGGCTTTGGCTGTGCAATTCATGGGTGGAATAGGCGGCAAAGGTTTTGCCAAAATCAAGGGCATAGGGATGTTTTGCTGCGCGGATGCGTTTTTCTTGTTCTTGGCTTATGGGAGCAGCGGCCAATTCTTGCCAAAAGTCTATCCATGTATCCACAACGGCATCAAAGGTATAGCGAGTGGCTGCCCGTTTTTGGGCCTCTTTGCCCATTTGTTTACGCAAGGCTGGGTTTGCCATGAGCGTATGCAGAGCTTCTGCCAATTTGGGCACATGGATGGCTGTTTGTTGGCTGCGGAAAAGCTGGTGGATTTTATTGTATAAAACACCAACCATGGTATCAAGCCTTGGGGTATGCGTAGGCGCCAAGGTTGGCACAAGCAGGCCTGTTGTATTTTGCACCACAATGTCTTTATAGCCATCCCAATCGCTTGCAATGACAGGAATACCGGCTTGTGCTGCCTCAATAAGGGTTAGGCCAAAGGTTTCTTGAATATTGTCCACAGGTGAAGCAAAAATGTCTGCCGCAGCAAAAAGTTGCTTTTTTACTTCGCGTGAGGGATGCGCGATAACCTTGCAATCAATGTCCCAAGCCTTTGTCAATTGCTCAAGCTGCTCTTTAATACCCTCGTCATCGTCCATGGCTCCGGCTATGACAAGGCAAAAATTCAGCTCGGGATATTCGGAACGGATCCTGCGCAAGGCATTGATAAAGGGGCGCACGTCCATTTTATCAGTAACACTGATACGTCCATAAATAAGGATAAGGGGCGTTTTGGGGTCAAGGTTTAGGCTTTGGCGAAAGCTTTCGCGCAGGCCTTCATTGCCGCTAAGGCTTGGTTCCGGCACGCCAAGGGGAATGTTTTTAAGGACAGGTTGATGCCAATCATCAGGAATATTACGGACATTGCGCGCATGGTCGTACCAGGCCTGCATGATGGTGCGGCTTGCATTTGAGGTGCAGCCAATGCCGTCGCGCACGGTGCAGCCTTGCCAGATATGACCTAGGGTGCTTTCGGCATATTCCTTATAACTTATGGTGTGATTGACGGCTGTTACAGGAAAAAGTGTCGGAGCTATGGCGTTGCGTACACGACACATGGCAGCAAATTCTGTCATTGGATCAGAAAAATGGCACACGCTATAGGGCACAACGCGCAGTCTTTTTTCAAGGTGCGTGCGTGCAAAGGCGTGCAATGCGCCGCGCTGTAAAAGGGGGGCGGCGTCAGGTTCTTCATGCCAGATGTTTATAAGGCTTTGCGGTTCGTCCACATAAAAGTGGTACAGCTCAAAAGGATCCTTTCTAAAAAGCGCGTTGATAAACCCCATGTTCGCTTGCTTGCGACCCATGATGGGGCCACGTTCATAAAAAGGATGCAAGGATAGGAAGATGTTTGGCATGGCTGTTCCTCGTTAGTCGATGCTAAAAAAGGCCTTTTCGTACGCTTTGTAAAAGGCACGCTGACTGCACATACCGCTTCAAAAACGCTAAAAAAGAATACTTATTTTTTTATCACCGCGCAACCTTTGCAAGCGTTGCAAAAATATTCTAAGTGCTTTTTGAAACATTGCCCTTTTGCATCACAACGTTGCCAAAATTTCGCATTCCATGCTCGTATTATAACTGATGGTATTCGTGCCTGTTATCTATATAATAGTTTTATATTTGCTGTATTTTATGTGTCCATTCATTGTGTTATGCTGTGTAGCCAAAGGTTGTAAAGGCCAAGTATGCTTTTACAGCCTTTGGCTACACACATATTCATCCGCTTGTTACGCTTTTTTTCTATGCAAGTACGCGGCATAGACGGGTAAAAGTGCAGCAACAGTCATGCAAGTCATGCCAATCATGAGGAATGTTTCATTTTTTGCATGCACACCGCCATAAAGGAGTGGAAATGCCACAAGGCATAACAGGCTACCGCAGTTGAGCAAGGTTATTTCTGATACTTTTTTCATGATCAATCCTATACAAACATTTGATATGCATACACAATAAGACCGCTAAACAAGCAAACGCCAATGCCGATGGGGATGACAAGTTTAAGGATCTCCCCTTCCCTGCCAAGGATGCCTGCTGTGGTGGTGCCAAGCAGCACATTGCCCGGGCACACAATATTGCCAATGGACGAACCGCCTGCCTGCGCGCCAAGGAGCGGCGCCGGGCTAAACTGTAAAAGCTCGGCTATGGTCATTTGAAAATTGCCAAACAAAATATTGGACGCCATGGCGCTAGAGGTCATAAACGCGCCAAGCAGCCCAATAAATGGAGAAAAGATCGCATAATATTCGCCGGTTGCGGCGGCTGTACCTTGAGCTAAGGTTAAAATTTGCCCTGATCCGCCCATGACCCTAGCCATGCAAATGAGCAAAATAACCGCAATGGTTGACGGCGCGGCCTTGTCCAAGGTGCGCTTGATGATATTAACGGCACCGTGCGAGGCGATGACGCCTTTGCTTTTAAAGAAGAAAAAGCCGATAGCTGACGCCAACAGCAAAAACACGCCGGCATGCGTAAACACATTGATCGGCGCGTACAGGGGCACGGCTTCGTTAACAAAATTATACGCAGTGGACGTTTTTGGAAAGCCAAAGCCCACAACCAAAAAGCTCAATGCCGATTTAACAGGCGGAATCAACAAGACAAAAAGTGTGATAACTGTTAAAGCATAATAGGGCACAAAGGCTTGATGCAGGGTGAGTGGCAATTCTTTTTCCTCATCTTCTGAGGACAAAGACCTGTCCATAAGCTTTGATTCTTGCGCTTTGTAGGGGGTAGCGTACATTTTGAACCGACCAAGAAAATAGGCCAGCACAAGGCCAAAACTTGACATGACAAAGTTTGCCAAAACTTGGTTAAACTGCGACAACACAAGCTGCCCGCCGCCATGCAAGAGGCTGATACATAGAACCGCCACAAAGCCTTTGCGCAAGCCTTCGCCCCTGGCATAAAACCAGCAAATAGAAATGCCTGCAACAAAATCCATGGCCCAAGTAAAGATGGCAGCCCACAGCGCCGTATCAAGAAGCAAATCGCCGCTGATACCTGTTTGCAAAACAAGCGCTTCCCAAGCAACGGCAAGGGTTCCAAAGGTTGTTGCCCAAGCATGCCCCAAAAGAGGAATGGTCACAGCCCAAAACGCCTTAACCCCCATGCCCACAAGGAGCGGTGCCACAATGGCCACAGGCACGCCAAAGCCGGTCACGCCTTGTAAAAAGCTGGCAAACACCCAGCCAACGGTCAAAATTTGCAGCAATTCGTTGGGACTAAATTTTTGCATGCCGCGCCGAAACGGCTCAAAGGCTCCGGCTTCGCTGGTCACTTCAAAAATAATGATGGCAGGAATAACCACCGCCATGACGGCAATGCCGTTCCAAATGCCTTTGGCAAGTTCGCCTGCCACAAGGTCAACGGGCGCGCCAAAAACAAAAAAGCTTGTAATTACAGCGATAATAAGGCTAAAAGGAGCCGCAGTTGCAACGCCAAGCTGATATTTGATAAGAAGCACAAGCAACACCACCACAGGCGCAATGGCTGCCAGCCATATCCACAAATTGATAGATAGTTCCATAAACATCTCGAAAGGTTACGGGTACAAAACTAAGGTGCAGCGGACACATACGCTGGTACAATGAGCGGCTTTCCGTTTTCTGCATGGTTATAACCGACTGATTGTTTATAACACAAATGTGCTACAAAGCCCCCTCCTTCTTTTGACTTGTAAACCTAGGCCCAACAAAAGGCAAGATGGTCAGACCAGTTAAAAAGCGCGCGCGTGCAAAAAATTAAAAAACCAAAAAAACGTACCCAAGAGAAAAACACAAAAAAGCCCTGCTGTTCATATTCTTTTATGTATAGGCAGTTGCGCAAAGCTTTTTCCTGTTAAAGCAGTCCTTCGCCTAAAAATAGCAGTGCCTTTGGCTTAGATTATGGCTTTTTCTATATGATTCTAATCGCTCTAACCCTCTAAGCCCTTGGCTGATTGTGTCGTTTACGCGTAAAGTCCTTCCATGAGCAAAACGCTCAAAGGAGGTTTTTATGTTAGGAAAAATCACAGCAGGTGCCATGGCATGCGCGCTAATCATGTCAGTTGGTTGCACACCGCCAAAACCCATGACACCGGAAGAACAAAGGTTTCAAAACAACAAACAAGATTGCGTGAACCAAACCGTTGACATGATGGGAGGAAGCCCTCCTGAAGTATTTAACAATCTAAACATGACATCCTATTTCCAATGGTGCATGGAAAACAAAGGCTACAGCCAGCGCGAAGTGAACAAGATTTGGTATGATTAAACAGTCGATGGCTGAAAAAACATCTTTATGTATTTTTAAAAAAGTTCCACGCGTGGGATTCTCCCTTCTGCTGGTATAGACCCCTACGTTAGGACGCCACACGTACAAAAGCCTTGTATATGCTGCGCCTTATACTTGGCATTGTACAGTTAAAACTTCAGCCACAGCAAAACTATGTTTTGCATTAAAAAAAGTACGGGTACTGGTATCCGTACTTTTTTGTGGCAAAAAATTCCAGCTAGGTTAATGGCTTTTATTATGTTTCTTCTGTGTAAAAATCGGAGCAACAAAAAGAACTTGTTTTTATAGGTTACATCTGAGCGTTATATTGTTTTGTCACTCATACATCAGATTATGAACTTTTTCTCAAAATTTTTCTAATGAGCTTTTTCAAATAGCTGTCAAAAGAGCCCTTCCCCAACTCAAGAGCCTTGCCCACCCTACAACGAAAAGCTTTCCCCAAGGTAGACAATGCGCGCTTGCTCGTTGTCCACAATGTCTTCAGGTGAGCCTGAAAGGATGACCGAGCCTTGATACATAAGGTAAGCTCTGTCACAAATATTTAATGTTTCCCTAACGTTATGGTCAGAAATCAAAATACCGATGTTGCGTTTGCGCAAAATTTTGATAAGTTCTTGAATGTCACCAACAGCCAAAGGGTCAATGCCGGCAAAAGGTTCGTCAAGCAGCACAAATTTTGGGTGACGGATAAGCGCCCTTGCAATTTCAAGGCGGCGCCGCTCACCGCCTGAAAGATTGGAAGCGTGGGAATTGACAATATGGGTCAGGCCGAAATCTTCAAGCAATTGGTCGGCGCGTTCTTTTTGTTCTTGCTTGGATAGCCCTGTGTAATCCAAAATAATCTGCAAATTTTCACGCACGGTAAGCCGCCGAAAAACCGAACTTTCCTGCGGAAGGTATGAAATACCCACGCGCGCGCGCTCATGCAGGGGCCAATCGCCGATGTTTTGATCGTCAAGTAAAACACGCCCGGAAGTAGGCTTTATAATACCTGTAAGCATATAAAATGATGTTGTTTTTCCAGCACCATTAGGACCAAGCAGACCTACAATTTCGCCCTGTTCAACCTGTGGGGATACGCCTTTTACCACCTCACGGTGACCATACTTTTTGCGCAGATCAATGCCCGCAAGTAACGACATCACCGCCTCCCCTGTTCAGGTTTTGTGGTGAACACAGCCTCCACCCGTTTTTTTGCGCCGCTCAAAACTTCGCTACGGTTTTCCTTGGTATAATATTTGATGGTTTCACCGGTGATGGAATTTTCTCCGTCGGTAACCTTGGGGTTGCCTTCTAAGGTTAAAACACCACTGTCAACCACATACGTGGCTTTATTGCCGCTCCCTTCATTGTTGTCGCTAACCATGCGCACGGCACCTTGCGCAACAAGCCTATCCACATCACCTGTGGCTAAACCTGTTGGAACACTGTCTGTTTGTTCAGTTTTAGGAGCAGGCTTCATGTACACGGTCAAGGTGTTTGCCCACAATTCAAAATCCGGCCTTGTTACATGCACGTTTTCTTCAAAGGTGACTTGCTGTTTGTCTGACTGATACACCATTTTATCGGCCACAATTCGCGTTTCTCCATCTTGCGGCGTGATCTGGCTTGGCGCTGCCAAAGATTGCGCACAAACATAGAACACACAAGCTACTGTTAGCGGAACATGTCGAAAAAAATGTCTCATATCATAAAACCTTGTAGGCTAAAGTTTTGTCAGGTGCCCTTGGTACGCTTTTTTATGATTCAATAAACCTGTACCATGGGATATCGTATTGCAGTAATTATTGTTTTTTCTCTGTTGTAACGTTTTGTGTTGTTGAACTTTTTTGCTCAGGCTTTGCTGCGCTGTCTGATTCTTGTAACAACACAATCTCTACACCGTTTGAACCTGTCATGGTGTTTGTGGCCAAATCCCATGTGAAAAGGCTTGCCCTGCCCGTGGCCTTGGGGTTTGCAAAAAAAGCCCCGTCAGGAAAGACCATCTGCCGTGTCACGCTGTCGTACTCCATGCGCTTAGCTGTCACTTTTTCATCATAGCGTGTCAGCGTCACATCACCCCAAAGGGCCAAATGCCGCTGTTCATCGGTCACGCGCCCCTTTTCAGAGGTCACATCCAAAAAATCCTCAGACCCGGGATCGCCCAAAAGGTAGCGCATCACAGGTTCATCCACAGTGATTTCGTCGCCTTCTTGCGACATATGCGCCCACGAGGCCTTGAGCCGCCATAATTCGTTGCCATCGCTCCCTTGAAAAAGGCTGATTCCCTGAAGAGCAAGCCCCAAGGCATTGTTCATAAGGTTTGTACCTGTCAATTCCTGCGCTTGTTGAACAAGGTTTGCGGCAGGTGTGTCAGGTTTTGCTTCGCTTGCATAAGCAGAAGAAGAGCACAGCAAAAAAGCTATGGTTGCAACAAGATATTGTTTCATTCCAAATGTTTCCAAGCGTGTAAAAGGGCATCGCGCCGCCCTTGAGCCAGCAATAAAAGGTCAATAAGTTCACGAACAGCCCCGTGACCGCCGGGCGTTACTGTTACATAACGGGCAACGTCCTTCACATCAGGCATGGCATTGGCCACAGCAGCAGGCAGCCCCACACGCAGCATGGGCGCAAGGTCAACCCAATCATCGCCAAGGTAGGCTATTTCGTGCCATTCAAGGTTATGACGCTTGCGGATGGTGTCAAGCACCGTTACTTTATTGTCAAAACCGCCATGATATTCGGTAATACCAAGAAGCTCTACGCGCTTTTCAACAGCTGCGCTTTTCATGCCGGAGATAATGGCAACTTGAATCCCCACAGATTGTGCAAGTTTAATCCCAATGCCGTCAAGCACGGCAAAGCGTTTTATAACAAGCCCTGTGGAATCATAATACAAGCCGCCGTCTGTCATGACACCGTCCACATCCAATACCAACAAGCGGATGGGTTTTGCCAAGACTTCAAGTTCAGGATTAAGAACAGGCAGTTCCATACGGCACGCTCCATAATTGTGTAAGTTCTGATAACAATTCAGCTAGCTTATCAAGGGGCCAACTGTTTGGCCCGTCACAAAGGGCTTTATCGGGATCGGGGTGACATTCAAGAAAGACCCCGTCAACGCCAGCTGCCACAGCTGCCCTTGCCAAGGTTGGCACGTAACGCCTGTCACCGCCTGAGGCGTTGCCCTTTGCCCCTGGCATTTGCACAGAATGGGTGGCGTCAAAAACCACAGGCACTTGCAAGGCTTGCATGGCAGGAATAGAGCGAAAATCCACCACTAAATTGTTATAGCCAAAGCTTGAGCCGCGCTCAGTCAGCATGATGTTGTGATTGCCTGAGGCGTGCAGCTTGGCATGAACTTGGGCCATGTCCCATGGGGCCACAAATTGGCCTTTTTTCACATTGACAATGCGCCCTGTGGCAGCTGCTGCCAGCAATATATCGGTTTGGCGGCACAAAAAAGCCGGAATTTGTAAAATATCAGCCACTTCCGCTACAGGTGCAGCGTGTTCCGGCAGATGAATATCGGTGACAATGGGGAGCCCTGTTTCTTCTTTAATCCTACCAAGCCAATCAAGGCCTTTGGCAAGGCCAGGGCCGCGAAACCCCTGCCCTGACGTGCGGTTGGCCTTGTCCCACGAGCTTTTAAAAACAGCAACAAGCCCTGCCTTTTTTGCCGCGCTTGCAACCTCTGAAGCTGTTTCAAGGGCAAGTTCAAAGGATTCCAAAGCGCAAGGCCCTGCCAGCACAAAATGCCCAGAGCACAGCTTGGCATAAAGGGCGTTTGTCACTTTGTCCCCCTAAACGAGCAGGAAGCCTTGACAAAATCCCTAAATAAAGGATGCGGCTTCATGGGCGTTGATTTAAATTCCGGATGGAATTGGCAACCTAAAAACCAGGGATGACTTGGCAATTCAATGATTTCCACAAGGTTGCCATCGGGCGATTGGCCGGAAAAGACCATGCCTTTTTCGGCAAGCCCTGCTTTGTAGGCGTTGTTAAATTCATAACGATGCCTGTGACGTTCTGCCACTTGCTCGCATTGATAGGCGTCATGCGCTTTGCTGCCTTTTTCAACAACACACGGATACGCGCCAAGGCGCATGGTTCCGCCAAGATCGCTCCCGCTGTCGCGTTTTTCTGTGGCATTTTTGCGAAAATCAAACCATTCTGTCATAAGGTAGATGACTTTATCTTCAGCCAGGCTGTTAAATTCCTCAGATGTTGCCTTAGGAAGGTTTGCCACGTTGCGTGCAAATTCAATAACAGCGCATTGCATGCCAAGGCAAATGCCAAAAAAGGGAATATTGTTTTCCCTAGCATGACGGATGGCTGTGATTTTGCCTTCAACGCCGCGGTAACCAAAGCCGCCGGGAACCAAAATTCCATGCACGCCTTTAAACAACGTGCCTACATTTTTTTCGGTAACTTCCTCAGAATTGACATTGCGCAAGGTTACTTGCACGTTGTTGGCAATGCCGCCATGGGTTAAAGCTTCGTAAAGGCTTTTATAGGCTTCTTTTAATTCTAGGTACTTACCCACAAGCGCAATGGTCACTTCCCCTTTGGGGGATTTGGCTGTTTGCACAAGCTGTTCCCATGGTTCAAGCTTGGCATTGCGAGCAGGCAGGCGTAACATGATGGCGACTTTTTGATCTAGTCCTTCTTCGTACAGTTTGAGTGGAAGCTCGTAAATATTTTCCACATCCACGGCAGAAAACACAGCGTCTTTGTCTACATTGCAAAAGAGCGCGATTTTTGCTTTCAAATCCCCGGGGACAGCTTTTTCACAGCGGCACAAAATAATGTCCGGCTGAATACCGATAGAGCGCAATTCCTTCACGCTGTGCTGGGTGGGTTTTGTTTTATGCTCCCCTGCTGCTCGCATATACGGCACAAGGGTTAGGTGGATATACAAGCAATTGTCCCTGCCAAGTTCTGAACGCAATTGACGGATGGCCTCAAGAAAGGGCAAGCCTTCAATATCGCCAACAGTGCCGCCAATTTCAACAATGGCCACATCAGGTGCAGGTGCTTCTTTTGTGCCTTCGGCAAGGCTTAGTACCACGTTTTTGATTTCATCGGTAATGTGCGGAATCACCTGTACGGTACCGCCAAGGTAATCGCCACGGCGTTCCTTGGTGATGACTTTATGATAGATGGCCCCTGAGGTTGTGCAGTTTTTTTGCGACAACGCCACGTTAAGATAACGCTCGTAATGCCCCAAGTCCAAATCTGTTTCGGCGCCGTCGTCCGTAACATAGACTTCGCCATGCTGAAACGGGCTCATGGTGCCGGGATCCACGTTGATATACGGATCTAATTTTTGAATCGTTACCGAAAGGCCCCGCGCTTTGAGCAAAGCCCCTAAAGAGGCTGCCGAAAGCCCTTTACCCAATGATGACAACACGCCGCCTGTGATGAAAAGAAATTTTGTTTTCATACTGTCCTCAAAAAAGAGTGGATCTAAAGTCGTTATACCTAGCAGAGGCTTCCAATACCAATTGTGCTCAAGATGCGATCAACGGCCTGTTTAAAAAGCCCGTTAAAAAAAATTGATAACATCCCTATTATACCATGTTTTACAGGCTGTTCAAAAAATCGCCAACTTCAATAAAATTACAAAGAAGATTGTTTTTTTTCAACAGCCTGTTCAAGATGCGTTTTGGTAACAAACCTTTTCGATGTAGTCAAAGTACAAAATAGCACGAAAAAGAGGGCTTTGCCTAATTATTGTCATTGCCAACAGGCGCCTGTGGCCTGCCTTAGCAGGCTGTTGAAAAAATGCAATCTGCGTCGTCAGATTACTTTTTTATCGTCGCATGGACCATAAGAGTCCTATGTTTCCTCAAAAAAGATAATTTTCCTTGCGTCTTACACTTTTTGAACAGCCTGTAAAAAAAACGATATGCTGAAGGTTTTACTAGTTTTTTTAAAAATAGATTTTTTCAACAGGCTCTTAGGCCCTTTTCATGCGCCCTTTTTGCGTACTATTGACCCTTGCCAAAAGTCACTATACATCATTATTGATAAATGACCAGTCATTGACTACAATGCGTTGTCCGTTTATATACCCTGCTATGAATACAAAGTCCAGAAACATATACGCCCTACGCAACGTAAGGTGTATGTAAAAGCCTACGTTTTTCACCTTTTTTCAACATGAGGCTGCCATGAGCACTGTCAACGCGCTAATTATTACAGGATACGGGACCAATTGCCACCAAGAAACCGCGCACGCTGCCCGCCTTGCAGGAGCAGATAGGGCGGATATTGTCCATTTTGCCGATTGCACCACCGATGCGGTACGGCTTGAAGATTATCAATTTCTCCTTTTTCCGGGAGGATTTTTGGACGGAGACGATTTGGGAGCAGCCCAAGCAGCAGCCCAAAGATGGCTTCATTTGGCAGATGCCAATGGGCGTCCTTTGCTTGATCAATTGCGCCGCTTCATTCAAGGCGGTGGACTTATTTTAGGCATATGTAATGGCTTTCAGCTCCTTGCAAAACTTGGAGTTTTGCCTGCCCTAGACGGCAACTTGTTTGAACGGCAAGTATCGCTTGCCCACAACAGTTCAGCTAGGTACGAGGTGCGCTGGGTTTCATTGTTTGTTGATAAACAAAGCCCTTGTGTTTTTACAAAAGGTTTAGAGCTAAGCGGCCATGGGCTTTTGCACATGCCGGTTCGGCACGGCGAAGGGCGCGTGGTAGCAAAGGATGCGGCCACCTTGCAACGCCTTGTGGATGAGCATTTGGTGCCCTTTTATTATGCAGATCCCCAAACAGGGCAGCCCACTGAAGAATATCCATTAAATCCCAACGGTTCACCCCTTGGTATTGCAGGCATAACAGATCCTTCAGGGCGCGTGCTTGGGCTTATGCCGCATCCTGAAGCGTTCAATCATCCCACCAATCATCCAAATTGGACAAGGAACGAAAAACAAATCCCCGGCACCATCCTTTTTGAAAACGCCGTCACGTATTTACGAGCAAACCCACCAAGGTTTGATACCTTGTAATAGGTTTCGTTGCGCAAAAAAATCTGGAAAATTTCTGTTTTTTTGATGCAAAAAGGAACCATTGCACCGTTACTTGGAAAAAAGAAAAAATCAAAACCCTACGCGTAGAATTACTCGTGTAAGATTTTTGCTACGATAAGTCCTTATGGCGTTTTTTTTCGCGTAAAAAAAAAGCGGCGCAACCCAATACCATGGGCTGCGCCGCTTTTTTTGTGTGCTTTTATTAGAAATCTACTTTTGTGTCATAATAGCAGGCTTTGAGCAGTGCTTCCATCTGCACGGGGGTAATGGCGCGGGGGTTAGAGCCTGTGCAGGCGTCACCCACTGCGTTTTCAGCCACTTGCGGTAGCTTTTCTAAAAACTCTGCCTCGTCAATGATGCCTCCCTCATAGTTTTTGATACAGGTTGGGATGTCAAGCTTGGCATTAAGGTCACGAATATGCGCAATGAGCGCGTCAACTGTTGGCTCAAGGCCAAGATGCTTTGCAATGGCAATGTAACGCTCGGCAGCAGCGGGCTCTTTTGCATTATAGGCGATGACCTTGGGCAGATACATTGCGTTGGCGCAGCCGTGGGTAATATGACCGCCGCTAAACGCTGCGCCTGTCTTATGTGCCATGGAATGCACAATACCAAGCAGCGCGTTAGAAAACGCCATGCCGGCAAGACACTGTGCGTTGTGCATACGCTCGCGCGCGTGTTTGTCACCGCTGAAAGAGGCCTCAAGGTATTCACTCACCATCGCAATAGCGTGAAGCGCCAATGGGTCGGTATAGTCACAATGCAGGGTAGAAACGTACGCCTCTACCGCATGAGTCATTGCATCCATACCGGTATGCGCTGTAAGCTTAGGCGGCATCGTTTCAGCAAGGGAAGGATCAACAATGGCAACATCAGGGGTAATGTTAAAATCAGCCAGCGGGTACTTGATGCCCTTTTGATAATCCGTAATTACAGAAAAAGCGGTCACTTCTGTTGCTGTGCCCGATGTGGAGGGGATGGCGCAGAACTGCGCTTTTTGTCGAAGTGTTGGGAAATTAAAGGGGATACACAAGGATTCAAATGTGGTATCCGGATACTCGTAAAACGCCCACATGGCCTTGGCAGCATCAATGGGCGAGCCACCGCCAATGGACACAATCCAGTCCGGCTGCACAGAACGCATAACCTCTGCTCCACGCAACACGGTCTCTACAGAAGGATCAGGCTCCACCCCTTCAAAGATGGTGACCTTCATCCCGGCTTCCTTCAAATAGGCCTCTACTTTATCCAAAAAGCCAAAACGTTTCATGGATCCGCCGCCAACTACAACGATTGCGTGCTCTCCCTTCAATGTCTTGAGCATGGCTAGCGAACCTTCTCCGTGATACAAATCCCTTGGTAATGTAAATCGTGCCATTGTTTTCATCCTTGTGGTAAAAAAGTATCAAATTCAAGCTGGGTCTAACGTATGAATAATTTTTGCCGTTGTCAACGACTTTGTGAAAAAAATCTCATTTATTTTTGTACACCGTGCATACTAGTACTTTTTTAAAGATTCTTTGTAAAACAACGCCTCTTGTAGATTTGCCATGCTTTTTAGGGTGGTGTGCTCATCAATGCAAACATGTTTATACACGCTTATGTGTAAAATTTCACAGCAAGCACCGCACACGCATCCGTCACCAGTAACAATCTTTAGACTGTTAAAGGCAAAACAACCTTGTTTGCAAAAGCCGTTTTTTGCCCTTATCCAAAAGGCTACGTGGGTAAAAAAACCTTGCCAAAACACATAGCTCAACAAAACGCGCAAACAATCTGTGTTCCATGAGGGAAAACACTTGCCCCCTGCCTCAAGGCTGTGTATAAAAAAACAGGTGATACAAAAGGATTGAACCTATGCAAGTGTTATGGGCACCTTGGCGGATGTCGTACATTTTACGTCCGAAACCTGCAGGCTGTGTACTTTGCGTGCCTGATTCGTCCAACGAGGATGAAGAAAGGCTCATCTTACACCGTGGTCAAGATGTTTTTGTTATCATGAACAAATACCCCTATAATGGCGGGCATTTGATGGTATCGCCTTATAGGCATGTTGTTGACTTTGACGACTTAACCGATGCAGAATCTTTGGAAACAATGCACTGTTTGGCTTTGTGCCGTAAGGTGTTGCATGAGGTTATGCACCCACAAGGCTACAACGTGGGCATAAATTTGGGCGAGGCAGCAGGAGCAGGGATCCGCGATCATTTGCACGTGCATATAGTACCTCGCTGGAATGGGGACACGTCGTTCATGGCTGTTATGGAAGACATACACGTTATTCCGGAGCACCTAACAGCCACATACCACAAACTCAAACCCTTGTTTGCCCTGTTGGCACTTGGAAAAAGTTTATAAGGAGCGTTGTATGCGTTATCTCAAAGTGTTGCTATTTGTGTTGCTGTTCTTTTTTGTCATGCTGTTTTTTGTGCAAAATCAAACAGTCTTTTCACAGGTTACACCGTTGAACCTTGACCTTATGTTCATTCCGGTCATGACGTCAGCCCCCTTGCCATTGTACACCTTGCTTTTGGTATGTTTTGTCCTTGGTGCTCTTGCCACCATGGCCATGCTCATTTGGGATCGTGTTCGCATTGGTACCAAGCTTTCTTTTGCCAACATGCGCGCCCGCGGTTTTGAAAAAGACTTTAATAAAGCCTGCAAGCAAATAGAATCCGTAAAGGAAGCCTTGGCAGCTACACAAGCAAAACTTCAAGAAGCGCAAACTGCCGCCAAAGAAGCCGCCGAACAAGTTAAAAACGCAGAAAAGCAAGTGCAAGACGCTGAAAAACGTGTTCAAGACGCTGAAAAACGCGTCCTTTTGGCAGAATCTAGCGCACAAGCGTAGCCTAGCTTTTGCATGCGTTACAAAGTATGCGCATGCCTTTTACGGGATTATTTGTTGTTTTTGAAGCATAGCCCCTATGGCAACTATGTTTTGTATCCTGTAAACTCTTACCAAACTGTTCCAAAGTACAGCTGTTGACAGTTTAGGTGCCAAAAGCGCTGTTATGACACAAAACCCGCAACACATAACGCCCATGTTTGAACAGTATTTGAGCATCAAGGAAAAACACCAAGATGCGCTACTGTTCTACCGCATGGGCGATTTTTATGAGCTTTTTTTTGACGACGCCGTTGTTGCGGCCAAAATCCTGCAAATAGCCTTAACCTCGCGCAATCCCAAAGCAGAAGACCCCATCCCCATGTGCGGTGTGCCTTGGCATGCTGCTAGCAGTTATGCCCACCAATTGGTCAATCATGGGCACAAAGTTGCCATTTGTGAGCAAATAGGCGACCCAAAAGCCAAAGGCATTGTAAAGCGTGAAGTTGTGCGCGTCTTGACAGCAGGTACCACCCTTGATGACGCGTGCCTTGATGCAACAGAACACAATTACCTTGCTGCCCTTTATTGGGATGAAGGTAAAAGCCGTGGCGGTATTGCTTGGGCTGATGTTTCCACAGGCACATGGTCAGGGATACAGGTAAAAAAAATCCAAGATTTATGGCAGTGGACCCTAAAAATGGCTCCCAAGGAACTGCTCATAGCAGATACTTGCACAGTGCCATCCCTTTTAAAGCAAGGCACCATGCACATTGTGTCTTTATCTGAAAGGACGCACTTTGACCTAAAACGTGCAACAGAGCGGATGTTGCGCGCGCAAAAAGTGGCAGAGCTGGCCACTGTGGGCCTTGACGGAAAACCGGAACTTTTACGCGCCTGTGGCGCTTTGCTTGCCTATATGGAGCACACCCAAATGCAGGACGTAACCCATTTGGTGCCGTTCAGCCCTTTGGACATGAGCAAGCATTTGATCATTGATGAGGTCACACAAAAAAACCTTGAGCTATTCCGAACGCTTGACGGGCGCAAAGGCAAAGGGACCTTGCGCAGCGTTTTTGAGGGTGTTTTAACGCCCATGGGCAGCCGTTTGCTTGAGGAGCGACTGCAAACGCCCTTGCGCGATATTGCAATCATTTCAGCTACTCATGATACTGTTGAATGGTTTGTGGCCCATGAAGACGTGCTAAAAAATGTACGCACAGGCCTTGCTGCTGTGTATGATCTGGAGCGTTTATCCACCCGCATAAACCTTAATCGCACCACACCGCGCGATTTTTTGGCACTTAGGCAAAGCCTTGCCGCCCTGCCTAGCGTGGCACAAGCCTTTACAAAAGCGCAAAAACATTTCTATGCCACAGCTGAAGAAATAGACTTTGAGCACCTACCCCCGGCCATGGGCACGCTCATGAGGCAATGGGACAATGTGTCAGATCTGTACCAATTGCTTGAAAACGCCTTGGCAGACAGCCCTCCACCCCAAATAACCGATGGGGGCCTTTTTAAAGCAGGCTATAATGACGAGCTTGACGCCTTGCTTGAACTTGTGGAACATGGCGAAGAAAAACTTAAAGAATTACTTGAAGAAGAACAAGAAGCCACAGGCATTCAAAAACTAAAACTTGGGTATAATCGCGTATTTGGTTATTATTTTGAGGTGTCAAACGCCTTGGCAGCCAAGCTGCCGGACAATTTTATACGCCGCCAAAGCCTGGCCAATGCCGAACGTTTTGTCACGGCAAGGTTAAAAGAGCTTGAAGAAAAACTGCTTGCCGCTTCAGATCAGCGTAAAAGCCTTGAGTTTAAACTGTTTGTAAACTTACGCGAGCTTGTGGCAGAGGCAAGGCCGCGGCTTTTATTCATGGCCCATGCCATAGGACACCTTGATTTTTGGCAGGCACTTGCCGAAACAGCCATCCGTCACAAATGGTGTCGCCCTACCCTTGTGGATGAACCCATGCTTGCCATTGTTGAAGGACGGCACCCTGTGGTTGAACAGGCCATAGGTGCGGCTTCTTTTGTGGCCAATGACCTGTATATGAACGAGAAAAAACGTCTTTTACTCATAACAGGTCCAAACATGGCAGGAAAATCAACCATTTTACGCCAAAGTGCCATCATCAGCTTGTTGGCACAAATGGGTTCCTTTGTTCCTGCCAAAAGCGCCACCTTGGGCGTTTGTGACCGTATTTTTTCCCGTGTGGGCGCGTCAGACAATCTGGCCCAAGGCCAAAGCACCTTTATGGTGGAAATGATGGAAACAGCCAGAATTTTACGCCAAGCAACCCACAAAAGCTTGGTTATTTTGGACGAAATCGGGCGCGGTACCAGCACGTTTGACGGGCTTGCCCTTGCTTGGGCTGTTGTGGAAGAATTGATACGCCGCGCCAAGGGCACCATCCGCACCCTTTTTGCCACCCATTATCACGAATTGACTGTGCTTGAAGGCGAACTTGCCGGCGTGCATACCATGAATGTTGCCATTCAAGAATGGAACAACGATATTGTGTTTTTGCGCCGCCTTGTGCCCGGGCCTGCTGATCGCAGTTATGGGGTTGAAGTGGCCCGCCTTGCCGGAGTGCCGCAGCCTGTGGTGCAACGGGCACGAGAGCTGTTGCAAGGCTTTGAAAAAGGCAAGGTGCAACGTGTTACCCCGTCGCTTTTGCCTGGATTTACTCCTAAATCCAAGCCCAAAACAGAGCCTGAGCCAAAACCTGAGCCACCGCAGCCATTGGCGTCGCATCCGTTACTTGTCGAATTGCAAAGCCTTGATCCCAACACCCTAACGCCTTTGGACGCCTTACATTGCCTAACAAAATGGAAACAATTGTGGGGACATCATGAAAAATAGCCTTCTATTCGCCTTGATATTGTGCCTTTTTACACTGCAAGGGTGCGGTAAAAAAGGGGCACCGGTGCCGCAAGATACCCTTAATTCTTTCACGCTTGAAAGCGTATCAGGCAGGCTAGAATCAAACATGTGCATGAGCATTGAAGCGACACTTCAAGGTGCCACAGAAAATGTGGAACGTTTTGTCCTTGAGATTGAACCGCAAATTGATTCTGTCTGCGTTGACTGCCCGTTTACGCCCCTTGAACTTGTTGAAGTAACGCCCATTTCAAGGAACAATACCGACAATGGTACTGATCTTGTTTTCTCGTACTGTCCGGGAACACAAGCGCCTTCGTACCGTTGGCGGCTTGTGGCGCACAACTTTTTTAAAGCATTCCCCCATGTGTTTTCAGCTGTGATGAACGCAACATCAGATACAAGCTTTTTGCACACACAACCCTAACAGGCTGTTCCAAAAGAGCTGTCGCTCTGCTCTCTATATCCGTAACACTCGTTCCTCGTGTAACGGCTACCCAGCTTTGCTGGGCCCTTCGGCTAGGTGGGGTGTCAGAAGGCGTTTTACAGAAACGACATGGACCAAAGCGTCCTATGCCGCCCTGTAAAACATCTCCTTCCCACCATCCAACCCTTTTTGAACTATACACATGACGCTTGGTCGCATGTCCTATGCGACACAAGCTATCGCAAGTGTCGACTATCTCTGCTCTCGATTTGCGTAATTGCTCGTTCCTCGCAATCTCTGCTCTCTG
>CAYJIX010000042.1:5460-21186 GCA_964370375.1 uncultured Desulfovibrionaceae bacterium | reverse complement strand
GCTACCCCGCTTCGCGGAGCCCTTCGGATAGGTGCCGCGCCTGCCCTTGGGGGCGCGTGGCAGTACCTCTTTTTGCATATCAATGTGTAGGTGGCTCAAAAAGGGTAAGAGGCGAGGAGGGCGAAACTTTTTTGCGAAGCGGAGTTTATTGGACATAAATGACCGTAGCAAAAAAGGAGCCCGACAAAGCATATTGCCCTTTTTCAGCCACCTATGTAGCCTACACTAAAAACGGCATAAGGCGTCAAGGAGACCACATGCATTTACAAAAACGCTGTTTAGTTACCGGCGGTGCAGGTTTTTTAGGCTCTCACCTGTGCGAGCGCCTGTTGCAAAAAGGGCACGACGTCCTTTGTATTGACAATTTTTTTACAGGCACACGGGCCAACGTGGCGCATTTGTTGTCGCACCCCTCTTTTGAGCTTATGCGTCATGACGTAACCTTTCCTTTATATGTGGAAGTAGACGAAATCTATAACTTAGCCTGTCCTGCCTCCCCCATACATTACCAGCATGACCCTGTGCAAACCATAAAAACATCTGTGCACGGTGCCATCAACATGCTGGGCCTTGCCAAGCGCGTAAAAGCAACAATTTTTCAGGCTTCCACCTCTGAAGTGTACGGAGACCCAAAAGAACACCCACAAAGCGAAGGCTACTGGGGACATGTAAACCCCATCGGGCCGCGCTCATGCTATGACGAAGGCAAACGTTGCGCCGAATCCTTGTTTTTTGCCTATAAAGAACAGCACGATGTAAGCATAAAGGTTGGACGCTTGTTCAACACCTATGGGCCGCGCATGCATGTAAACGATGGGCGCGTTGTTTCTAATTTTATCGTGCAGGCCTTGCAAAACAAACCCATCACCATATACGGCGACGGTCAGCAAACCCGTTCTTTTTGTTATGTTGATGATTTCATGGAGCTTTTGTTGCTGTTTATGGACACACCAAAAGCGTTTACAGGCCCCATGAACATGGGCAATCCAACAGAATATTCCATGCTTGAACTGGCAGAAACCATCATAAACCTCACAGCAAGCCGTTCAACCTTAACCATGTTGCCCCTGCCGCAAAATGACCCTCGCCAGCGTAAACCTGACATCACCTTAGCAACAACACTTGATTGGCAACCAAGGACAAGTTTACATGAGGGACTTACGCGAACTATTGCCTATTTTGATGAGCTTTTGCAATCGAAAAAGGACATGTAATGAAAACCACAGCTCACCGTGCGTTCTTTATTTTTGGCATTGCCTGTGTCTGCTATTTGCTAAGCTTTTTTCACCGCGTATCGCCTGCGGTGCTGGCTGTGGATTTGATGCAGGAGTTTGCATTGACCCCCACAAGCCTTAGCCTGCTTAGCATGACAACCCTTACAGCTTATGGGCTTATGCAAATGCCTTCCGGTATGATTAGTGATATGTTTGGACCGCGCAAAACCATCACCGTGCTTTTGCTTGGTACTACGGCCTGCGGCTTATGGTTTGCCTATTCACCTACCTTTTCTTCCATTGTGGCATCGCGTTTTGTTATGGGAATGATGGTGGCGTTTTCTGTGCCGTGTTTGGCTCTTTTGGCAGCTTGGTTTCCTGCAGGCCAATACGGACGGGCCAGCAGTTTATTGCTGGCTTGTGGGGGGCTTGGCGGGGTACTTGCTGCACCGCCTTTAGTGTTGCTTAGCAATCTGTACGGATGGCGCATGCCTATTGTGCTTTTTAGCGGCATCACCTTTGTTTGCGCACTTGCTACATGGTTTGTTGTAAGGGATAAGCCGGAAGACCTTGCACAAAAGGCCACACGCAAGCCTTCTGTTTCTGTACGCGAAAGTATTTTATTCATCCTGCGCGGTGCAAAGCAGATTTTCAACACGCCTGCCTTTTATCCGCCCATGTTATGGATCATGTGCGCTAGCGGTACCTATTTTGCCATGAACACGTTGTGGTGGGGGCCGTATTTTATCCAAGGCTGGCAGTTTAGTAAGGAAGAAACAGGCGTTCTTATCTCGTGCGCGGCCTTTGGCATGCTTTTTGGGCAGCCTTTGGCAGGGTATTTGTCGGATGTGGTGTTCAAATCGCGCAAAAAACCTGTGCTTTATGCCAGCGTCCTTGGCTTTGTATCGTCCATTCCCTTTATGTTTTGTGTTGGTGAAATCCCGTTTTGGCTCATGCTGATCCTCACAACCCTTTTGGCAATAGGTCTTTCAAGCTCAGCACCTGTGCTTTTTGCCAACATTAAAGAGCTTTTCCCCATCCATTTAGCCGGTACAGCCATTGGTTGTGGCAACATGTTCTTTCCGTTATGGGGGGCAGGGGTGCAACTTGTCTTTGGCATGGTGGTGGAATGGGGGATAGCCTCTACCGGCAGCGCGCAAACAGCGTATAGCTATGCTGCCGGAATTTTGGTGATTTCAAGCTTATTGTCCGTTGGCTGTGCGTATAAAATGACCGAAACATTTGGCACCCAAAAGACAGCATGAGGCCTCTACGCAAGGCCTTGTGCAAAGAATTCAAATAACTTTTTCTGCTTTGTTGCAAACAGACTTTTTGGAGCTGCGCGCACATGTTATCATATACTTAGTGCATGTTTTGGCTCAAAATAAAAAAAGGGTGCAGGACTTTTCAATGAGCAGCCTGCCTATGTTGGTACAACGTATCCAACAGCGTAGCAACGAGCAAAAATATGGAACACAGCGATTTCTGGAGCCATTTTTTAATGGACTACGGGTATTGGGTTGTACTTTTGGGAACCTTTGTTGAGGGCGAAACCATACTTTCGCTTGCAGGTGCCTTGGTGCACCACGGCTTTTTTTCTTTAGAAGGGCTTTTTTTTACAGCCTTTATTGCAAGTGCTGCCAGTGACCAGCTCTTTTTTTTCATAGGGCGTAAATACGGCACAACCTATTTGCAAAATAAATCATCGCGCTTTATGAACGTGTCCGGTCGCGTTTTACGGCTGTTAGACAGGTATGAAACCCTTTTTTTGATTGGCTTTCGCTTCATGTACGGGCTTAGAAACATTGCGGCCTTTATTGTAGGCGCGCACAGGGTAGATCCTGTAAAGTTTGTCCTTTGTAACCTTATAGGTGCTGCCTTTTGGGTTTTTATGTTCATCATGCTAGGCTATGGAGCAGGGGCGATATTTTTGAAAATGTTACACAGATATTTTTCATAACCACATGAAAAGATTGGTTGTAATTGGGAATGCTTGTTTTTTCACACCAAGGTGATGAGCGGTACAACCACAGGATCACGCCCCACAGTTCTGCGAAAAAAGCTGCGCAGGGTTGAGCGAGTGCGTTCTGCCAAGCGCTCAAGGTCTGGGGTTTTGCCTTGGTGTTGACCTATCACTTCAAGCACAAGGGGCTTTGCCTGTTCAAGCAGGTGGCTAAAGTGCTGCTCATAAATAAAGCCTTTGGAAAAAAGGCTGGGCCCTTGCAAAATTTCCCCTGTATATTCATCAAGCACAAGGCCAAGCACAACCACACCTTCATTGGCCAAAAGGTGCCGTTCTTGCAACACTTTGTTGCCCACATCGCCAACGCCTTTTCCGTCGATCAAAACAGGTTCAGCCGGAATTTTTTCTTCCCGCGTAAAGGAACGCGGCGTTAGGGTGATGGGTTCTCCATCTTCAAGAAGGATTGCTCTGTCTTCTGGGATACCGCATTGCAAGGCTAAATTTCTATGGTGGGTCAAGTGGCGGTACTCACCATGAATAGGTATAACATAACGGGGTTTTACCGCGCTGATCATGGCAGCAAGCTCATCCCTTCTGGCATGCCCTGATACGTGCACAGTGTGGGTGGTGTTGTGAAAAACCTGCGCGCCCATACGGTACATTTGATTGATAAGACGGTTTACTGCTCTGGCATTGCCGGGGATAACCCTGGATGACATGATCACCGTGTCGCCTTGTTGCAAGGCCAAATACCTATGCGCACCTTTGGCTATGCGAAAAAGTGCTGACAAAGCTTCACCTTGCGAGCCTGTGGCAAGGATAACGGTTTTTTCCGGCGGTAAATCCTCCGGCATATCCTGGTCAACAACAAGGTTTGGAGCTTTTGCCAAAAGCCCAAGGTCGTGGGCACGGTCAATGTTTGCAATAAGGCTACGGCCAGAAATCACAACCGTTCGATCATAGGCATTGGCCATGTCAAGCACGGTTTGAATACGCTCTATATGGCTGGCAAAGGTGGTGATGACAATACGGCCTTGCGCTTGGCTAAAAATGTGATCAAAGCCTGTTTTAACATCTTGTTCCGACTTGCTTGTGCCCGGTTCTTCCGCATTGGTGGAATCAGAAAAAAGCAATTTTATACCGCTTTTACCTGCAAAATGTGCAAATGCTTTCAAATCGGTACCCACGCCGTTTGTGGGGCTTGGGTCTATGGTAAAATCGCCTGTGTGCACAATTTTGCCTGCCGGCGTTGTGGCAGCAAGGGCATACGCCTCAGGTATGGAATGGCTAACCGGAATACATTCAATGGTGATGGGGCCAACACAAATACTTTCATGAGGCAAAACAGGCACAAGGTTTGCCCTGTCAAGCAAAGCCTTTTCTTTAAGCTTATGCTCCACAAGGGCCATGGTAAAAGGGGAACCATAAATGGTAAGCCCCTTTATAAAGGACACAAGCCACGGTACGCCGCCGATATGGTCTTCGTGCCCATGGGTAAGGACAACAGCGCGCAAAAGGTCAGATTTGGCCAAAATGGGGTCAAGGGGAGGAATGATGGTATCAATGCCAAGCTGCTGATCGTCCGGAAACATGATACCGCAGTCAATAAGCAGGGCATGTTCAGAAGTTTCCCACAATTGGCAATTGATGCCAATTTCGCCAAGTCCGCCTAAAGGGGTGATTTTAAGAGCATTGTTTTTCATAGCGTACTTTTATGTGGAACAGTTTGGATAGTAAGAAACCTCTGCATAATTCATTATGCCGGGTTCATGGAGCGTTGGCGCTAGCCAATGCGACCAAAAATCAAGAGTAGGGCTAGCTTTGCTTGCCCGTTAAGCGATTGATTTTTGTGCCTTTTGCTCTGCACATTGTATTTTGCCATTGAAGTAATTTTGTAAAATTTAACAGCAAAATTATATTTGAAAATACTTGTGCAGAGATCTCAGTAAAAGAAAAAGCCGGAGTTTCCTCCGGCTTTTTCCACAAAAAGGCCAAAGCTTTTTGTATACAACAACAAACCTTGCGGTTTAGCGTTTGGAGTATTGGTAACGAGCGCGCGCCGCACGTTGACCGTATTTTTTGCGTTCTTTTTTACGCGCATCGCGGGTTAAGAAACCAGCACGTTTAAGTGTGGGACGAAGGGTAGGATCTGAATCAAGCAAAGCGCGTGAAATACCGTGACGCACAGCTTCAGCTTGACCTGTCACACCACCGCCGTTCACATTGACTTTAATGTCAAACTTGTCAACAAGTTTGGTAAGAACCAAAGGTTGACGAATGATCATTTGCAGGGTTTTGCGAGGAAAATAATCTTCCATTTCGCGCCCGTTGATGACAATTTTGCCGCTACCGGCATAAAGGCGAGTACGGGCTGTGGCTGTTTTACGGCGTCCTGTGCCGTAATCAAATGCAGTAGGCATACAAACTCCTAACTATAGAGCTTTGAAAAACTTGTATTACAATAAAAACTTTTGCCATAGTAAGAGGTTGCGATATGTATCGCAAAACCCTTGTTAGTTGGAAAAGGTTAAAGGTTTGGGATTTTGGGCTACATGGGGGTGGCTTGTACCGGCGTATACTTTTAATTTTTTCAGCATAGCACGTCCAAGACGATTTTTGGGCAACATACCACGTACAGCAGCCATGATAACTTCGCTGGGTTTTTTCTCCAGCATATCACTTAACGTCATTTCGCGCAGACCGCCTACATAGCCGGAATGGCGATAGTATTTTTTTTGTTCCAGCTTAGCGCCGGTAACTTTGATTTTTTCACAATTAACAACAACAATAAAATCGCCGTTGTCCATGTGCGGAGCAAATTCAGGCTTGTGCTTGCCACGTAGGCGATGCGCAATTTGAGCAGCAAGTCGCCCAAGGATTTGATCCTCTGCGTCAACTATAAACCACTGGCGATCAATGGTTTCTGGGGTTGGGCTAAACGTCTTCATACGAAGCGTCTCCTCTACGTGTAAAACAGTTATTAGGCCATACAGCTTGATGTGCTTTCTAAAGCAGCAAAGCTTTTGGCAGAGCATTTTATACCAATGAAGGGCCATGTTATGGATTCGGGAAGCAGCCTCATCCGTGGCTATCCTTTGTTGTAACGGTGTTGCATGGGAAGCAACCAAAAGAAAAGCCCAAGGTCCAAAAAGTTTTCTAAAAAGCTTTTTTTATGATGTCAAGTAAAAACTGCATTTTTTCTGAATTTTCTGCATATTTTGTGCGGTTACCTTCCCATACTGCAAAAAATTCTGTCCTGCCACGGGCAAGAGCCTCTTTAAACCATGTCTTTTCAGCACCAAAACATTTGTCGAATCACGGACAGGGGCCTATTCTTCGTCCGGCATTTTTCGGAAAACTTCTTGCACACATTCAAGCTGACGTATTTTATCGATAACAAAATACAAATGGGCCACATCACGCACTTCCACCAGCATTTCCAGCTCTGAGCGACCGTCCACAAGGGACTGGGCCAAACAGGTGTCAATGTTGACATCTTCATCACGAAACACAATGGCAATGTCTGCAAGGGCGCCTTTGACATTTTTGGCAATAATATGGATACGTACCGGGAACGGTTCTGTTTCTTGTCCGTCCCATTGCACAGAGGTAAGCCTGTCAGGTTCAAGGTCTTGCACATTGGGGCAGGTAGCTGTGTGTACAATAACGCCTCTGCCCCTGCTGACAAAGCCCACAACAGCATCGCCAGGCACAGGGTTACAGCATTTGGCAAAGCGCAGCAGTAAATCATCAACACCACTTATAAGGATACCGCTTTGCGAGGTGGTGCTTTCTTGATTTTTTTCCTTTTGGCTCTTTTTCTGTGGCTTGGCCTCGTCAATGGCGTCAGGATTTTCCGGCGGAGCCATAAGGTTTTGCAAACGGCGAATGATGGATTTTGGCGTATGGCGTGCATACCCCACATCGATCATAAGCTCATCAACAGATCCATGGGATAGGGCAGAAACAACTTGTTGTACAAAGCCGTCTTTTTCCGCTTTAGCCACATTAACGCCCATGCGGCGGCCTTCTTTTTCCAGCATTTCACGGCCAAGGGCCATGGCTGCGGCACGTTCTTCTGTGCGCAAATATTGCTGGATACGGCTTCTGGCTTTGGACGTTTTGACAAGTTTAAGCCAGTCACGGCTGGGATGGCGGTTTTTATCAGTTATAATTTCAATAGTTTCGCCATTCTTTAAAGGCCTGCTCAAGGGCACAAGCTTGCCGTCAACCTTTGCACCGACACAGCGGCTGCCCACTTGCGAGTGGATCAAAAAGGCAAAATCTAGGGGCGTTGCGCCTTCCGGCAATTCTTTTACATCACCTGCCGGCGTGAACACATACACTTCGTCCTTGAACAAATCCATGTGCAAGGAATGCATAAATTCCTTGGGGTTGGCTTCGTCAGCTTGACGTTGTAAAAGGTCACGCAGCCACTCAAATTGTGGGGTATCCTGCATTTTTACAGAATGTTGACGCTCTTTATACAGCCAATGTGAGGCCACGCCGTTTTCTGCCAAGTTGTGCATTTCTTCGGTACGGATTTGTATTTCGATGCGCTCGCCCTCAGGGCCGATAACGGTTGTATGCAAGCTTTGATAGCCATTGCTTTTTGGCATGGAAATATAATCTTTAAAGCGTCCCGGAACAGGTTTCCATGCAGTGTGAACAAGGCCAAGCACGCCATAGCAATCGCGCACATCCTTTACAATAACCCGAAAGGCCAAAATATCGTGCATGTCCTCAAGGGTAAGGTTTTGCTCCTGCATTTTTTTATGGATGCTGTACACATGCTTGATGCGTCCCCAAACAGAACCCCAAATACCATTTGTTTCTAAAAAACCTTCTATCTGCTTAATAATTTTGGCAATAAGCTGGCGTTCCACCACCTGATTGGTGGACAACCATTCGGTAATTTGCGCGTACACATCAGGGCGTAGATATTTAAAACTTAAATCTTCAAGTTCTAGTTTAAGTTTGTGCAGCCCCAAGCGGTTGGCCAAAGGGGCAAAAATATCCATGGTTTCTTTGGCAATGGGCTGGCGACGGTGTGGTTTTTGAAAGCCTAAAGTACGCATGTTGTGCAAACGGTCAGCCAGCTTCACGATGGGCACGCGAAGGTCGTGAGACATGGCCAAAATCATTTTGCGCATGTTTTCTGCTTGCTGCTCTTCCTTGCTGTCAAAGGTCATCTGGCTGATTTTTGTTACACCATCAACAATATCAGCAACTTCTTCACCAAAATCCATATCGACTTCTTCAATGGTAGCTTTCGTATCTTCCACTGTGTCGTGCAAAAGTCCGGCAGCAATGGCGTGACCGTCAAAGCCAAGGTCGGCCAAAACTTCGGCCACAGCCAAGGGGTGCGAAAGGTAAGGTTCGCCGGACAATCTGGTTTGGCCTGCATGGGCTGCGGCTGCATAGGCGTAGGCCTTGCGCACAAGGGCTTGTTCTGCTTCAGGTGCTGTGGCCGCAAGATGGCTCATGATTTTTTGAAAGGCTGCAGGCACTTCAGATGCAGGTGTTACAAGAGATGAATCCACAATAAACTCACAAGGGTATGAGGTTGTTAAAACAGGGTTTTATGCACAATGGCAGCCATTATTGCAAAAGCTTAGGTACCCACCAACGGTCAAGGTTGTACATGATACCTGCAGGAGCAGGCTCAATACCTTTATATTTTTTTTGTACAATGGGCAAAGCATAGGGCACGAACAAAAAGCAATAGGGCTGGTCCTTGTGCAACACTTCTTGAAAGCGATCGTACAGGCGTTTGCGCACGGCCCTATCTGATGTGGCACGCGCCTCTTCAAGCAAGGCGTCCACTTCTGCGTTTTTGTAACCAATGAAATTAAGCCCCCCTTCAAAAGCTGCGGAAGAATGCCATACATCATAACTATCAGGGTCTTGAACGATAGTCCAGCCTAAAAGCACCGTGTCAAAACGTCCTTTGTTGACAAACTCTTTAATAAAAGCAGCCCATTCAACCGTGCGGATTTGCACATCTATGCCCACATCTTTGAGCTGGCTTTGGATGATGATGGCAGATTTTATGCGCTGGTCATTGCCTTGATTGACGAGGATGGTAAAGGCAAAGCGTTGACCGTCTTTTTCTAAAAACCCGTCTTCACCTTTCCTCCAACCGGCTTTTGCTAATAATTCACTGGCTTTTTTTGGATCATAAGCCATGGGTGCAAGGCCTTCATGGTAGGGCCATGTTTCAGGCTTGTAAGGGCCAAAGGCAGGCACTCCTTGCCCCATGAGCACGCCTGAAATGATAGCGTTGCGGTCAAGGGCATGGGATATGGCACGCCTGACAAGCACGTCTTTAAAAAAAGGATGCTTAAAGTTAAAACCAAGGAAGGTATAACTAAACGAAAGATAGCGATATTTATTCCAATGCTCGTCCCATACGGGGCCTTTTGTTTGCCTAAAATATTGTTGCGGCGTTAAGGACATGCTGTCAAGGCGTCCTGCTTTAAGCTCTAAAAACATGGTCGATAGATCCGGAATGATGCGAAAAATCAACTGGTCAAGGTAGGGACGTCCTTTAAAATAGGTATCAGACGCTTCAAGGGTAACACCGCGTCCGCTTTCCCATTCTTTTAAGGCAAAGGGGCCGGCCCCTACGGGCTTGCGTGCAAAAGGTGTTGTGGATAAATCCTCTCCTTCCAGAAGGTGTTTTGGTAAAATGGCTCCCATCCAAGTGAGCAGGGCACGCGCAAAGGGTTCTTTGTACACCACTTCAAAGCTGTTTTTACCTGTTATGGTAAATGCATGCACAGCCAAATAATCCTGAGCATAGGCAGTGGGTGTTTTGGGGTCGATCATAAATTTGTATGTAAAAGCAACATCTTCTACAGTAAGCTTTGTGCCGTCTTGCCATACGATATCGTCGCGCAACACAAAGCGCAACCGTTTGCCGTTGTCCAACACTTCGTAGGATTGCGCTGCCAAAGGCACGATATTGAGATTTTTGTCGTATTCAAGCAAGGCCGTAAAAATTTGCCCCGTCACTTCACCGGAAGCGCTGTCCGTTGCAAGATAAGGGATAAGGTTTGACGGTTCACCAATGCTGCCAAAAAGAATCCTTCCCCCTTGAACAGGTGTTGTTTTACTTGTTCCAAAATTAGGATTTATTGTAACAAAAAGGACAGTTATGACTAAAATAAGGGATAGTTTTTGCATACTCTCTCATGCCGGTCAAAAGATTTTATGGTAAAAAAAACACTATCATACTTCTTTCCGCTTGAAAACAGCGGATAAATGAGGTAGTAGTATAAAATATGGATTTAAAGCCCAAAGTACTCCTATGACATACATGAACATTAAGGGCATCTAAGGATGATTTGCATGACTTTACGTGAAAAAAATGAAGCCAGAGTTTTGGCGCAAAACTTTTTAAAAGAAAGCACTCCGGAATATATTCTCGAGTCAGGTCAAGACCTTTTTTTGCATGGCGGCGTTCAAAAACTCGTACTCCATGAGGGCGAGCAAAGCCTTGAGGTAGAAAGTGTTGTGCATGGTGAAGACTTTCAAAACTATGCACCGCGGCTCAATGTTCATTTTGCGGACAAGCGCGTTACCTCTGTGTGCAATTGCCACGATGCTTTTTCTGGGGTCTGCCGTCACGTGGCTGCTGCCACGCTCAAATTTATCAGCACTCTTGAAAAAGGGAACGAAAAAACTGACGAAGAAAGCCGCCCAAAAGTCGATTGGCGGCAAAGTTTCCGCAGCTTTTTTTCCAGCTCCCTTGAACCTGAGCCAGGACGTCACTATTTAGTGTTCCGCTTTTACCCTGAACCTGGGCGCCTTACCGTGGCCTTTTTTAGGGCAAGGCAGAACAAAACCGGTTTGTCCTCTGTGCTTCAAGAAACATCCCTTGAACAAATTTTGCGCAATCCCGAATGGTGCGATTTGTCCAACCAATTGGTGTATGTGCTTCAACAAATAGGCCATTTTTTGGATTATTACGGGCACAGAGTTGAAATCCCCGAAGGCTTGGTGTCCTGGTTCTTTTGGGCCATCCGCCGCGAATACTATCTTTTTTGGCAGGATACTGACATCCCTTGCCATATTATCACCTCACCCATGGCCTTGAAATTACGGCCTTCTTTGGATGATGTGGGCTTGCACTTTGACGTGCTGTTACAACGCAACGGCAAAACACCGTTTTCTATTACTGACGAAGAAGCTGTGATCACGTTTCATGGGCAAATGCCCTTATGGGTTTGTTGGAATCAAAGCTTTTATCCAGTGCAAACAAGTCTTTCTCCAACCTTAATTCAGGCCCTTGTGGCAAATCAGCCCACCATTCCGCAAGAAAACATTCCGGAATTTTTAGACCGCGTTTGGGCAAGGCTCCCTGCCTCTGAATTGTACGAACCTGAAGATTTCCTCAAAATCATGGAGCCTATTTTCCAGCCGGCAACCTACAATCCCAAACTGTTCCTTGATGAAGAAGGCAGCCTTTTAACTTTAGAAGTGCAAAACACCTACGAAACCGTTCACGGAGAATTTACGCTGCCCGGCCCCAATGTGGATTTTCAAACAGGGGGCTATGTGTTTGAAGGGCATACCTTCCTTGTGCGGCGTGACCAGTCTGAAGAAGCCGCGCTCATCGCCCAGTTAACAGAAATGCGCTTTCAGCCGCGTAGCAACAAATTGTGGTTCATGGAGCCTGAAGAAGCCATTGCCTTTTTGTTGGATTCCTACCCAAAACTTGTCGAAAATTGGCGTGTTTATGGCGAACGTGCCTTAACACGTTATAAAGTCCGCATTGCCCAACCTGTCATCACCGCCAAGGTTGAAAGCAACGAAGAAGAAAAATGGTTCAACCTTGAAATCAACGTAGAATACGACGGACAAAACCTGCCTTTGGAACGCATTTGGAAAGCGTGGGTGCGCGGACGGCGTTATGTGCAGCTTAAAGACGGCTCATACACAAGCCTGCCCGAATCTTGGCTTGAAAAATTGGCCCATAAGCTGCAAGCCCATGGTTTTGACCCCACAAAACCGCCTAAAACCCAGTTCAAGCAATTTGAAGCGCCTATTTTAGACAGCTTGCTTGACGATTTGCCAAACGCCGAAACTGACAGCTTTTGGAATTCACTTAAAGAAAAGGTGCGCAATTTCACAGAAGTTACGCCCGTTGAACCGCCACAATCTGTCAACGCAACCTTGCGTAATTACCAGATGCAAGGCGTGTCGTATTTGAACTTTTTAAGCGAGTACGGCTTTGGCGGTATTTTGGCTGACGAAATGGGCCTTGGCAAAACCTTGCAAACACTTACCTTTTTGCAATACATGAAGGACAACAACTTTGACGGGCCAAACCTTATTGTTGTGCCAACCTCGGTATTGCCAAACTGGGAACGTGAAGCAGAAAAATTCGTGCCCAACCTTAAACGCTTGATGATTTACGGCACGCGCCGTGAAGGCATGTTTCGTAAAGTTGCCGATGCAGACCTTGTCATAACAACCTATGCCTTGTTGCGTCGTGACTTAGAAGAGCTTGAAACCCATTACTTTAACACAGTGATCCTTGACGAAGCGCAAAACATTAAAAATCCCAACACGATAACAGCTAGGTCTGTGCGTGCTATTAAAGCGCGGATGAAGTTATGCCTATCAGGCACCCCCATTGAAAACAATTTGTTTGAATTGTGGTCGCTGTTTGAATTTCTCATGCCGGGCTTTCTTGGTTCGCAACACGCTTTTCAGCGTGGCGTTGTTAAACCCATACGCGATGGCAGCACAGAAACCCTTGAATATTTGCGCACCAGGGTAAAGCCCTTTATTTTACGCCGTACCAAGGCAGAAGTGGCAAAAGACCTGCCGCCTAAGATCGAAAACGTAACCTATTGCGCCATGGCGGACGAGCAGGCCGAACTGTACATGGCTTTAACAAAGAAACTCCGCGATCAGGTCTTGGCCGACGTGGAAACAAAAGGCATGGCCAAAAGCCAAATGTCCATTTTGGACGCCTTGCTCAAATTGCGCCAGATTTGTTGTCATCCGCGCTTGCTTAAAGTGGACATGCCGGACTTTTCCGTTGGAAGCCTGCCTTCAGGAAAATTTGAAGCCTTTAAGGACATGATAGGCGATATTGTAGAGGGCGGACACAAGGTGTTGGTCTTTTCACAATTTGTACAAATGCTACAACTTATTCGTGGTTGGCTGCAATTGACAGAATACCCGTTCTGCTATCTTGATGGTACAAGCAAGGACAGGCTTGAACAGGTGGACAAGTTCAACAACACGCCTGAAATTCCCATCTTCCTTATTTCCTTAAAAGCAGGCGGAACAGGGCTCAATTTAACATCTGCCGACTATGTGATCCACTATGACCCGTGGTGGAACCCTGCTGTAGAAAACCAAGCCACTGACCGAACCCACCGTATCGGTCAAACACGGCAAGTGTTTTCCTACAAATTGATCTGTCAAAACACCGTTGAGGAAAAAATCCTCAAACTGCAAGAAATGAAACGCGGCGTGGCAGAAGCTGTGATCCCGGGTCAAGAAACATGGAAATCATTAACGCGCGAAGATTTGGAAATGCTGTTTGAAATATAAACATCTTCAAATCTTACCATAACTAACCCAATATCAAGCCATGCCTCAATTGTATTTGACGGCATGGCTTTAAACACGTATACCCCCCAAACATTCAACATAAAAACCATCAGGGCTATCAGGAGTCTTTTTTGAAACAATTTGTACGCAACGAACAATTACGCAATGTCGCCATTATTGCCCACGTAGACCACGGTAAAACAACCCTTGTTGACGCGCTGTTTCGCCAAAGCGGTGTGTTTAGGCAAGACCAACAAGTGGACGACCGTATCATGGACAGGATGGATTTAGAGCGCGAACGCGGCATCACCATTTCTGCCAAAAACTGCGCCGTAAAATGGCAAGGCATCACCATCAATATTATTGACACTCCGGGCCACGCCGACTTTGGCGGTGAGGTTGAACGCGCTTTGTCCATGGCTGATGGCGCCATTTTGTTGGTCGATGCAGCTGAAGGGCCGCTTCCGCAAACACGCTTTGTCCTTCGCAAAACCTTGTCTGCCGGCCTTAAAATCATTGTGGTTGTCAATAAAATCGACCGCAAAGACGCGCGAGCGCAAGAAGTTTTAAACGAAATCTATGACCTTTTCATCGACCTTGACGCCACAGAAGAACAATTAGAATTTCCCGTGCTTTTTGCCATTGGGCGCGACGGCGTTGCCATGGAAAAAGAAGACGACCCCCGTGTGGACTTGACCCCACTTTTCAAAGTGCTTGTGGATGTGGTGCCCGGGCCGCGCTATGATGAAAACGAACCATTCCAGATGCTTGTGTCTGACCTTTCCTATTCAGACTACCTTGGACGCCTGGCTGTTGGCAAAATCGCCCATGGCAGTGTAAAGGCAAAGGACGCCCTTGTATGCATGAACGCTGAAGGCACGGCAGTCCCCCTTAAAGTTACGAGCTTGCAAACCTACGAAGGTATTCGCCTTGTGGGCATTGACGAAGCAAACCCGGGTGATATTGTGGTGGTGGCAGGTCTTGACGAAGTGACCATCGGTGACACCATTTGCACAAAACAGGACATCCGCGTTCTGCCGCGCCTGCGAGTGGACGAACCCACGGTGGCCATGCGCTTTACCATCAATTCCTCCCCCTTGTCAGGTAAAGAAGGCAAAAACGTGCAATCGCGTAAAATCCGCGACCGCTTGTTCAAAGAAACCATGCTCAATGTTGCCATAAAGGTTGAGGAATCAGAGGATAGGGACAGCTTTATTGTTAAAGGCCGCGGCGAATTTCAAATGGCTATTCTTATCGAAACCATGCGCCGCGAAGATTTTGAGCTGTGCGTGGGACGGCCGGAAGTTATTTTGAAAAAAAGCGATGATGGCAGCACCCTTGAACCCATCGAGCAATTGTATGTGGACTGCGACGAAACGTTCATGGGCGTTGTGACAGAAAAATTGGCCCAGCGCAAAGGCCGCATGGTCAATTGTGTCAATAACGGTACAGGACGCATCCGCTTGGAATTTTCTGTGCCATCACGCGGCCTTATTGGGTATCGTGATGAATTTTTAACCGACACCAAGGGCACAGGCATCATGAATTCACTGCTTGCCGGATATGAGCCATGGCGCGGTGATTTTCCAAGCCGTTTTTCAGGCTCCATTGTGGCAGACAGGTCAGGTTCTGGTGTGCCCTATGCCCTGTTCAACCTTGAACCGCGCGGCGAAATGTTCATCACGCCCGGCATGCCCGTGTATGAAGGCATGATCATTGGCGAGCACAATCGCTCCAACGACATTGACGTGAACCCCACCAAGGAAAAAAAGCTCACCAACATGCGCGCCTCAGGCAAGGATGAACATGTGATTTTAACCCCTGTACGTCCCATGGCCCTTGAACGGGCACTGCACTTTGTGCGCGAAGACGAGCTTGTGGAAATCACCCCCAAATCCATCCGCCTGCGTAAAGCTGAACTTTCTGCCCAAAAACGCCACCAAATGATGGGGAAATTGAAGGATAAGTAGTTGA
>CAYJIX010000042.1:0-5360 GCA_964370375.1 uncultured Desulfovibrionaceae bacterium | reverse complement strand
AAGAACTTTTTTGAAAAAACGTTCTCTCCCCAACCCCCTCTCTTAAAAAACTTTATTGGCGGCTAAATAATAGCGTTGAATGACATCTTTTGCCGCAACAAAAAGCCTGCGTTTTCAAATGGATTGACACACTACCTATCGTAAGGTTCGCTTTGCTCACCGCTTTGCTCTTTGTATCCGTAAGGCTCGCAATGACGTTGTATCAAGCGCAGATAAGGCTAAGGAGTACGGACTTTGAACGAAGCGGATGTGTTTTGCTACTGCGTTCGTTGTTCAAGGTCATTGCGAGGAAAAGGGCTCAAATATCATATATACAAAGACAAAACTTCTAGCCCTTTTCCGTGGCAATCCACCTACGCCCTTTAGGGTATGCCTTTTGGAACATGGGCAAAGACAAACTCTTCCTTATTTACATTACCGCTCTAAAACATAGTACGCTATTTTGGCTGATTTTTTTTTGATTTGTTGACGTGCAGCTGGCAGGCCGCAGGTCTACTTTATACATCAAAAGAAGTGTTGTTTACAGACACATAACTGTAAGTTTTTTTGAACCTTTCGCCTAGCGGTAGGTTTTCTTTGGCACCAAAAAAGGCATGGATAACAAGCTATCCATGCCTTTTGTTTACGTTTTGTGTTGTTGCATCAAAAACTGTTTGAGCAAAGCATCGTTTGATGGCTTCGTTTGTTTAAGACGTCTTATCTAGGCGTTACGCGCACACCATCACTAGACTTGATAATGGCCACAGATTGACCTACGTGAAAGCTTTGATCGGTTCCTTGCACAACGCTTACGCGCCTGCCACTGTCAAGTTCCACTTCGATTTCATAGCCTTCTTGGTTATTAAGGGCTTGGCCTGCGCCATAGCCTGCTGCCGTGCCTGCCAAACCGCCGCCAATGGTGGCAAGGGTTTTGCCGCTCCCACCGCCAAACATGTTGCCGATAAGCGCGCCAATAACAGCACCACCTACAAGGCTTAGCGTTTCGCCAACAGATCCATCGTTATTGATACGCGCATGGTGAATGGCTGTTACACGGCCGTACATGATTTCTTGCATTTGCCGTGCGTTATCGGCACTCACATCATACGCGCCAAGCTTTGGACCGCACGCTGTCAGCGCGAACAAAAGCAACGTCAAACCCGAAAACAATTTCATATGTTTTTTCATATAAACCTCGTCACAATAAAATTATGTAAAGAATACATGTCTAGAATATATCTAGAAAACTTGCACATGTAAAGGAAATTCAGAGCAGAAAAAGAAGACATACAACGTACATACTAAAAATATAAAAAGGCCGCGAGCGCATGAACCTGCGCTTATGCATTGATTAGCGCATCTCTTAATCACCCACCGTCAAAACCATGCGTTCTATATCGTCAGTCACATGGCGCAAAACGCTGTGCAAATCCTGCGAGATCAGCGCACCTGCTGCATTTTTGTGTCCGCCACCGCCGTGATACGCAGCCACAGCACGCACATCGTCATCACCTGAAGAGCGCAGGCTGATTTTTGTGGAGTTTTTTGTTTCTTCCCTGGCAAACATGGCCACGCGAACCCCTTTGAGCCTGCGCATATGTTCAACAAAGCCTTCAAAATCATCCACTTTGGCACCTGCTGAAGCAATATCTTGCCGTGTTACGGCACAAATGGCCACTTGTCCTTGCAATTCTAGGCGTACTTTGTGCATCAGTTTGCCCCAAAGGTGCATTTTGGACAGCGTCCATTGATGATCCATTTTGTTTCTAAGCGCACAGGCATCAAGGCCTAGTTCCATGAGCCTTGCAGCAAGGCAAAGCACCTCTGGCGTGGTGTTGCCATGGGTGAAAGAGCCCGTGTCAGACACAAGGGCAAGGTAAACACCTTGCGCCGCCTCATTGATAAGGGGCACGTTTAGGGCGTCAAGGAGCTTTGCCACCATTTGACCTGTGGCAGCCATGGTGGGATCAACCCAATTATCAAGGCTGCCAAAAAGGGGATTGCCAAGGTGATGGTCAATATTGATGCTGGTATATTTTGGAAAGGCCGAAGCCATTTCAGGGCCCATGCGCCATATGTCGCCGCAGTCAAGCACAATACAAAGGTCAGGTTTGTGGGGTAGGGTGCTACGCTTTGTATGGATAGGTGCAGGAAAAGGCAGCCACATAAAGGCTTCGGGCAGACCCGAGGCATTATAAAGCATCACCTCTTTTCCCAAGGCTTTAAGTGCAAATCCTAAAGCAGACATAGAGCCCAAAGCATCGCCGTCAGGGCTGCTATGGGCTACAATCAGCGGAAATTGTGAGGCCAAAAGGTGTTTGGCCAAACGCTCTGCATGGGGGCAAACGGGGGAAGTATTTGTACTCATTGTTGAAATGGAACTCCGTTTTCAAAAGCGGTTGTATCGCCATTTTCCTCAGCTTCAAGGGTGGCGACTTTTTCTTCCAGCCATTCAAGCATGGCTTTTGCTGTATGATAATTCATGATGACTTTAGAATGGATAGTACGCACAATGGTGCGATTTTCTTCGTTATAGGGCACCATCTCTATACCAAAAGAACCGTCTGCAGACACAAGCCGTTCAGAAAAAGGCGGTAATTTATCGCTTTCAGTATAAAAATTTGCTTCAATTTCGCCTTGGGTTGTAATGCCTCCCCAAATGCCGTGGGCGTAGTGGAGCCGAGTTTCTGGGTATTCTTGGTATTCGTAGCGGATTTTATGAGGGTAGTGTTGGCTCATGGGTGCTCCTTGGCAGCCTTGTTTATTGGTTGAAGGTTCTAGGTATTGTGCCTACCTTTTAATAACACAAAGCTTTACCAGTATTGCTTCAAAGAGGGAAGAGCAAATAGGCCTTTATCTTTTGTTATCGTCATAAAGGTTATACCATATAAGCTTAGAACCAAATAACAGACTTTTTATAAAAGATTCTTGACAAGCATAAAAAAAAAGACAATGATAAAAGTATCAAAATGATACGATGGAGTAGAGTATGAAAAAAAAATACAACGTTTCTTATCAAGCCAGAATTATTCTGCTCTTGCTCTTCATTATAAATATTCCTTTTTTTCTTGTCTTACAAGTTGGGACAAGCCTGATCGAAGAAAGCTTACTCCATGAAAAAGAAAACAAGCTACGATCCTTCACCCATATTTTAGATTCTCGACTTGGGCCCGGTGGGTATGATGAAATTTTACAAGACGCCAATGCCCAAAACGCAACCCGAAAAGAAAAAATCGCCATTCTTCAAAATTTTTTACAAGATATTGCAGATAACATTGCCAATTCCTCAAAAGGGCTTGGTGCCGGTTTTTATCACAAAGAACTCGACGCCATTTTAGCCTATGGGCCGTCTTCTTCGCTTGGGCACACGGTGGGCACAGCCATTGAACGCGATCACCCGGGCAGAGAAGTCATGGCAGAAAATAAAGCTCAAGTTCTTTACGGTCACATGGTACGCGGCAATATCTTAAATGCCATGCTCCCCATAGAACGCAACGGCGAAGTTCTGGGCTATGTTTGGGCCAATGAGCTGAGCGAAGACATTTCTATACAATTGAGCAAGATTGTCCGTAATTCCCAAATAGGATTGATCACAAGCTTTATTCTTTCCACAATTGTGCTTTTTATTGTTTCACGTCGCATTACAAACAATATCAGCAGCATTGTGGAAGGAGTGCACCATTTGCAAAAGGACTCAACCTACCTTTTGCCTCCCATCAAAGGAACCCTTGGCAATATTGTTACCAGCATCAATGATTTGACCACTGCACACGAAACTGCCACCAAACAGGCCGAGCATGCCGTTGCAGCCCTGCAATCGGTCATGAGCAATTTAGATGTTGCCATTGTGGTTTGTGATCCCAAAACCCACCGCCTGATTTATGCCAATCCTTATGTGCGTAAATTATGGAATATGACTGAATCGGGTGAGGCGAAAAACGCTCCTTGTTATGCTCTTTTATACGGGCGCAACAATTTATGCGATGATTGCCCGCACGAACACTTTTTCAAGGTAGATACCCCAAATTATGAACCTGTCGTTTTTGAAAAACATGTCCCTGAGCTGAAACGCGATTTTCTTATCGTGGATCGCCTTATTTCTTGGCATGATGGACGCAACGTACATTTGCGCGTGGGAGCTGATGTTACAGAACGTAACGCTCTTTTAGCCGCCAACAGTGCCAACAGGGCCCAGCGCGACTTTTTGGCACGCATGAGCCACGAAATACGCACGCCCATGAACGGTGTGCTTGGCATGACACGCCTTGCCATGCAGCAAAACCCTTCGCCGGATCAAATGCAATATTTGCATAAAATTCAATCTTCAGCGTCACTGTTGCTTGGCATTATCAACGATATTCTTGATTTTTCGCGCATAGAAGCAGGTGCCATGACCATTGAAGAAGAACCCTTCCAATTGCACGAAGCCATCAATAAGGTTTACGAGCTGGTTCTTCCCAAAGTTACAGAAAGCCAAACAGAGCTGGAGGTTCATCTGGATTCTTCGGTGCCTGCTTTTGTTATGGGCGATAGTTTGCGGATTTCTCAGGTTCTTTTAAACCTTTTGGGCAATGCCGCAAAGTTCACCTCCTTTGGTAAAATAGACCTTTATGTACGCGCAAACACTGCTGTAAACGGACGCTTGTTTGTGTATTGCGATATTGCAGACACGGGCATTGGCATGAACGAAGAACAGCAAAAGAACTTGTTCAAACCGTTCACGCAGGCTGACAATTCCACTTCGCGCAGATTTGGCGGCACGGGCCTTGGGCTTTCTATATGTAAGGCCCTAATTGAGCTTATGGGAGGCAAACTAACCGTAACAAGTGAGCTGGACAAAGGCAGCACGTTCTCTTTCTTCATCAGCCTTACCCCTTATGACGAAGAAAACGCAGCGGCCATAAAGCAAGAACATCCTTGGGACGGTATTCGCTACGACGGATATGAGTTTTTATTGGTAGAAGATAACGACATCAATCAAGAAATAGCGCTTGCCATCTTGCAAGAATTTGGCATCAAGGCTGATGTGGCCAGCGACGGTAAAGAAGCCGTGGCAGCCTTTATGCAAAAAGACTACGCCCTTATCCTTATGGATATCCAAATGCCTGTCTTGGACGGTTTTGAAGCCACAAAGGCCATACGTGAAAGCAATAAGCACGACGCCAAATTTGTACCCATTGTAGCCATGACCGCCAATGCCATGGAAGAAGACAGAAAAGAAACCCTTGCCGCAGGCATGCAAGGACATATTGCAAAACCCATTGATATGGAAGAATTAAAAGAAGTCTTTTACCGTTGCCTTATAGAAAAAAAGAATACCTACGCCTGATAGCAGGGGTATCACAACGCCGAAAAAGCTGTGTTAGGCAAGGCTTGTTTTG
>CAYJIX010000041.1:0-21336 GCA_964370375.1 uncultured Desulfovibrionaceae bacterium | reverse complement strand
TTGTGCGTAGAAACTCGCTTTTTGAACAGCCTGTCCATGATGAAGGATTGAAAATGGTATCCGACACTTTTTGAACAGCCTATCCGTGGCGAGAGGTTGGAAATTGCTTTTTTGAAACGGATTGTTTCAACAAGCAGATAAAGGCAAAACAATCAAGCACGATACAAGCACGACAACAAGCAACGAGCGACTGTAAAAAGCAACAAAGCCCCACGTTTTTTTTACAACATTTTTGCTCAAAAGGCATAGCATGGCGACCATATTAGAGCTATCTGACATTATCCGCAGATACCCTGACCCCAAAAAGCCAAAGCAGGTACGCGAGGTGCTAAACCTCCCTTTTCTTGCACTTCAAGAAGGCGAAATTTTGGGGATCTTGGGCCACAACGGCAGCGGAAAATCCACGTTATTGCGCATCATGGCTTTGCTTGAACCACCTGATGAGGGCAGGCTTTTTTTTGAGGGTGAGGCAGCATCGTGCCAAAACCTCTCCCAGCGTCAGCGCGTTACCCTGCTTTTACAACACCCGTATTTGCTCAGCCAAAGTGTGCATAACAACGTGGCGTATGCCTTGAAAGTACGAGGAGAATACCAACAAAAGCTTGTTGATGAAGCGTTATGGCGTGTAGGGCTTGACCCTGCCATTTTTGGACAACGTAAACGGCACGAGCTTTCAGGCGGCGAAGCCCAGCGCGTGGCCTTGGCTGCACGGCTTGTTTTTACACCGCGCCTTTTACTTATGGATGAACCCACAGCCAGCGTGGATGAAGAAAGCGCACAACGTGTTGCCAAAGCTGCCAAAGACGTTGCAGGTAACGGTTCTGCCGTAGTGATTGTTTCCCATGATCGCGATTGGCTTATGCCTTTAGCTACGCGCTTGATTACCATGCACCAAGGGAGCATGGTTGAAGGGTAAGTGACTACCTAAAATAGACTTTTTCAACAGGCTATTTGTGGGGTTACGGTGAACAGTCAGCCAGAAAGTGTTTTTGGATAGCCCGAAGGGTATTTGTAGAAAAGCCTCTATCCCTTTGTTATGGCATAGTCCCAAAACACAAAAAATGGCGCGAACACAGCTTTTATGTATCATGCTGCAGGCTCAAGCTTGTATATACGGTAGAAAAGGGTCGAACAAGGGTTTTTCAATGCGGAACGCACTATAGGGATACCTAAAGGTCAGCATTGCGAATTTTCATAAATCTTTAGCACAAAACCTGCAACACGCCTTACCACCAAAAACGTTGTGAGAGCACACGTTTTCTATACAGGTCAAGTTCTGTCATAAGCACAAACAACATAAACAGCATTGTGCGAGCGGTAAACGAGATGTCAAGGTCATGCCACGGCAATCCTCCAAGCCATGCACCAAGCATACAACAGCCAAGCACGATAACGAGCGTAACCCTATAACCCATAAGCGCGTAGCCAAAACAGGCTATAAGTAAAGGCCAAACATAGTGGCCCACAAGCCAGGGCAAGGCTTCAGCAACGCCAAGGGACAAATTGATTGACAACAAATCATATAGAATAAACGAGCTTATAGCATAGATGCAAAGTATCGCCCCCCAAAACCACCTATGGCACATAAAAAGCACCGCACCAAGCTGTATTCCCAAAAAGGGAAGCTTGCTTACAAAGGGAACAAGTGCCGGAATGTACGCTAACAATGGCTTTGGCAATACAAAACCCAAAAGCACGCCTGCATAATGGTTTTGCAAAATAGCCGTCAGGGCATAGCGACCATGGTCTATGGGCAAAAGTATGAACAGGGTCAAAAAAAACAAGGTGAACAGTAGGGCCTTGCGCCACAGCTTTTTTATAAAAAGATAGAGTGGCCCAAGCAAAAACACCCATGGGTTCGATATGCGGGCCATGTTGTGTTCAAAGCGCATGCTCCAACAAGGCACGTTTTCAAGGGTGGCGCCTAATGGACGCGGTATTCCAAAAAGCCCTCGTTTTACAAGGATACCTCGAGGCGTGTATAAGATGTTTTTGCCGGATTTTGTTGACATATTGTGTCTTTTTTTTGTTACAGGCTTGTTGGTGTAAGTGTATATACCGTATCCGTACAATCAAGTAAACATTCCTTGGTATAGGCGTTGCCCTTTCTGGTTGATGACAAAACTTTTGAAGGAATGCCAATAGTTTAAAAGCAGCCATAGGCATCACCTATGACTGCTTTTTTTATAGCAAAAAATTTGAAAACTGACACCCTATGAAGGGCTTTTATGCTGCATTGAAACCGTTATTAAAATGTATAGCCAACACTGGCAGCAAAGACATGGGCTTTGCTGTTGGTGCTGTACCCGGGATAGACGCCGTTGGTGTAGAGAGCTGAGGTGTCGTAATCAGCACCATTGATAAGAATATAGGAATAGGCAAGGTCCGCCGTCCAGTTTTCGCCATGAAAGCCAAAACCGCCGCTAAAGCGCATGCGCCCGTCGCTAGGTGTCATATAGTCTAAGGTGCTATCGCTCATGGGGCTGGTTTCATAGCTATAACCTGCGCGTAACGTAAGCCAATCTAGCGCTTTATATTCTGTGCTGATATTAAAGGTCCACGTATCTTTCCAATTTTTTGGGCTGTGACTGGTTGCGTTATATGGGTCCTCAAGGACAATATCAAGGCTTTGGTAGGCGCTCCAGTCTGTATGCACAACGCCCACTTCAAAGCTTAAATTCGGGCTGTATTTATAGGCCACACCTGCTGTAATGACTTGGGGCAGATTAAGGGTGCCAAATAAATCTGCATCCGGCTGCATGGCAGGCATGACTTTGTCACGCCATTCAAAGTCCCCACGCACGTCCTGCTTTACGCGGGAACGGTAGGTGAGCCCTGCTGACCATTGTTCGTTGAAGGTATAGTGCAAAGCTGCATTGCCGCCAAAGCCCACGCTGTCTCCTGACAGTTTTTGGCGATTGTAAAGACCGGGTGCCATGGCTTGATCTTTTTCTAGTGTCATGGAGGCGTACATGACCTCAACGCCTAAGGCCAGAGAAAGCTTGTCTGTAATTTTATAGGCAATGTTGGGGTTGATGCTGAAGGTTTGCAATTTTACGCTGACCAGATTTTCGCGGCCAGGCCACGGTGTGGGATAGGAATTGCCAAGGCCAAAACGCGAATACAAACCCAAACCAAGGTACAGATCGTCATTGTATTGATGCGTTATGAAAAAGTGGGGATTAAGCCACAGGTTGTTTTCAACCGCTGTGCTGGTTTCCACGCCGCCTTGTTCTGTGACAACGTCGCCGCTTGGTGCAATGCCTGTCACGCCAAGAATCATTTGTGTTCCTGGCAGTTGTGTTATGCCTGCCGGATTGTGAGCAACGGCAGAAGCGTCGTCAGCACGGCCAACCATGCCTCCGGCAAGGGCTGTGCCGCGTGCGCCCCAATCGGTAAGGGCAAAGCCTTCTGCCTGTGCGTTTACACAAAGGGTGCATGCCAATACTGCACCGGATACGAGTGATGTCCAAAAATGTTTCATAGCTGACCTTGGGCATAGAGCCTATTTAAAAGGGGGATAAGGGCGTAAACCGTGTATTTTTTTGCATTTTGTTACGCATCTTGGGCGTAACACAAATGCGCAGAGGTCTCTATACTACAAAAAAGTACAGATGCCTAGTGCTATTAGAGCACAAAAGAACAGTGCTTGAAAGTTGTCGGTGTACAAAGAAAAAATGTAACAATATGGATTGCTACAAAAGAACGAAATCCTTTGACATGAACGTATTGAAAGCATGTTGTGCCAAAGAACGCGTGCAAAAAAATGTGCTTAGCTGATGAGCTTAGGATTGGCTTTTTGGCAAAGGTCGTACAGGTCCCACAAAAGCGGTGTCAGGGCGGCTCATGCGTTGCAGATACTCGGCTAATGCCTCAAAGCCTTCACGGGTAAGTCCTGAAATGGGCAAAGCCTCAGGCCAGCGTTCCTGCAACGTAACCTTTTGGCTTTCGCTGAGCAGGTCCCATTTATTAAGCAGCGTCAGGCGCGGAGTGTCTAACAGCTTCATGTCTGCTAAAATGTCTTCCACTGCCATGGCTTGCCGCTCCATTTCCACATGGGAGGCATCAAGGACATGGATGAGCAGATCTGCCGCATGCAGTTCTTCAAGGGTTGCCTGGAACGCTTCGGTAAGTTCCTTTGGTAGATTGCGGATAAAGCCTACGGTGTCTGCCAGCACAAGTTCATGGTCGTGGGGAAAGCGTAGCCTTCGCGTGGTGGGGTCAAGGGTTGCAAAAAGTTTATTTTCGGCAAGCACATCAGAACGGGTCAGGCTGTTGAGAAGGGTGCTTTTTCCGGCATTGGTATAGCCCACAAGGGCTGCCACAGGTAAAAGGCCTTGTGCGCGGCGGGCCCTTGTGAACGCGCGTTGCTCGCGCAAATTTTCCAGCTCTCTGCGGACTTTGGCAACGCGGTCGCGCACGCGTCTACGGTCTGTTTCAAGCTTTGTTTCGCCAGGCCCTCTGCCGCCAATGCCCCCCATAAGCCTATCCATGGCCCTGTTTTTCCCCACAAGACGGGGCAGGGTGTATTGTAATTGCGCCAGCTCCACTTGCCATTTTCCGGCACGGCTACTGGCCCTTGTGGCAAAAATATCTAAAATAAGTTGGGTACGGTCAAGGACTTGCCGCTCGGTAAGGTTGGCCAAATTCGTCAGTTGGGCAGGGGTTAATTCTCCGTCAAAAATGATCATGGACGCTTGCCCTTGCAAGGCCAGCACCTCTAATTCAGAAAGCTTGCCCTTGCCAAGAATATGCCGCGGATGTACAGAGGCCACACGTTGGATAAGGGTTCCTGTAACGCTGACTCCTGCTGTGCGGGCAAGTTCGGTCAATTCATCAATGTTTTGTTGCTGTATGGCGCGCGGCATTGCTGATACAGAAACCAAAATAGCGCGCTGGTTGCTTTCACCCGCCTGAAGGCGTTCTGACATCATGCGGCTAAGTTCTGCCTCAAGCGCTTCAGCCTCCGCTATAAAATCGCGCTCAGACATGTCCCATGGGACAGCGTCATGAACACGGTAGGGTAGGCCTTTTTCACTTGTGGGTAAAAGGTGCGCGCTATGGAATTGTACAGGATCTCCATGAGGGTTCACCGTGATGGCGCCTATGCTGTCTAGCCGTAAAAACAGCATGTCCATGAGGTCTTCATGGGATAATCCGTCTTGATTGAGGTGGGTGTGCAGTAAACGTAAACCCCTAAGCCGTCCGGAACCTGTACGGTTTCGGGGCAGTTCAGGGATAAAAAGCCCTGAAGCGTCACCTAAAAGTACCAGATGCGCCTTGCCTTGGCGGTCAAGAACAAGGCCGATTTGACGTCCAAGCGAACGCGATAACGCAGCAAGCTCCCGTGCCTGGTCAGTGGTATAGCCACCGACAGCAGGATAGCGACGCTCCCCCAATTTGTTGAGAGCTTTTATCTGGCTTGGTTTTAAGCCTGTGGTGTTTCCTTCAAGACGTGTAGCTATGACGAAATCCTTGTATGAAAGGGTTGGGATACGAGGGCATTTGGCAGCTTGTTAAAAAGCCTGCTTTAAAATGTTGATTTAGGGGTAGCACGACCACACCCTAAGAGCTAGCAGGCTGTTCAAAAAGGGTTGGATGGTGGAAGCGGATACTTTTTGGGATTTCCCCCTGTCTTCAAACTGCCAGTGCGGCAATCGGTTCAAAAAGTGTAAGATGCAAGGAAGGTTGCTTTTTTTGAGAAAGCATAGGACTCTTATGGTCCATGCAACGAGAAAAAAGTAACCTGACGACGCAGATTGCACTTTTTCAGTCGATTGCCCTTTTTGGGACAGCCTGCTAAGGCATGATGGGAGCAATCATCAGCCCCGTCTCCACAGGCAAACCCAGCATAAGGTTCGCATTGGCAACAGCTTGCCCTGACGCGCCACGGCAAACGTTGTCAATAACAGACACAATGATAAGTGTGTTTGTGCGTTCATCCACCACAACAGACATATCACAGAACATGGTACCGCGCACATGGCGAGTTTCCGGCAAGGATCCTGCCTGCAGTACGCGCACAAAGGCACTGTCTGCCCATTCTGCTTCGTACAGGCTTTGGATATCGCCTTGGCTCATGGGCTTTGTCAGCTTTGCATACACTGTTGACAAAATGCCGCGGTTCATGGGGACAAGGTGTGGGGTAAACGAAACAGTCATGCCTGTACCGGAAATAGCTGACAATTCTTGTTCAATTTCAGGTGTATGGCGATGTTTTCCGCCAACACCGTAAGCGCGAAACGTGTCTGCCACTTCACAAAAAAGTGTGGCTACACCGGCTTTTCGCCCGGCTCCCGTGGTGCCGGATTTCGAGTCCATGATGAGGCCCTCAGTGGAAATACACTTTGCCTTAAGTGCCGCAGTAAGCGCAAAAATGATGGATGTGGGGTAACATCCCGGGTTAGCCACCAGTTGGGCTTTTTCAATGTCTTTGGCGTACAATTCGGGCAAACCATATACAGACTTTGGCAAAAGCTCTGGCCGCGGATGGGTTGTGGCGTACCATTTTTGGTAGGTGTCTAGATCTTTAAGCCTAAAATCTGCCGAAAGGTCAACAACTTTAAGGCCTTGATCTACAAGCTCACCTGCCATTTGAGCAGCGGCACCGTGCGGAACAGCCAAAAAGGCAATGTCGCACGCCTTGGCAATGGCTTTAGGGTCAGGCTCAATAAGTATAACGTCAGCGCCCGGCAATTTATTAAGAAAAGGGTATATATCACCCAATCGTTTGCCGGCTTCTGTACGTGATGTGGCAACAGTTAAACGCATGGTAGGGTGCTGTGCCAAAAGACGGGCAAGTTCCATGCCTGTATAGCCTGTAACACCTACAAGTCCGGCGCGAATGAAAGGTTTGTTCATGCTTACTCCTTTTTGGCTACATACTTGATGCGAAGTTCGTATAAAAGGCCTTCTAGCAAACGTTGTTCGTCAGCGGTAAGGCATTTAGATGTTTTTTCCTGCAGCATACAAAGCACGTCAATGCTGTGTTTGGCAATTTCAAGATTGCATGACATCTGGCCCGTGTCAGGATCCGGAACCTCTCCAAGATGGACTAAGGCCGAAGATGCCAAGGATAGAACAAAGGTAGAAAACGTCACTTCCGGCATGGTGCAGGGGTTTTCTTCCTTGGGATGATCGGTTGACTTGCTCATATAAAAACCTCCTAACCATGTGGCTGTATGCTGCCTTGGCAGCATGGCGGTATTGATGGTTAACTACGCACAGGCGTGATGCTTCGCCCAGGTTGTACCAAAAGGGCTTCTTCGTATGCAGCTAAAGCTGTTTCTAAATAATCACGGCAGGCTATGTGGCCGCCGAGGGCTGTAAACGATCCGGCCAGGGCAAAAAGTCCTGCTGCCATATCGCTCCAGTCAACCCACCCCATGTGGCCCATGCGAACAATGCGCCCTTTAAGGTGGTCTTCGCCGCCAACCATAATGACGCCATATTTTTCGGCAGCCATAGCAAGAAGGCGCGCTCCATCAATGCCCACGGGCAAGCGTACGCTTGTAACACCCCATGTATAATGGTGAGGCGCCAAAAGCTCAAGGCCCATGGCTGTAACGCCTGCACGCACCATGGTGGTTAGGGCCCACTGCTTGCGATAAATAGCATCCAGTCCGCCATGCTCAAACATCATGCACAAGCTTTCGTTGAGCGCGAACAACAGGTTTATGGGAGAAGTAAACATTCCTTGCCCATTGGCAAGCTTTTTCTTTTCACCTGGCAGATTGAAATAAAAGCAGGAAACAGGCAAGCTTTCCGCACGGTGTGAAGCTTGCTCAGACAACGCCAAAAGAGCTAGCCCCGGTGGCACCATAAGCCCTTTTTGCGAACCGGTAATAAGGCAGTCAATGCCCCATTTGTCCATGGGGCAAGGGGAAATCCCCACAGCAGAAATGCCATCAACCACCAAAAGCACACCGCGGCTTTTTGTGAGCCGTGCCACAGCTTCCACAGGATGCAGTACGCCGGTGGACGTTTCAGACAATTGCATAAGCACGCCGCGCGCGTCACTGTGCTGAGCTAGGGCCTTTTCTATATCTTGCGGTTGCACCGCTTCGCCCCATGTGACATCAATACTAATGACCTCTAGCCCGTATCCCACAGCAATATGTTGCCAGCGTTCGCCAAACTTTCCGCCATTGACCACAATAACCTTTTCGCCGACAGCAAACAGATTTTGAACAGCAGCTGTCATGGCGCCTGTGCCTGAGCACGCCAAAGGTATAACAGGCTCTTTTGTACCAAACAGGGTTTGCAGCCCCTGCTGCACCTTAAACATGACGTCTTTAAACGAGCTTGTCCTGTGATGCACCATGTCCGCGGCAAGGGCCATCCTTACCCGTTCAGGAAGTTGCGTTGGGCCGGGTGTGAGCAGGCGTGTTTTGTTGAGCATGTATGTCTCCTGAGTGTAACGGCTACCCCATTTTGCGGGGCCCTTTCGGGTAGGTATGCTTCCCTAATAAAAAATCCTTAGCTTCTTACTTTTTTGAACAGCCTGTGGGAAAGTCGTATTGTGAGGCTTTTATCAACGTTTTTTTGAAACAGACTTTTCATCAGCTTGCTAGTGGCTACGCCATAAAGATGACGCATACTATAGCACTCATATCACAAACACAACCAGCCATATGCCGGCATTTATGAGCATGGTTACAAAAATAGCTGCCGAGGCCATGTCTTTGCTGGCTTTGATAAGTTCGTGCCATTCGGGGCTTACTTTATCACAAACTTTTTCAATGGCACTGTTGAGCAGTTCCACAGCCAAAACCGCTAGCCAGCCACCAAGCACCAAAAGCCATTCAAAGGGCGGTTTGCCTGTAAACCATAAAGCTATAAGTAAAAGAGGTAAAATCAGCACCTCGTGACGAAACGCCTGTTCAAGCTGAAAGGCAGTGCGCAGCCCTTGCAAAGAATGACAGGTGGCTTTGTAGAGGTGTTTGGGGTTGATAAGAGCCATAAAAACCTTTTTGTACAGCTTGTTCGTGATGCGCTGTGTTCGTGTTCTTTTATACTATTGTTCTGCGAGCAATGTTTTTTGCAAAAGCAACGTGCATTGCTGTGCAAGTATGCTATACAAAGGTAGTTTTTGCAAAGGTTTTTACAGCTCTTCCCTTTGTATGGCTGCCATGCCATGCATGAAAGGCGAAGGAACCATGAAATGGCGTTATGGCTATGTGAGATTTTTGGATGTAGGAAATGTCTTTTCAAATTTACAGGTTTTAACCATTTGAAATAGTAAATAAAAGCAAGATATAGATAGCCTTGACATCTCGTACAGGCTACATTATTTTAAATACTTACATAGTGTTTGATTGTGATGCCTTAGCGCACGTGTTTTGAGAGCAAGAAAAACATACCTTTTTTGCCCGTAACTTATTACGGCAGATCCTTTTTTCAGATTTTCTCTTTGCAGTTATACCCCACAAAGCAACGTCTTTATCTTTAACTTTTAGTTGTACTACGCAACAAAAGTTATGGTATTTTGCAAACATACACACTGGCCATTAGGTATTACGATATACAACATGTATTACTAAGGGGTTGTTATGAATATTCGAGGAAAAATTTTATACTCGATGATCGTAGCTGTGGCGCTGTCGATCATGGGTGTTATTGCCATGTCATGGTACGAAATGGATGTGGTTTTTGAGGAAAACTATAAACAAAACAGCACGGCACAGCTTGATCGAATGGACGGCTTTGCGCAAAACTTTTTTGCTTCTGCCACATCAATGGTTGAGTTTTTGGCCTCTTCAGAAGAAATCCGCGATAACATTGATTCTATCACAAGCTATGTCAATACAAAGGTACCCACAAAAACTGTAGGCGAAGAGTTGCCAACAGCAGAACGTGATATTTACAAAACCCTTTTACGAGTACATAACGCGTATCCTGCTTATTTGCTTGTGTATGTGAGCAATAATCACGGGGGTATCACTCAGGCCCCTAACGACAACCTGAGTGCCGGTTTTAATCCCAGCAAACGCCCTTGGTACCTTGATACCGTAAGGGTAGGTAAAAGCATCCTTACCGAAGCGTACATTTCTGATACCGGCGATGCTGTATTTACGGTGGCAACGCCCATACGAACCAATGGTTCAGAAATTTCGGGTGTTGTGGCCATTGACATATCCCTTGCCACGCTGACAGAAGAAACCGGCTCTGTAAAAGTTGGTTCCACAGGGTATGTGATGCTTGTGGATAGCCTTGATCAAGTGGTCAGCGACCCCAAATATTCGGGATACGATATTCCTGAAGCCTCTCGTTGGCTTGGCAAAGCCATTAAAGATTTACCGGGCGATGCGCCCAAGGCCTTGCAGGAACTTCGCAATATTAAAAATGGCTATAAAGAAGTCCAAATAGACGGTGTCGAATGGCTTGCCTCCATTAAAACAACGCCTAATAATTGGAGTATTATTATGCTCCAAGAACGGGACGAAGTGTATGCCGGTGCCGCAAATGTGACTTTTGCCATTGCCCTTGTGGGTATTCTTATCGCGGTTATCATGCTCATTATCGCCTTTGCCGTGGCAAGATCTATTGCCACCCCCATTGTGTCCCTTGCCAATGCTTCACACGCTGTTGCAGAAGGCGATTTGCAAGCCATTCCCAAAGATGGGAGGGCGTTTACAGGTGAAATTGGCCTGTTGCACCGCAGTCTTATGAGCATGGTAAGTAAATTAGTGGAACTTATCGAAACAGCCAACGGAAAAATACAAGAGGCTGAACACGCCTTGCAGGAAACGCAAAAAGCCCACGATAGGGCAGAGGAAGCTCAAAAAGAGGCTGATCGTGCGCGCAGTGAAGGTGCGCTCTCTATAGCAAATCAAATAGGCAGTATCATTGAGCAACTCACAAAATCTATTGGCCTTCTTGCTGCAGAAACAGGCGAAGCCGGTAAAAAAACGCAGGAACAGCAAGACCGCGTGGAAGGCACAGCACAAGCTATTGCCCAAATGAGCATGTCTGTGGTTGAGGTGGCAAGCAGTACCGCACGAACAGCCAGCCTTGCTGAAGACGCGCGCCAAGAAGCCCAAAAAGGCAAAGAGCTTGTTTTTGAACTTGTAGACAGCATGAATGAAATCGAAAAAAAGGCACAAGGCATGCAACAAAGCTTGTCCGAGCTTAAAACGCAAGCTGTTGATATTGGTCAGGTTATGAGTATCATTAGTGATATTGCAGATCAAACCAATTTGCTTGCGCTGAACGCCGCCATTGAAGCTGCTCGTGCTGGTGAGGCAGGGCGTGGTTTTGCGGTGGTTGCCGATGAAGTGCGTAAATTGGCAGAAAAGACCATGGAGGCCACTAAACAAGTGGATATGACGGTTTCAACAATCCAACGAGGTGCCGAAGCAAACATGCAAGGCATAGAACAAACCGTTGCTTATATTAGTGAATCAACAACCGTTGCAGGCCGTGCCGGCGAAGCCTTGGCTCAAATTGAAAGCATGGTAGAAAACACTGCCAATGAAACAAGGTCCATTGCTTCAGCCAGCGAAGAACAGTCCAGCAGTATCGAGGAAATCAATGGTCGCACCGATGACTTGCGCGATTTAACCGGCATTGTGGCAGCAAGTGCCGATGCATCCTATAGCGCGGTGCAGGGCCTTGAGGAGCTTGCAGGCGGCTTAAATACCATTATGGATGATCTAAAAAAGGGCAAGTAATTGGTATAAAAAGCTTTGCCTTAGCAAACTACAGATCCAAAAATAAAAGATTGCCCTACATAAGCAGAGTTTCGTTTATGTAAGGCAATCTTTTTGTTTAGGTTTCTATCATTGATAAACGTTTCTTTTTTTACCGAGTCAGACAGCAAGGGCCCTTTTAAAAAAAGACTACGTACATCTTTACCATGCGCCTTACGTTTTTCTATTGACCGTTCAAGGGCACAGTCGTATGGTTGCCCATGTCCAACCAAACACCCCCTCCTTTGCAATCAGGCCTAGCGCTTGATGCAACATTGCGCAATGTTATCATTGCTGTAGCCACAGCGCAGTTCATCATGCCCTTTATGATTGTAGGGGTGGGCACGCTTTTACCCATCATTGGCAAAGACCTTGGGGCAAGCGCCATGGAGCTTGGGCTAGTCAACGCGGTGTATGGTCTTTCGCTCTCTATTTTTCATTTAATATCAGGACGCATTGGCGATATCATCGGCCGACGTAAGCTTTTTTTAATCGGGCTGTCTATTTTTATGGTCATGACAGCTGTCAGTCCTTTTGCCCCCAATATGGTGGTCTTTCTTGTTTTTCGTTTCGTTCATGCCATGGGTACGGGCATGATGAATACGTGCGCCTTAGCCATGTTGACGGCGCTTGCGCCACCTGCCATGCGCGGACGCGTGCTTGCGCTGGCTTCCATGGGGATTTTTGCAGGTATTTCTGCAGGGCCTGCCTTGGCAGGGCTTATTGCCACAACTTTTGGTTGGAAGTTTCTTTTTTACGGGTTGCTTCCTTTTGGTGGCATGGCCTGCTATCTTATGGTTACAACTGTAAAAATGGACTGGAAAAGTGATGCGGACAAGCCCTTTGATTGGCTTGGAGCTATCCTTTATGCACTTGCCATTATCGCCTTGTCAGGCGGTGCCACCTTCATCCTGCAAGGGGCGTGGGCTGTGGCTTTGCTCATAGGCGGAGCTTTGTTGCTTGTGGGCTTTGGCCTGCTGCAAACGCGCACAGCGTACCCCATATTGGATACCAATTTTTTATTCCATCGGCCTGTCTTTGTGATCAACGCTTTGGCGTCTTTTATCAATAACAGTACAATGCTTGGCCTAGTGTTTTATTTTAGCCTTTATTTGCAAGGTGTTCAGCATCTTAGCGTTGCCTACACAGGACTTATGCTTTCGGTTTCTCCCATACTACAATTGCTGGTGACACCTTATGCCGGAAGGTTGGCGGATCGTTATACCCCTGCTAAAATAGCGACAGTAGGTATGATTGTTCAAGGCATTGCCTTGTATTTAGCTTCGCAACTGGCCATAAGCTCTGCCCTGTGGCAGGTCACCATAACGCAGCTTTTCTGGGGTACAGGCGTGGCCCTTTTTGCTGCACCAAACACAGCAGCTGTCATGGGCAGTGTCGATACTGCCCACTTAAGCCAAGCCTCAGGCCTTGTGGGTACCGTGCGAACCCTTGGCATGCTTTTAAGCATGGTTATTGTTTCGGTGAGCATGAACATCTATCTTGGCGATGCGCCGCTTGATGACAGTAATGTCCTTGCCTTTATGGACGCCATGGACATGAACCTTACCCTTTTTGGCATTTTAAATGGCATTGCCATTGTCTGTTCCCTTTTACAGCTTCGACGCCGATTTATGGAATCATAGACTATGGAACACCTTCTTTTAGAGTGCGGTAGCGGTGGCAGGGCTTCCCAGCGTTTGATCAATGATCTGTTTTTGCGCCATTTTGACAATGAGGTATTACGAACCCTTGACGATGCCGCTTGCCTTGATTTAACAGGCCCACTAGCCATGAGCACCGACAGCTACACGGTAACTCCATTGTGTTTTCCTGGTGGCAATATCGGTTCCTTGGCGGTGCATGGTACAGTTAATGATGTCGCCATGTTAGGGGCTAGGCCTCGTTACCTTACCGTGGGTTTTATTATTGAAGAAGGCCTTTCTATGCCGCTGCTTGAAAGCATAGTACAGGCCATGGCCCATGCCTGCCATGAAGCCAACGTGCTTATCGTCACAGGCGATACCAAGGTGGTTCCTAAAGGTAGTTGTGACAAAGTGTTTATCAACACAACAGGGATTGGTGAAATATTGACGCAGCCTGCGCCTTCTGGACGCCGTGCCGAGCCCGGTGATGCCATTATTGTGAGCGGTGCTGTGGGCAATCACGGTTTGGCTATTTTGGGTCAGCGCGAAAATTTGCAGTTTTTACAAAATATTATGAGCGATAGTGCCCCTTTGAACCACCTTACTGAAAGGCTGGTTTTAGAAGTTGGCGATATACATGTGTTGCGTGACCCAACCCGTGGCGGCCTTGCCACCACATTGAATGAAATTGCCGAACAGTCGCAAGTGACTTGTTTAATAGAAGAGCAACACATCCCCATCCACGATGTTGTGCGAAGCGGATGTGATATTGTGGGCCTTGACCCTTTGTACCTTGCCAATGAGGGGAAATTTTTGTGTTTTTTGCCACAGCATAAAGCTGAGGCAGCCCTTGCCATACTGCGCTCTGAGCGATACGGCCAAGAAGCTGCCTGCATAGGGAGAGTCCTTCACGCCCACGAAATCCCAAATGGTGCGCCACAAAGGCCGGGTGCCGTTATTTTGCAAACGCAAGTGGGCGGATATCGCCTTTTAGCCATGCTGCAAAGCGACCCCTTGCCGCGTATTTGTTAGAAGATTTTGAGCTCTATAACAGCCAGATAAAAGGCGGATTTTTGGCAATACTGTTTGTCTACGTAAAAAGCCTCCTGCACAGATTGTGCAGGAGGCTTTTTTCAAATAGGCTTGCTATTGTTATTTTTTAAGCAGGGTTAAAGCTTAGCGTTTTAGCTGTACCGCCATTTGCAGCATGGAGTCAGATGTTTGAATGGCTTTAGAATTCATTTCATAGGCGCGTTGTCCCACAATCATGGTGACCATTTCATCCACAACTTCCACGTTGGACATTTCCAAAAACCCTTGAGCTAAGGTACCCACATTATCGGTACCGGGTTCACCTTCAACCGCTTCCCCTGATGCAGCCGTGGGCATATACAGGTTACGACCTCGAGCATCAAGGCCTGCCGGGTTGATGAAGGTAAATAACGAAAGGTCTGCGCCTGCTATTTCTTCACCATTGTTATCAAGGGCAGCAATGCGTCCTGTTTCTGAAACAGAAACGGCCTTTGTTTCTGCAGGTACAGAAAATTCCGGTTGCAGCACATAGCCATTGGCGGTGACAAGCGTGCCGTCTTCGTTCAATTTAAAGGCACCTGCGCGGGTGTACATGAGCTCATCACCCACAAGCACTTCAAAAAAGCCATCGCCTTCAATGGCAATGTCTAGGGGGTTACCCGTATTTTGGAAATCACCTTGGGAAAAGAATTTGTGCACAGCGGTGGGGCGAACACCCATACCAACCTGAATACCCACAGGCACAGAATTGTCACCGTCGGTGGCAGAACCTGCTATGCGCATGTTCTGGTACATCAAGTCCTCAAACTCAGCGCGGCTTTTTTTAAAGCCTGCGGTGTTGACGTTGGCTAAGTTGTTGGAAAGTACGTCAATATTGAGTTGCTGAGCAACCATGCCGGAAGCGGCAGTCCAAAGTGAGCGCATCATACGTCATCTCTCCTAAGCATCATATTGTTGATGCTTGCTAAAGGCTGGCAGGGTTTTGCAACCTTTATAGTATATGGTTTTTATAATGGTTATGGTGTAATAAACCTGTCAAAAAATGTTATCTGGCCCTACCAACTTTATTATACGCCTCGGTATCAAGGGTTGAAGCTGTTTGAATAAGTTTGGTATAGGCCTCAAATTGTCTATTGGCTTCAATCATGTTGACCATTTCTGTCACCACATTGACACTGGACGATTCTAGAAAGCCTTGATGCAGCCTTGTACCTGCCTCGTAGGCAGAAACTTCGGCAGCTTCAGTACCTTCCCTAAAGCGGTACATGTTACCGCCAACGCGCTCTAGCTGTTGCAGGTCCTCGGTTGTGACAAGGGCTAGTGTGCCAACTTCTGCCTCATCGGCAAAAACACGGCCATCAGGGGCAATGTGGGTTGACGTTGTGCCGGGAGGAATCACAATGGGGGATCCGCCATCATCAAGGACAGGCCAGCCTTGTTTAGTGGTCAGCTGCCCTGTTGCGTCCAAAGTAAACGCGCCATTTCGAGAAAGCATGTTGCCTTGCGGCGATTGTACGCGGAAAAATCCTTCGCCTCCAATAGCCACATCTAAGGGATTGCCTGTGGTTTGCATGCCCCCTTGGCTAAAGTCGATTTCAGACACGGCAATACGGGGACGCGCTGCCAAGTGCGGTTCGGGAAACAATTTTTCAGACCGCACCGTTGCCAAGGGCTCATAAATCTGGTCATGGGCAAACAGGATCATGGTGTCACGAAAGGCCAAAACTTCCTGCTTAAAGCCGGTGGTATTGACGTTTGCCAAATTATTGGCAATGGTATTCATGCGTGCCTCATTGGTGAGTGCGCCAAAAAGACCTGAAAACATTGATGATTGCATACTATTCTCCCGCGTAAGACAAACCTGAACAAGGTTGTTTACTGTTGCATAAAAAGGTATGCAAATTATGAGCCAGAGAATATCTTGCGACAAAAAGAAAGATTTTTTACAATATATAGGATAAAGGACATGCTTGCAGAGGGTAGCACAGCATGTAAGCTTCAAAGTATGCATGTTTTAGGCCAAAAACATGACCTACCAGCTACCATAAGGAGGAATTTAGGGTGAGTTTTGATTTTATCACAAACAATCCAAGCGCGCTAGCCATCATTATTTTGGCTTTGACCATTGGCATTGGCTTGCTTATCGGGCAATTGCGCGTATGGGGCCTAAGTCTTGGTGTGAGCGGTGTGCTTTTTAGCGGCCTTATTTTGGGTAATATCGGATTGGAGCTGGACCCTGTGATCTTGGCTTTTATCAGGGATTTTGGGCTTGTGTTTTTTATATTTGCTGTGGGGTTACAGGTGGGTCCGGGTTTTGTGGACACCTTTAAGCGGCGCGGCCTTGTGCTGAACGCGTTGGCAACCTTTGTGGTGCTGATGGCGGTTGTTTTGGTGGTTCTTTTTATTACGTTTCTTGATGAACCACCTGCTGCACTCATTGGTATTTTTAGTGGCGCCACCTCAAGCACGCCTGCTCTTGCCGCAGCGTTTCAGACCATTGAAGAAATGCGCCTGCCCACCACAGCGCAAGATTTTAACAACCTTGGCCTTGGCTGTGCGTTAAGTTATCCGTTCAGTCTTGTGGGCGTCATTATTGCCATGGTGATCGTGCGAATTGTGGGGCGGATCAATATTGTACAAGAAGTGCAAAGCATGCAGGAGCATATCAAATTGCTGCATCCAGCCCTTGGCATGCGCAATCTTAGGGTGACAAATCAAAACCTGTTTGGAAACTCTATTGAAGCTATCCCCGGTTTGGAAGACATGGGCGTGACGATTTCAAGGATCATGGATGATGACAAAGTGTTTGCCCCAACGCCTGATACGGTGCTCAAACAGGGCATGTTAGTGCATGTGGTGGGCGAGCAACAGCAGCTTGACAGGGCGTCGCTGATCATTGGGCCAGAAGTGGACACAAGGCTTGAAAACATCCCGGGAAAGCTTGAAGTGCGCAACCTTTTGGTGACAAAAAGTAAAGCCATCGGCAAAAGCTTGCAAGCTTTGCACCTTACCTCAGATCATGGCATCAGTGTCACGCGTATCCGCAGGGCAGGCATGGAGCTTGCGCCGCGCAGGTACGTGACGCTCCATTTTGGCGATAAAGTTATTTGCGTGGGGCATAAAGAGCACCTTGACTGGGCTGAAGAGGTTCTTGGCAATTCCACCAAGGTATTTGATCATCCCCAAATCTTACCTCTTTTTGTGGGTGTTGCGCTTGGTGTTATTGCAGGCTCGTTGCCTATTATGCTGCCCGGGCTTTCTTCCGGGTTTCGCTTGGGCCTTGCAGGGGGGCCGCTCCTCATAGGGATTTTGTTAAGCCGTATTCAACATTTTGCCGGCATGACATGGTATTTGCCCACAAGTGCAAGCTCGCTCCTTAAAGACATGGGCCTAAGCTTGTTCCTTGCTTGCGTGGGGTTATCGGTAGGGGTTGGTTTTTTTGAGGCGGCCTTTAACGCAACAGGGGTGCTGTGGATGGGCCTTGGGGTTCTTGTAACCCTTGTGCCGCTGCTTTTGGGCGCGTTCATCGGCAGGGTGTTTTTGCGCTTTAACTACACAACCTTGTGCGGGCTTTTTGCTGGAAGCATGACCAGCACCTCTACCCTTAGCTTTGCCACAGAAATGCTTGAAAGTGACGAGCCTTCAGCAGTCTTTGCCACAGTGTACCCATTAAGTACGATTTTGCGGCTCTTGTCTGCGCAGGTTTTAACTGTGGTTGTGTTTGGCTGATAATTCCTTGAAATAGAATTACAAAGCGCGTTGAGAGAACGTTCTCAACGCGCTTTGTTGTATATGTTACGGCATGTACTTGATAGACCATAATCTAGGGTTGTTATGCCCTTCAAAAAGGCATGAACGTTTTGCTATCCCTTTGTTGCTGATACTTTGTTTTTGTTAGTATAACCGATGCCGTCGGCTCAAAAAGGGTGAGGGGTAAAAAAGAAGGCGTTTTGTAGAGCGGCAACTTTTTGGTCCATGCCGTTCTACAAAACGCCTTCTGACGATGCATATTGTCTTTTTTGAGCCGACGGACAGTTAGTCTGTTATCGGATCTAACAACTCAATCTCATCCAGCAGCGAATTGCTGCGTTCTTTTTGTTCTGGAACAACAATGCCTTGCTCCACATATTCGCGGTAACCGGTACCAGCAGGGATAAGGCGGCCCACAATGACGTTTTCCTTTAAGCCGCGTAAATAGTCCATCTTGCCTTTGAGCGCTGCTTCGGTAAGAACCTTTGTGGTTTCTTGGAACGAAGCTGCCGATACAAAGGATGAGGTGGTCAATGAAGCCTGTGTGATACCAAGCACCATGGGCTCTGCTGTGGCCGGTGCGCGACCTTCGGCAATGGTTTTTTGGTTTTCGGCCTTAAATTCACCTTTATCCACTTGTTCGCCAACTAAGAAGCTGGTACCGCCGGGCTCAACCACGCTGACTTTGCGCAGCATTTGGCGCACGATGACTTCAATGTGCTTGTCGTCAATGCCAACGCCCTGGAAGCGGTACACTTCTTGGATCTCGTCCACCAGATAGGCAGCCAAGAATTTTTCGCCCTTGGTGCGCAAAATGTCGTGCAGTTCGGGATGCCCTTCGGTAAGCAGGTCGCCCGCCTCCACAAAGTCGCCGTCAGTGGCTGTGATATGTTTACCCTTAGGCACGAGGTATTCTTTCAAATCTCCCACTTCCGGGGTCACAATAAGCTTGCGTTTGCCCTTTGCTTCACCGGCGTAGGTTACGATACCTGCGATTTCTGAAACAACAGCCATGTCTTTGGGTTTGCGTACTTCAAACAGTTCGGCAACGCGCGGCAGACCACCCACGATGTCGCGTGTTTTGGATGTTTCGCGCGGTTTACGTGCAATAATGTCACCGGCTAGCAACTCCTGCCCGTCTTTTACCATGATGATGGCACCAACAGGCAAGGAATACACTGCAGGCATGGTGCTTGAGCTGCGCTGTTTGGGGTTGCCGTCAGCATCACATACAGAGATTGAAGGACGGAAACTTGTTGTGCGGTACTCAATAATGGTCATTGTGGTCTGGTGCGTAGCTTCGTCCAGCTTTTCCTGGTAGGTTTTGCTTTCCACAATGTCAGTAAACTTGATCACACCATCTACTTCTGTGACAAAGGGTTCGTTGAAGGGGTCCCATTCGGCTAAAATCACGCCTTTGGTCACTTCTTGTCCTTCTGTCACATGCAAACGGGCACCGTTTGGTAAGGTGTAGCGTTCGCGCTCGCGCCCTTGTTCATCCACAATGGCCACCTGACCGCTTTTGCCCATGACCATGAGCATGCCGTCACGGTTTTTCACAGCTTTAACGCGGGTAAGTACCACGCGTCCCGGGTTTTGAACCTCATAGGACGAACGCTCAATTTCACGCGACGCTGTTCCACCAATGTGGAAGGTACGCATGGTAAGCTGGGTTCCAGGCTCACCAATGGATTGGGCAGCAATGATACCGACGGTTTCGCCAATATTGACAAGGTGGCCTCTGGCCAAGTCGCGCCCATAACAGAGCGAACAAATACCACGTTCGGATTGGCAGGTTAAGGCTGAGCGAATCATGACCGAAACAATGCCTTTCTCATCAAGGACTTGTGCGACATTTTCATCAATTAAGGTGTTTTCGCCAAACAGCTCTTCGCCCGATTCCGGATCGTAAATAGGATAGAGCAACACACGCCCAAGCACACGCTCAGACAGGCGTTGTTTGATTTCACTGCCGTCTTTCACATGGCGCAATTCAATGCCGTCAACCGTGCTACAATCGTCCTCGGTGACAATGACATCTTGTACCACGTCAACCAAACGGCGGGTCAAATATCCTGAGTTGGCTGTTTTTAACGCCGTATCCGCCAAACCTTTACGAGCACCGTGGGTGGAGTTGAAGTATTGGGATACGGTAAGGCCTTCACGGAAGCTTGAAGTGATCGGCGTTTCAATGATTTCACCCGACGGCTTTGCCATAAGGCCGCGCATGCCGGCAAGCTGGCGCATCTGGTCTTGGTTGCCTCGCGCGCCGGAGTTTGACATCATAAATATCGGGTTAAAGCTTTGATTTTTTTCAGTTTTTCCGGTTATTGGATCCACAAGCACGTCTGTTGAAATTTCCTTGGTCATTTCTGTGGAAATATCTTGAGTGGCTTTAGTCCAAACGTCCACGACTTTATTATATTTTTCCGTACGGGTAATGATACCGTCGCGGTACTGGCGTTCAATGTCGTCCACTTCGTCGGTGGCAGCGGCAATGATTCCTTTTTTGGCAGAGGGGATTGTAAGGTCTTTTACCCCAATGGTGATACCGGCTTGTGTTGCGTGCTCATAGCCCAAGTCTTTTAGGCGGTCACACAAAATAACAGTGGCTTTGATGCCAAGGTCGCGGTAGCAATTGCCAACGAGCCGTGCAATGTTTTTCTTGGTAAGTACAAGGTTTACATAGTCAAAAGACAGGCCCTTGGGTAAAATTTCCGATACTAAAACACGTCCTGCCGTTGTTTCTTTAAGTTCGGTTTTCCCATCAGCAGTGCTTATGCGCACCTTGATTTTTGCGTGCATGGAGAGCGAGCCCGCATCAAGGGCTGAAATGACTTCCCACGGTCCACAAAAGGTCATGCCTTCGCCCTTTTCAAAGGAGCGTTCAACCGTAAGGTAGTAAAGACCAAGCACGATATCCTGTGAAGGCACAATAACCGGAGTTCCGTTGGCAGGGGATAAAATGTTGTTGGTGCTCATCATCAGCACGCGACATTCGATCTGCGCTTCCACGGAAAGGGGAATGTGCACAGCCATTTGGTCACCGTCAAAGTCGGCATTATAGGCAGAACAGACCAAGGGATGGAGCTGAATGGCCTTTCCTTCCACAAGGAGCGGTTCAAAGGCTTGAATCCCCAAGCGGTGCAAGGTTGGGGCTCGGTTGAGCAAGATGGGGTATTCGCGCACCACATTGGATAAAATATCCCAAACCACCAATT
>CAYJIX010000040.1:0-21806 GCA_964370375.1 uncultured Desulfovibrionaceae bacterium | reverse complement strand
AACGCAAACGGCTTCGCCGCCATTCGGTCGGACGGCTATGCTTTGCACCCTTCGGGCACCAACGGCTAGGGGCTGGCAATTGACGTTGCATCAAGTGCAGCAGATAAGGTTAATGAGTGCGGACTTTGATCGAAGTTCATGTGTTTTGTTACTGCGTTCGTTGTTCAAGGTCATTGCGAGGAAAAGGGCTCAAACACCTTATATACAAAAAACAAAACATCTAGCCCTTTTCCGTGGCAATCCACCTGTGCCCTTTGAGTGTGCCTTTTGGACCACGGGCAAAGGCAACCTCTTTCCATGTACATTACCACTCTAAAACATAGTACGTTATTTTTGGCTGACCTTCTTTTGATTTGTTGACATGCAGTTGTCAGGCCGCAGGTCTTGTATACAAATCAAAAGGAGTTTTATCCATTGACGCATAGCTGTAAGCTTTTTTGAACCTCCCGCCTGGCTGGAGGCTTTCTTGGCATCAAAAAAGCCCTTTTATTGTAAAAGGGCTTTATGTATTCGTATGAACGGATTTTATTTTGGGGAGCCAGTTACGGCATCTCTTTTGTATCTGCCGCCTTTGCCCGTTGCGACAACACATAGGCATCGCGTACAGCAACATAGGGTTCCACAGTATTGCTGCGAAATTCTTCATAAACTTCAATAGTTGGACCCATATCGTTATAGATAAGCCCAGCGGTAATGCCATAATCAACCCACATATTCACAGGCCCGATGGGTTCAGAAATCCAGCTAAGAGGTGAGGAATACCAGTTTGCTACAAGGCCAGCAGACCCTCTGGCTGTATTTGGCCCCAAAAACGGCCAAACAATATAAAACCCTTCCCCAACGCCCCATTTGGCCAAGGTTTGGTCAAAGTCAGGGTCATAATGGCTTATGGGCACAAGGGGCTTGTTGTCTTTGGTTATGTTTAAAAGGCCACCAAAGCCAAGAGTTGAATTCACCACAAAGCGTCCAAGCTCAATCCAAGCCCTTGCAAATTCCCCTTGCAAAATGGCATTGCTAATGCGAATGGGCGCTTTAAGGTTATGGTACGCGTTGGACAATCCCAAGCGCAATTCTTCAGGAGTTACGTATTTATAGCCTTTATAGAGAGGGCTTAGCACGTGGATCATAAGCGTATCGTTAAAGCTGAACCAAAAACGGTTCCACGGCTCCAAGGGATCACTGATAACAGGCACAAACTCATCGTCATAATCTTCAAAGGCGTCGTCATCAAGGCTCGCAAGAATAGCCTCATCCGAGGTTGCCACAGAATCAGCCGTTTTTGTGGCACAACCTGTTGCCATAAAAAGGCAACATAAAAGACACAAAAGATGAAAAACGCGCAAGGGAAGTACCGTTTGCATACTGCCTACCTACTGTTGTTTGACCTTGGTTTCGATAACTTGCTCTTCAATGCGGCGGATCAGTTCATCGGGGTTGCCTTTGCGTAAAATTTCTGCAAATTGGGAACGGTAGTTTTTGATCAGGCTGACATGCTCAATGAGCACATCATAGATTACCCAAGCATTGTTTTTCAGCATCATACGATAATCAACAGACACCTGTGTTCCGTTGGACAAGGTCACAACGGTTTGAACCTCTGCCCTGTTGCCACGGGTTGAGATGAGCTCTTTTTCATATTGAACGCGCTCACCGTTATAGCTGTTAACCCTATCTAAATACACGGCTAATAGCAGTTCGGTAAAGGCATCTTCAAGGCGATCTTGCTGTGATTTGTTCATAGCCTTCCAGTGGGAACCTACAGCGCGTGCCGAAAACTCATAAAAGTCAAAGGAGGCGTTGATATAGCTTTCCATCTTTTTACGCAAAGGAGGGCGCGTTTCAGGATCGGCGTAGCCGGGTTCTTGCAAAATAAGCAAGAGCGCGTCCACGTTTTCTTTAAGGACCTGACTTGGGCTTTGCGGCGCAGCTATGGATGTTGAGATGCTCACAACAAACATTGCTAAAAAAATCCACACGTTAACTATACGTTTCATCTTAAACCTCACCAAAAACAAACTTGCTGATCAATTCTTCAATATCCAGTGCCGACTCGGTTTCAATAATCGTATCGCCAGCCATAAGGATTTCGCCATAGCCACCCGGTGTAAGGTTGATATATTTATCACCTATTATGCCACTGGTTTTGACAGAGGCAATGACATCTTCTGTCAATTCTACATTGTTGCTAAGGCTTAAAGCCACCACAGCTTGGGATGTGGCGGTATCAAGCGTGATGGACGAAACCCTGCCAACGCTCACGCCTGCAATTTCAACCTCTGCGCCTGTGCGCAGACCTGCAACAGAATGAAAACGAGCGTAAAGTGTATAGCTATCGCCACCAGAAAGCTCCATTTTTCCAAGCTTTACTGTCAAATAACCCACACATAAAAGCCCGATAAGGACAAAAATCCCCACAGCCAATTCTTTATTTTTTCCCATAGTACACCTTTTTCATCATATCTAGCAACCTTATATTCGTATCACGCATCAAGCCAAGCTTCAAGGGCAGCACGAACATCAGGATGTACCGCGCTCAAATCGCTTTGTTGCTCTTCTGCTGTTTGACGTAACAAAAAGCCTTGTAAATACGCATCCTTTGTTTCTTCAAGTTCTGTCACGGTGCCGGAAAAGACAAGCCGCCCTTCACGCAACACCAAAACATAATCGGCTATTTTGCGCACGCTTGCCATATCGTGGGTAACAACCACAATGCTCATGTGCGGATACCTAGCCTTCATTTGAAGCAATAGCTCATCCATCTGAGCCGCATTGATGGGGTCAAGGCCCGATGTGGGTTCATCACAAAAAAGCACAGGCGGTTCTGTCACAATGGCTCTGGCAAGGCCGCCGCGTTTTTTCATGCCACCTGAAAGCTCGCCAGGAAAAAACGAACCAAAATCTTCAAGCCCAACAAGGCGCAGACAACGCCCTACTGCCTCTTGCAACAAATCTTTGTCAAGCTTTGTGTGCTCGTGTAAAGGCAGTCCCACGTTTTCAGCCAAGCTGAGCGATCCAAGCAAGGCCCCGTCTTGAAAAAGCACGCCAAAGCGCCTGCGTATACGCCTAAAATGGCGCAAAGGCAGAGCAAACAAATCCTCACCACCGTGCAAAATGCGCCCTTCAATGGGACGATTTAACCCGATAATATGACGCAATAACGTGGATTTACCGCACCCTGATTCGCCAAGGATCATGGTGATTTGACCGCCCGGGATGCAGGCATTGAGGTTGCTTAAAACAACGCGCTCGCCATAGCCCACAGACAAATTGTCAAGGCAAATATCCCATGGTTTTGTATTATGTATGTTCTCGGCCATAGTTTTACCTTAATAAAAACGACGTCACAATATAGTCAGCAATAAGCACCAACACACAGGCCATGACCACTGCCGAGGTGGTGGCATTGGCCACAGCTTCAGGGCCTTTGCCGTCACTGCGTAAATGTGTGGTATAGCCTTGGTAACAGCATACAAGCACCACAATAAGGGCAAAGACAATGGATTTTATAAAACCTTCGGCAACGTCCATGCCCATGATGCTGCTTTCAATCCGTGCAAAATAGATACCTTCGCTGATGCCAAGCAATTGCACCCCTGTAAGGTAGCCACCCCAAATGCCCACCACATCAAAAAAGGCCGTCAAGAGCGGAAATATGACAAGTGCTGCCACAAAACGCGGCGCAATAAGATAGCCCATGGCAGGAATATCCATAACTTCAAGGGCGTCTATTTGATCTGTTATGCGCATGACGCCAATTTCTGCTGTCATGGCAGAACCTGCACGCCCAATAAGCATGATGGCCGTAAGTACAGGGCCAAGCTCACGTATAAGGGTTAAAGATACAGCAGCACCCAAAAAACCTTCTGAACCGAACTTTACCAAAAGGTAATACCCTTGTAAGCCCAACACCATGCCGGTAAAAAGCCCGATAAGCGCAATAACCACCATGGATTTATAGCCCATAACAAAAAGCTGGCGCATTACCTTGCCGAACAAACGTGGCGTTGTAAAAACATGGTAAAAGCCGTCAAGCATGAACAAAAACATGGCTCCGGCGCGCGCTGCCAGGTTCATGGTCCATGCGCCAAGTGTTGTGATAAGAAGTCCAACCATAAAATATATAACCCTTACAATCTTCTACAAAAAAATAAAACCTATAGCTTAAGCAGTATCACACGGTTATTGTACAGGTTCTTTAGATATGAGCATAGCGTCTTTTAACCCAAACTTCACAAAACGAGGGCGAAGCGCCTCAATGGCGTCATCAGACCCTCTAAAGCGCACTTGCACTTTATACCAGCTCACCGTGCCGTTGTCAGCACGATCCATAATCAAACGTGTGCGTAAATTATCCCCTTCCAGCTTTTCGCGCAAGGTGTCGGCTTGCTCGCTTTTTTTATAGGCGGCAAGCTGAAAAACAGCGTCATAAACTATGGGTTTTTGTACTGTTTCAGCAGGTTTTTCCTCTGCAACGGGTGCTTTTGCTTGTGTTTGGGGTGAAGAGGCAGCTTGCACAGGTGGCGATGCTGCTTGTGTTTGCGGTTCTGTATCGTTTTTTGTGTCAACCGTTGCTGGATCAGGTTTGCGCAAATCTGTCATGAACGTTAATTCTTCTGCCTGCAAAATGTCTTCAGGGGCTTTTTTAGGCGTTTCTTCAGGCAACAATTGGGCAAGTTCGGGCATTTGGTTTTCCGGATTTTGCCCCCTGCCCACAATCATACCAAAAACAAAGACCCAGCCAAGGGCAATTGCAGTCACAATAACCGCTGTAACGCAACCTGCCACGCTCAGCTCAAGGGTGAACGTGTGCTTGCCGGCTTCGCTGCGTTTTTTTGGCAATGAGGAACGATTCATAAATAAAAATCCCTTACCAGCTTGTTAAAAAGTCCGTTTAAAAAACGTTTGGATACCATGTGTACGACTTTTCTACAGGCTGTTCAAAAAAAGGTACGATGCGAGGAAGATTATCTTTTTTTGGCATAGTATAGAGAGTTATGCCCTATGCTGAAAAAAAGCTTTGGCAACGCGGTTGCACTTTTAGGACAACCTGTTACATGCTTGACGGAGCTTCAACACCTAGCAAGTCCAAACCATTTGCAAGCACACGCCCAACAGCAGCCATGAGCGCAAGGCGCGCCTGTGTCAAATCCGGCTCATCAACTTGCACAACAGGAAATTTTGCATAATAGCTGTGCAAGGCACCTGCCAAATCCGTAAGATAATTACACACCATATGCGGCGACCGATACACGGCTGCGCTGTTGGCGGTGTCTTCAAAGCGTTCTAAAAGGCGCAATAAGGCCAATTCTTCTGCTTGTGTTAAGTTTTGCAAAACAGACATGTCGACAGTCTTGGAACAATGCAAACCTGCTTCCTTGGCCTTTCGTTCCATGGAACAAACCCTGGCATGGGCGTATTGTACATAATATACAGGATTTTCCATGGTGCGTTGCTTTGCAAGCTCTAAATCAAAATCCAAGGACGTATCGCTTTTACGGCATAAAAACATGAACCTGGCCGCATCAACGCCCACTTCTTCCATGACATCTTTTAAGGTTTCAAACTGACCACTTCTTGTGGACATAGCTACTTGTACGCCGCCCTCCAAAAGATTGACCAGTTGAATGAGCACCACCTCAAGTGTATCCTTGGTATACCCCATGGCAGAAATGGCTGCACGCATCCGCGGAATATAGCCATGGTGATCAGCCCCCCATATGTCGATAACCTTGGTAAAACCACGGGCAAGCTTATGGGCATGATAGGCTATGTCAGAGGAAAAATACGTCAAGGTGCCGTCTGATTTGCGCAAAACCCTGTCTTTGTCATCGCCAAAATCTGTGGTGCGAAACCATAAGGCACCGCCTTCTTCAAACAACAACCCTTGCTCTTTAAGGACTTGAAAAGCCTTTTCAATGGCGTTTTCCTGCGTTAGGGAACGTTCAGAAAAAAAGACCTCGTGCTCAACCCTAAATGCCTGTAAATCCTCTTTGATTCCGTCAAGGATCGTTTGCATGCCATAGGTATAACACAAATGCTCGCCGCTTTTTGGATCCAAATTCACAAGTTCAGGATTTTTTTCAAGGATTTTTTGAGCTATGGCAATGATATATTCACCACGATAAAAACTTTCAGGCCATGTGACCGGTTTTTTGGCAAGCTCTAGTGCCCGTAAAAAAATAGAACGACCAAGAAGCTGCATTTGCAAGCCGGCATCGTTGATATAATATTCAGTAGAAACAGTATAGCCTGCAAAACGCAATATTCGCGCAAGCGAATCACCAACAGCCGCGCCGCGTCCATGCCCTATATGCAGTGGCCCTGTGGGGTTGGCAGACACGTATTCAATCTGAACACGTTCCGCTTGCCCTACATTTGACGCGCCAAAACGTGACCCGGCCTCTTCAATACGCAAAATCACGTTTTGCCAAAAAATGGGGCTAAACGTCACATTGATAAATCCGGGTCCTGCAATATCCACCTTTTCTATGTCTTTGTTATGGCTACGCAACCCCTCTGCAATCTGTGCAGCAAGGTCACGGGGCGGCAAGCCCATGGGCTTTGCCAAAACCATGGCCACATTGGTAGCCAAATCTCCGTGACGCGGGTCACGGGGCGGCTCAATAACAGCTTTTTGCGGCCATTCTTGCTCCAAAGTTTGAACAACATGGACAAGAGATGTTAAAAGGTGTTCTTTTGCATACATGTTATGGGCTCCGTATCTCGATACTTTTTTTGCCAACTCAAGCAGGCAGACAGATATTTGTACGCTATTGCTCAAAAATGTAAAGGTTTTTCATACCTCAAATTCCGTCATATTTAACCTAGCTACTCGATATGTTTAATAAATGTACTCCTGCGCGCAGGGCTTGCGCATGCAATAAACTTTTTGTACTCTATCCGCCAGTTGGAAAATTTGACTGCCAACAGCTTGGATTTTAACGGCCTGCTAAGGCGCGTTCTTCATGCAAGAACTTGACATGAATAACAAAAACCTAAAGTAAGCAGCACATGCCGTGTGTTACAAAAATCAACCTGCACAGGCTTTCATAAAACCATAAAGGAAACTCCATGCGCTTTACCAAAATGCACGGTGCCGGCAATGATTATGTGTATATCGACGCCCGCACAAATCCTGTTGACGATCCGGCAAACCTTGCCAAGCTTGTAAGTGACAGGCATAAAGGCATAGGTTCAGACGGCCTTGTCCTTATCATGCCCTCTAATGTGGCCCATGTGCGCATGCGCATGTTCAACAGCGACGGGTCTGAAGCACAAATGTGTGGCAATGCCATACGCTGTGTGGCAAAATATGCCTTTGATCACGGCATTGTACATTCGCCTCAGCTGGATGTGGAAACACAAGCAGGCATCAAACGCATAACTTTACATATCCGCAACAACCTTGCCCATGCAGCCACTGTCAACATGGGCAAAGCCATCTGGACGCCCAAAGACATTCCTGTTTTGTACGACGGCGCCGTTGCCCTTGAAATCCCTGTTGCAACAGCAGATAAAACCTATATTGCCTCCTGCGTGTCCATGGGCAACCCCCATGCTGTTATTGCAGGAGAAAACCTTGATACCATGCGTATTGAGGACATTGGCCCCCCCTTGGAAAACCATGCCTTGTTCCCTGAACGTATAAACGTTGAATTTATAGAAATTATTGACAAAAAAAACGTGCGCATGCGCGTATGGGAACGGGGAGCCGGCGAAACGTTAGCCTGCGGAACAGGTGCGTGTGCCGTGGCCAGCGTGACAAACCGCCTTGGCCTTACCGAAAACGAGGTGACAGTGCAGCTTCTTGGCGGTGATTTGCAAATCCGCTTGGCTGACGATGGGAACGTGTTCATGACAGGTGAGGCGGTAGAAGTGTTTTCGGGCGAACTTGCAGGCTGCTGAAAAACGGCAATCTCCTTCGTCAGACTTTTTTTGCTACGGTCATTTATGTCTAAATAAACTCGACTTCGCAAAAAACTTCGTCTTCCTCGGATCTTACCATTTTTGAGCAGCCTGCCCTTGGCGAAAGGTTGAGAAAGCCCTACCGCTTTACTCTTTATGAGGGTTGAAAAAGCCTTATCGCTTTGCTCTTTATAGCCATAACACTCGTTCCTTGTGAATCTCTACTTTTGATTCTGATAAGGCTTGAGGATTCACCCAACAAGAACGGATTTGCCGCTTGCAAAGGCACACCTTCATGGTGTTTCTTGCACAAGCATAACTTCATAAAACCATACTTTAAGAGGCTAAACATGTTTCAGATAAATCCTTTTTACGGCGATCTTCCCGGCTCCTATCTTTTTGCAGAAATCGGACAACGGGTGCGTACTTTCCAAGCAAACAACCCCAATGCCAAGGTTATTTCCCTAGGCATCGGCGATGTGTCCAGGCCCCTTGTACCCAGCATAGTTAAAGCTTTACATGAAAGTTCTGACGAGATGGGCGAAGGCGCGGCCTTTAAAGGATACGGCCCTGAACAAGGCTATGCTTTTTTGCGCGAAGCCATTGTTGAACATGATTACAAAGCCCGTGGCATCAACCTTGCCGCTGACGAAGTGTTCATAAGCGACGGTGCCAAATGTGACGTGGGGAATTTTCAAGAACTTTTTGCTCCAAACGTGCGCATTGCAGTGACTGACCCTGTATATCCTGTGTATGTGGATTCCAACGCCATGTCAGGACGCATGGGAAAATATGTGGACGGGCGATGGGATGCCATGATTTACCTGCCCTGCACTGCTGAAAATGATTTTGTGCCTGACTTTCCCAAAACTGTGCCTGACGTGATCTATTTATGTTACCCCAACAATCCCACAGGCACCGTATTGAACCGTGACGCATTAAAAGCTTGGGTAGAATACGCCCAAAAACATGGCGCACTGATCATGTATGATTCTGCCTACGAAGCCTTTATTTGCAGCGACGAAATACCCCACAGTATCTATGAAATTGACGGCGCAAAGCAAGTTGCCGTGGAGTTTCGCAGTTATTCCAAAACAGCAGGCTTTACAGGTTTGCGCTGTGCCTACACTGTTGTGCCAAAAGATTTGCAAGTGTTAGGCAAAGGCATTGACTTAAACGGCATGTGGTCACGCCGCCAATGCACAAAATATAACGGCTGCCCCTATATTGTACAAAAAGCTGCTGCCGCTGCCTACACACCTGAAGGCAAACAAGAAGTACGCGCCGTTATCGACGGCTATATGGAAAATGCCACCATGGTACGCAATACCCTTAAAAGCATGGGCCTTTCTGTATACGGCGGTGAGCACGCTCCCTATGTATGGGTACAAACGCCAAAAATTGGCAACGCCTTGATGCCATCATGGGATTTTTTCCAGCAAGTGCTTGATAAAGCGCAAGTCATTTGCACACCGGGTGCAGGCTTTGGCCCAAGCGGCGAACATTATGCACGCTTTACCGCCTTTGCCACGCCAAATGCTACGCAAGAGGCCTTAGAACGGTTGCGCAACGTTTTTTAATGCTTATAAAAGCCCATGCAGAGTTATGTTTTGCGCTGCATGGGCTTTATTTGTGAACACAGCTTGGCAGATTTTATCAATATGTCATGCCTTGCTGTCATAAAAGTGTACGACAAAAAAACAAGAATCATCTTAGACTGCCCCAAAAAACTTGACCCCATAGCCGTAATTGGGTATCTACCTAGTTCCCATGAACATACGCGTTAAGGGCAATAACGACGCCAAATAAACCGCACGCACCATGTATGCAAGCTTTTATTGACTGTCCTTTTGCTTAACGCCAAAAATTTCACAGTTTTTATCCTTTTTGCGTTGTATAAGTCCTTTTTACCATTTTTATAGTCCTTTGTTGTATTGAGGAGCAATCCATGTCGATTCCCATTTCAAAAGCAGGCTTTCAAGCCCTTGAAAAAGAGTTGGATAAGCTAAAAAAAGAACGCCCTGCCGTTATCCAAGCCATTAAAGAAGCCAGAGAAGAAGGCGATTTGAAAGAAAACGCCGGATATGATGCTGCGCGTGAACGTCAAGGCATGCTGGAAGCGCGGATCAATTATATTGAATCGCGCATGAGCCAATTCAATGTGATTGATTTAGCATCATTACAAAGTGAAAAAGCCATTTTTGGAGCCACGGTTACGGTGGAAGATTTAGACACCGACACCACCAAATCCTTTACGCTTTTAGGCCCTGATGAGGCTGATTACAATTTGGGCTCTATTTCTGTATTGTCGCCTGTGGGACGGGCTTTGCTTGGCAAGGAAGTTGGGGATGAGATTACCGTAGAAGCTCCACGTGGGAAAATCCATTACGAAATCACGGACATTGCCTTCAACTATAGTGAATAGCATGACTATAAAGGCTTGGACTTTTTACCTTTTGACCTTTGGATGCAAGGTCAATCAGTACGAAACACAAGCGTTACGTGAAGCCTGGCAACAGCACAGCGGTACTGAATCTGCAGATCTTGAAACGGCGCAGGTTGTTGTTTTTAACTCCTGCGCCATAACAGCAGGTGCTGTGGCAGATGTGCGCAAAGCCATGCGCCGCGCTAGGCGGCTTAACAGTCATGCTCTTTTTATAGTAACAGGTTGTGCCGCACAGCTTGAAGAAGATTTGACCTTTATCCATGAACTGCAACCAGTTCAGGTGTTTACTCAAAAAGACAAGGTCAAGCTTACCCAATGCGAAGACATTCTAGCTATACAATCCTTGCTCAATCCTTTACCCCACAAGACAGCAAAGCCTCTGTCACCAAAAGTATCGGAACATGTAGATACGGCCCTATCATCTGACACGCGCGCCCTGCCCCAAAGCAAGCAAAACCAGACACCTGATACGCAAAATGCGCCGACAACGGTAAACGCGCACACCACGTTGTATCCGCCTTTTCAGATTTCCACCTTCACGCGGACACGCCCTGTGCTCAAGGTGCAGGACGGCTGCTCACACTATTGTTCCTATTGTATTGTACCGCAAACACGCGGCCTGCCCAAAAGCCGCCCCATGCATGACTGCTTGGCAGAGGCAGAACGCCTTTTACAGGCAGGGCATCGTGAGCTTATGCTTTCAGGTGTTAATTTGCGCCAATACAAGTATAATTCAAAGGATTTTTGGGAATTACTAGCCTTTCTTGATACGGGCTTGGCAGCAAAATGGCAAGGCAAAGCTCGTTTACGCATAAGCTCCCTTGACCCTGCCCAGCTTGACACTAAAGCCTTGGACATATTGGCAGCATCACACCTTGTGTGTCCGCACCTTCACCTATCTTTGCAAAGTGGAAGCCCTTCTGTGCTAGCAGGCATGAACCGCAGTCATTATACGCCTGAAGGTGTTTTGGACGCAGTACAAAGCCTGCAAAAAATCTGGTCACGTTTTGGGCTTGGTGCTGACATCCTTATGGGGTTCCCGGGCGAAACGCCTTTGCACGTGCAAGAAAGTTTGGACTTTTTAGACGCCCTACCTTTAACCTATGGGCATGTTTTCCCGTATTCAGAACGGCCAAAAACTCGTGCAGCCGCCATGCCGCATGCTGTGCCCCGCCCTGAACGGCAAGAGCGCGCCAGCCTTGTTCGTGAAGCTATAAAAACTAAACAAAATGCCTTTTTACACGAACTCATGCACGATACACGCAAGAACAACCATCCGCTGTACATGGCAGTGGATGGTAAAAACACCTTGCGCGGCGTTGATCAATATTATTCAACATGTGTTTTACAAAAAGACAGCTCCCTGCCGCCTGACCATGAACTTTTTGAACTTTTGCCTGTAAAAGCTTGTGGAGTGAGTGAAGAGTCGTTCTTGCTGGTGGAACCTTTGTAACAGCTATTTTGTGCAATTGTATGAAGGTTGCAATATCATTTTTTGTCGCTTTGCCCCTTCAATAAAAAGGCTTAGACTCATCTACTAGCGTTTCTTTACCTTTTATGCCAAATTAAATTTATTCTATTCTACAAGGAGAACCCCATGCGTACTCTCATCCTTATCAGCCTCTTTGCCCTTGCAGCTTGCACGCCGCCCAAACCACTTACGGCGGATGAGCAGCTTTTTTTGTATGCAAAAAACGAATGCCTTGAACAAACAAGCGTCATGTTGGGCGACAGTGGCCCTGCTTCCTATTCGTCGATTTTTCAAAGCCTGAGCATGACATCGTATTTTCAATGGTGCATGAAAGAAAAAGGCTATTCTGACGAAGTGGTTGAGGCCATCTGGTTCTGATAGATTTTGCCAAATACAACGTGTGTCATGCCTTGGGCAAGGCTGTTTTGAACACCTTGGCCCACTCTTTGCACTATCATAAAATAAAGTATGATTGTAACAGATTTTTGACAGGTTGGTCATGGCTGCATTTCGTTTTTCCCTCGAGCAACTTTTGCGTTACCGTGGGCAGCTCAAAGAGCAGGCTCAAATAGCTTACGGTCGAGCCAAGGCAGCTCTTGTTAACGAAGAGGAGCGCGCCAAACAGCTTGACAACATGCTGGCAGAGGCTCAGCACAAGCTTTTTGCCCTGCCCGTTGGGCAAGAAATGGGCGAGCGCTGGCTCCTTGAGCATTTTATCAAAGGCTTACGAGAAGACGCTGCCATCACAGCACAGCGCATCCGAAGCTTACATGCTGAGGTTGCAAACGCAAGAGAAGCCTTGATAACAAGGGCCAAAGACCATAAAATTTTGGAAAAACTCAAGTCAAAACAGGCAGAACACCATGCGCAAGAAGAACGACGTAAAGAACAAGAAATCTTCGACGAAACAACATCGCTACGCTACAAATTTACGCCTTAGTAAATTGTGCCGCTGGATTGTTGCATTGGGCGTGTTAAAACTTAGCCTTTTGGCTTCTCTTGTGATTTTTCCTGCTGATCCGGCATCGTTTTTACAGGCAGGGCTTGCTCCTTTGGGTCAAACAGCCCATGCTGCCACCGAGCAATTAGCTCCGCCTGCACCCACTATCCGCAATCAACAGCCATCCCCCTTTGCGCAGCAACCCTCCACGGATGATTACCCTGCCCCTGCAGAAAACCTTCGTCCTGACGCTGCAGCACCAAGCAACATTCCGGCACCCAACATCACACCGTTTGTTCCCAAAGATTCTGTTCAACGTAAACAAGAAGAACTCAACCGCCGCGAACAAGAACTTTTGGCATTGCAGCAACAAATGCAAACACGGCTTAATGAACTCAATACCCTTGAAAAACGCATTGCCAACATGCTGGACACAGCAAACACCGTGCAAGACAAAAAACTAACACACCTCATTGACATGTACACCAACATGAAAGCACGGCAAGCTGCCACCGTACTGGCTGCTTTGGATGAAAAAATTGCTGTCAGAATCTTGGCAGGCATGCGCGGAAAGCAAGCAGGAGAAATCCTCACCTACATGGATCCGGAACCTGCCGCCAAACTTTCTGAACTTTTGAGCAAAACCCAGCTTGGAGAATAAATGCCCCGTCTTCGCTTAACCATTGCATATACGGGAACTGCCTATCATGGTTGGCAAATTCAAATTCGTAAGGACAAATACTTGCCAACAGTTCAAGCTTTACTTGAACGTTCTTTGCACAAAATAACAGGCCAAAAAGTCCATGTTCACGCAGCAGGGCGCACAGATGCAGGCGTACACGCACGCGCTCAAGTTGCCCATGCGGATGTGCCTGACAGCTTGGCACATATGGATTGGCAGCTGGCGTTAAACACATCCCTTCCCAAAGATATTCGTATTATGGATGCCTGCCTTGTGGCGGATTCTTTTCATGCGCAATTTGATGCGATTTCTAAAAGATATACCTATAGGTTATGGCTTTCAAGGCGTTGTACGCCCCCTTGGCTTGCGCCATATGTGTGGGCTTGCGGCCCTGTTCATGTGGAAGCCATGGACGAGGCAGCACAGCTTTTATGCGGAACACATGATTTTGCCAGCCTGCAAAACCGCGGAACCGATATTAAAACCACGATCCGCACGGTTGAAAGCATCACACGCGATCCAAACGGGCCCATAGCAAACACTGACGCAAACATTGAACTTGCGTGGACCTTTTGCGCCAACGGTTTTTTAAAACAAATGGTTCGCAATATGATGGGCTTGCTTGTAACTGTGGGGCGCGGCAAATTACCCCCTTCAGCTGTGACTGATATTCTTACAACGTGTGACAGACGCCATGCAGGCATCACTGCGCCGGCTCATGGGCTTACCTTGACAGAAGTCCTCTACCTATCAGGCTGTTGAAAAGGGGCTGGCTGCTTTGTTAAGCTTGTTTTTTCTTTTGGCATGGACCAAAGCGTCCTATGCCTTCAAGAAAAAACTTCGCTTGCCGCGCATTCAACCCCTTTTCAACAGCCTGCGCAGGATGAAGGTTGTTAGAGGAAAGACAAAAAAGGCAGAAAAGACATGGGGTGTCAGCTGGTCAATTTTTGTCCTGTCATGGGGGGAAGACTCCACTCCAAAAATTGTCCGCTTCCTACCATACGGCACTTTTTGAACAGCCTGCGCAGGATGAAGGCTGTTGAGGGAAAAGCAAACGGCTTCGCCGCCCTTTCGTCTTTAAGCAAATTCAGCCATAAAAAAAGCTGCACAAGGCAGCTTATTGTAACTAAAAAAATTTTGGAGCGGGAGACGGGATTTGAACCCGCGACTTCAACCTTGGCAAGGTTGCACTCTACCACTGAGTTACTCCCGCAGAAGAGAAAATACCTCTAGCTGACATCCAAACCTTTGTCAATAGAAAAACAACGACGAAAAAACAGTATCAAAAAAAACAATGCACGAACGCTGTCTTGCCCTTTAGGCAGGGACACCAAAAACGCTTTGTCGATGCTGACAAACGCCCTTTACCAGCCTGTCAGCATCTTTTACGACGGAGCGGCGCAGTACGCCAAAACCCCACAGCAAGGGCAAGTATCAGTAAAAACTCTGCCCCAAGCGTACGAATAAAGCGCGGCGTATCAGCGGCATAGTCTGCCACAAACCATAGGGACGGCTCAGACGCCTGTGAACTGTGGATAACAAGGCCAAAGCCGGCAGCACTGCCAAGGATAAGCAAAGCTCCAAAAAACCATGACGGCACAAGCCGTAATCGCCAAAGGGACGAAGGCCTACAACAACGCCTGCGGACAGACAACACACAAACAAGAGTCAGCACAATAATAATGCTGAGCAGCCAATTCATGGAAGACAAAAACACAGCAACAGCTGCCAAAGCCAAGGTCAGAACCACTGCACGCCAGGCCACAGATTGACGGTGTTCAAGCCCGGGAGCAAGAAAAAGGAGCATCACACCGCACAAGGCCATAACCATGTGTGACACTTCCAAAACGCTTAAAGATTCAAAGCCCACCAAAAACGCAACAGCCTCTGAGCTTATGGGCAATACTACAAAAAAGCATAAAATGCTGCCCATGGCAAAAACAGTCCACGCCATGATGCTGGGCGAAAAGGCGCGCATCCAGCGACCGGCATTATGCATCATGCCGGACGCTTGCTTTGTTTGGTTGGCAACTTCGTATGCAGCAAAAATCAGGGCGGCAAGCAATAAGGGCAATAAATAATAAATCACGCGAAAACATAAAAGTGCAGCCAAAACACCTTGGCGGTCAGCGGTTGTCAGGTGTAAAATCACAACCTCAAGCACCCCTGCTCCGCCCGGAACGTGGCTTAAAACAACAGCTACCATGCCCATAAGGTAGGTTGGTAAAAATTCGATAAAGCTTACGGTCACATCCGGCAACAGCACATAAAGGCAAGCGCCAGCCACCACAAGGTCAATGCCTGCCACAATGGCTTGGGCCAAGGCTATTTTAAAGGGCGGAAAGGTAAATTCCTTGCCAAAAATATGGATGGGTTTGTGCACGTATTTGCAGATCAAAAGATAGCTCATGGCCACGGCAAACAAAATACCGCCAAGGGGGCGCATGTTGGTAACATGAATATAGTGGGCAAGCTCAGGCGGAATGACAGGCGGCGCGATAAGAAAAATAAGCCCCACAAGCCCTAACGCACCCACCCAAAAGGTAAGGGCCAGCATCAGCACAAGGCGCACAAATTCCATGGGCGTAAAACCCCAGGCCGAATACATGCGAAAACGCACAGTACTGCCCCCAAGCAGGGCGCCAAAATTATAGCTTACCGCCTGCCCCACAAAGGAAACCAAGCTCACCTTGCTTAAAGGCAAGCTTTTGCCGATACCGATAATGGCAAGCCAATCATAACCCACCAAAATGGCATAGTTCAGCACCATAAGCCCCAAAGACGCCAACAGCTTCCCCGTGGAAATACGCTCAAGGCTCATGCGGATATCTGCTAGGCTGTACTTGCTTATTTCAGAATACAAAAGCCATATGGCCCCTAAAAAAATACAAGTAACGATAACAGGGCCTAATGTTTTGAATATTTTTTGTATAAAAGGTGGCATAGTCCCTCAGCATATGGCATGTTTTGGCATAAACCAAGGTTTAATAGCACACACAAGGCGCACATGTCCATAGCCCTATTGATTCGGACTTGTGCGATAATTGTATTGCCAAACACCTGTTTGCACGATGGCCTATCAGACGGCTTTAAAAGTGCACGTTTCTAAGGCAGCTCGTTTTGGCTCAAGACAAACAGCAAAAAAAACACTTCGTCCACAAAAAAAGTTTGTCTTTTCCATAACATAGGCGTCACTAAAATTCGTATTCAACATCATAAACGTGCCAAAAATTCGCCCATCATTTTTTTGTTTTCAGCCATTGTATGTGCATATTTTTACCTACAAACCCCATTCTATTCAAACAGTTGTCACAGTTTTTTGTGTCAATTATCTACTATTAAACCACCCGTAGACACAGTAACAATTTGATAAGGAATATCTTTTCCACTTTTTTTCAAAGCATTAACAGTGGCATTTTCTATACCGCTACAGCAAGGCACTTCCATCCTAACCAAAGTAACATTTTTAATAGTATTGTTTGTGATAATATTTGATAGCTTAACGGTATAATCACATTCATCAAGCTTAGGACATCCTATCAATGTTACTTTATTTTTCATAAATTTGTTATGAAAATTTGCATAAGCATAGGCTGTACAGTCTGCAGCAATAAGCAAATGCGCGTTTGCAAAATACGCTGCATTTTCAGGAACAAGTTTTATCTGAACAGGCCATTGCCGAAGTTCAGAACTTGCGAGTGTTTGTATATTGTGCATGACTTTGTCATCTTTTTTCAATTCTTTTGCATGAGTCCCCGGACAAACGCGAGGCAAAAGGTTTTTGCTTTTACTTACCACAGCTTTATCTGAAAAACTGATAGCATGCACAGGGCAAACAGGAAGGCAATTTCCAATCCCATCGCAATAATCTTCACGAGTTACCCTTGCTTTTCCGTCAATGATTTCAAGTGCGCTTTGCTTACAAGTATTGGCACAAAGCCCACAACCAACGCACTTTTCTTCATCAATTATGATTTTTTTACGCATTGTTTCATTTTCCCATTTTTTATGTGCTTACCGTCATTAGCGTATTTTCCGCTCACCAATTTTTTTTGTCAAACGGATAGTATACCAACACATTTATTACTTTACCATAGCAGAATAAGCTTAGATAACAAGCTGTTGATACACGTTAGAATGAAGTTTTTTACTGTTTTTTACACGGGTATTTTAACAGGCTGGTATGGCTGCCATGCGCTGTCCATAACGCTTGACGAGAACAAAGTCTTTTTGTATAAACATGCAGTTCTGAGCGGGAATAACTCAACGGTAGAGTATCAGCTTCCCAAGCTGGCTGCTGCGGGTTCAAATCCCGTTTCCCGCTCCAAATTTTCACGCCTTTCACAATGCGTTATACGCTGTGAAAGGCGTTTTTTTGTAATCTTTTTTATATACATATCAAAGCGATAAATCAGGCATGGGAGCTTTAGCTTTTTTTGCTTCATCAGCTTCAAGGCCGTAGCGTTTTCTTCCGGCATGTAAAAGAGCGGCTGCTTCAGCCACGGTTGTGCCTTTAAGTTGCAAAAGGGTATCTTCGGCTTCTTCGCTACTTGATAAAGGTGGTGCCGTTCTTTGCCTTTTTATGCTGGAGGGGTGAGGTGAGGGTTCTTCGTCTTTAGCCTCGGTAATAGCTTCTAGCGCGCGCAAGACAAGGCGGATTTGTGCGTGCTCTTCCTGCATGATGCGCAGCATTTTTTCCTGCTTGGCCTGAATACAAAAAAACATGAACGCCAAGCCTGCAAAACAAATAACCAAAAATGTGAGTAACATATATCCCCTCTTATCGTAACAGCATGTGTGGTGCTATCTATCAGCCTGTTAAAAAAGTCTGTTGTAAAAAAACGTGATAAAAAGCCATAGGGCATCAGTTTTCAACAGGCTATTTAAAAGGTATAAGATACTAAAAAGTTTATTTTTTCGGTACAAGCTACAGACTTTTACGGTCTATGCAAGAAAAAAGGACTCTGACAACGCAATTTGCTCTTTTAAGGCAGCTTGCTATACGCTATACCTTCATACCCATTCGCCCACAAGCCTGCACACTTGCGCAACTTTCCAACATCCCGTATCATTTACTAATGCGCAAGGCGTTGCACTGCTTGCTTTGTTTTTTTGCATCATAGCGTGTTTTGAGTCAAGTACAAGGATTTTATATGGCTGCATCCTCCATCCGTCCCCGCATGCTTATGGCTGACGCTTCCGGTCGCATTTATGACCACCCAACCCTGTTGCTTTTGTGCCGCCGTGGGCACGAATGGGCTTTGCCCCGTCCTGACGAGCTTATGCCGCTCCCTGATGAAAGCGACCTTTTTTTATTGCCGGGCCGTCACGCTGTGGGCTTAGATCCTGAAAGCGGCGAAATTGAAATTTTGGACGACTTGGCTGTGGCTGCCTTTGCTTCGCCTGGCCATACCTTGGCTGCGCACCCTGCCTATGCCAAGGATGAGGAGGCCCCCATGCTGCCCCTTTTTGCATACGGTGCTGTGGGTTTTGCCAACAACCGCTTTTATATTTGTGCAAAACGTGTGGACGATGACCCGCGTCAGGTTTTTCAAAATATTCCCCCGCGTAAAATCCAAAAAGCCGCCCAAGCTCTGATCCAAACCTATCCTGACAACAGGCTCATGCAGCACCTTATGAACAATTGTGTGTTGCGCTACAATTGCCCTGCTGCGCGTAACTTGTGCCTTGGACGGTACGAGGCACCATTGCCTGTGTCAAAGGCCTGCAACGCGCGCTGCATTGGCTGTATTTCTCAGCAAGAGTCAACATCTAAAATCTGTGCAACGCCGCAAAACCGTATGACGTTCACCCCAACAAGTGCCGAAATTGTAGAAGTTATGCTGCACCACAGCCGCCAGGAAGTGGAAAAGCCTGTGTACTCTTTTGGTCAAGGCTGTGAAGGCGAACCTTTAACCGAAGCTGACCTTTTGCTTGAAAGCATTGCCACGTTCCGTGCCCAAGGCGGACGCGGTACCGTGAACCTTAATTCCAACGCCTCGCGCCCAGAAGTTATACAAGAGCTTGCACAGGCCGGCTTAACCTCGTTGCGTGTCAGCTTAAACAGCGCCAGAGAAGACGTCTACAACACCTATTACCGCCCCGTAAACTATAGCTTTGACCATGTGCGCAAAGCCATGATCACAGCCAGAAAGCACGGCGTGCATGTGGCCCTTAACCTATTGTATTTTCCTGGTGTTACCGATACAGAGGCGGAACTTGCAGCCCTTGAAGAATTGATCACAGCTACAGGCGTTAGCCTTGTGCAATTGCGCAATTTAAACATTGACCCCGACTATTACCTATCGCTCCTTGAAGGTGTGGAACACGGGCCGATTTTGGGCTTGAACAATTTTCGCAAACGCCTCAAAAAAACCTGCCCTTGGCTTCGTTATGGCTATTTTAATCCATGGCTTGGCGATAAGGCCACCATTGAAGCACCTGAAGCGGTTGGTGAATAAACACGGACTTGTCACACAATCGGCATAGAGCTGCCATGGTATCTTGGTTATGACTTGCCCATTGTGGCAGCACAAAAAAGCAAAACCCCGTTTGCAGCAGACATCCATATGTCATGGCCGCGCTTTAGGTTGTGTGTTTTGTCTTTTTAATGGCGTCTTTTGCAAATAAACACCTGCAACAGCTTATCTGTACCTGCCTTCGCATCTATAACTGTCTATACCCACATCTTGCTTTTTTTCATAAAACAGCGTAGTGGTGAGCGGATAACGTGAAGCAAATCACATACCACAAGGCCACGCCTGTCAAGCCGCCGTTTTTAGGGCAGCTCAACCTACTCTAAGAAGGAGAACGTCATGAACCAAGCCCCACATGACAGCACACCACCGCGTTCTCCGCAGCAAGAGCCTTTGCAAAGCACATTAGATCCAGCACTTTATGACAGTATAGATGCAAGCGATCCTGATCTTTCTCACCCTGCTGACCTTGCCGAGCATCTGGAAAATCTGCATCCGGACGAGCAATTGCGCATGCTGCGCACCCTCTCTGCAGAGGAAGCGGCAGAAACCTTAGCTGAGCTTGACGAAGACATGGCAGGTGACATGCTTGAGCAGATGCACTTGCATGAAGCCGCGCACATTGTCACGCAAATGTCCCCTGACGATGCGGCTGACGTTTTGGACGAGCTTGAGCAAGACCACCTTGACGCGCTTTTAGGCAGCATGCCACGCGAAGATGCCGATGAATTGCGGCGCCTTATGGCCTTTGACCCGGAAACTGCCGCCGGCATTATGAATACTGAGGTCATTGTCCTTGAACAAAACCAAACCGTGGACGAAGCCATTTTGCACATCCGCCGCGAAATGGAGGACAAAGAGCTCCCCTATTACGCCTATGTGGTGGACGATCATGACAAGCTTATGGGGGTTTGTTCCTTACGCGACCTTATGCTTTCTCGCCCGGGCGTCCATTTGCGCGACACCATCACCGATCAAGACGTGGTATCTGTTGCCTTTGATACAGATAGGGAAGAAGTGGCGCGCATCATGAGCCACTATAACTATGCTGCCTTGCCCGTTGTTGACCACGAGCATAGGCTCCTTGGCATTGTTACCTACGATGATATTTTGGATATTATTCAAGATGAAGCAAGCTCAGATTTGCTCGGCATGGTGGGTGCAGGGCAAGATGAAAGCGTGGACACCTTATGGTATGAATCTGTGGGCATGCGCCTGCCGTGGCTTGTGGTCAACATGCTGACCTCTGCTTTATCGGCGTTTGTGGTGTACCTGTTTGAAGGCTCCATTGCCCAAATGTCTATTTTGGCTGTGCTCATGCCCATGGTGGCAAACCAAGCAGGCAATACAGGGCAACAAGCCCTTGCTGTTATGATCCGCCAACTTGCCACAGAACGTTTTGACCAAAAACGCGCCTGGGTTGCCGTATTTAGGGAAGGAAAAATCGGCATTGCCACAGGCATTATTATGGCGTTGCTGGTTTTTGGCGGCGTGTATGCGTTTACAGGTACGCTTGCCTTATCCTTTGTTATGGCCGGAGCCCTTTTAAGCGATATGGTGCTTGGAGCTTTGGCAGGTGGTGCAATTCCGCTCTTTTTCCGCTGGCTTGGGCGTGACCCTGCACAAGCGTCCAGCATTTTTTTAACGGCCATTACAGACAGCGCAGGCTTTTTTATCTTTCTTGGGCTGGCTACTGCGTTTTTGTTGTAAAACATTCGCAGGCTGTTGAAAAAGCACCGTCTGGGGTGTCAGCTGGACATTTTTTGTCGGGTCATGGGGGGAAGACCCCACTCCCCTCCTAAAATTGTCCGCTTCCTACCATCCAGCCCTTTTTGAACAGCCTGCGCAAGCTGAAGGATTGTGTGGAGAGGACTTTTCCTTATTTG
>CAYJIX010000039.1:19643-22301 GCA_964370375.1 uncultured Desulfovibrionaceae bacterium | reverse complement strand
CGCACAGAATTGGGTGAAGAAGACGGTGTCATCATTTACCCTCGTCCTGATGTGAACATAGTAGAAAAACTCAGAAGCAATAAAACCAGAAGTGAGCTTTGGAATAACCTTCCTGATAAGCTTGGGTACAACGAGTAAGAAGAATACTTGTATTTTAAAAATCCTAAACTGGCTGTTTCAAAAAGTGCTAAAAAAGTGGTGGAAAATTTTCCAAGGAAAAAGGGCTTACAGCTTTTAACCGTAAACCCTTGAAATTTCTGGAGCCAACTGGGAGAGTTGAACTCTAGGCTTACTGATTACGAATCAAAACGCTTCACCTTAAAGTGGCAAGCACCTCGTCCTGTGCGCGCGGTGAAGTTTTGGTGGTATTCTTCTGCTGCAAAAAAGGGCGGTGCAGGAGAAATTTCAGTCGCCACATCAAGGCCTTTTCCTTCAAGGATTTGCACAAGGTCTTGGGCAATGTCGCGCTGGTTATCGTCTGTGTAAAAAATCACACTGCGGTATTGGGAGCCAACGTCCGGGCCTTGGCGATCTATTTGCGTGGGGTCGTGGATTTCAAAAAAGAATTTTGCCAAGGTTTCAAAGTTGGTCTTTGCAGGGTCAAATTCTACCCGAACAACTTCAGCATGGCCCGTGGTACCGCTGCAAACATCATCATAGGTGGGAAAGGGCACCTTGCCCCCCATATACCCTGATACCACGTCAAGGACACCGGGCAAGCTTGCAAAGCCATCCTCAACACCCCAAAAACAGCCGCCGCCAAAAAAGGCCGTGGCAGGGGCCGTAACGCCAGGCACAAAGCGCATGGATATAGAATTGACACAATGACGCACGTTTTTGGCCGTAAAGCCTTCGCCTTCAAACACATGGCCCAAATGCCCGTTACAATTGGCGCATACAATTTCGGTGCGCACGCCATCCGCATCAGGGATGCGCACAACCGCACCTGCTACGGCATCGTCAAAGCTTGGCCAGCCACAATGAGAATCAAACTTGTCATTTGAACGGTACAAGGGTGCATTGCACTGACGGCACAGATACAAACCCTGCTCCTTTGTATGTACATACGCTCCGGAAAACGGCGCTTCCGTGCCTTTATGGATGATGACGCGCTCTTCTTCAGGCGTTAGGGGAGTGATGGGTATGTTTGGCATGATTTGTACTCCTTCTTGCGCCACAGATGGTAGAGTTAGCAGACTAAAGCAAAAACAAAGCATGAACACTATGGAATATTTTCTCATGAAACCTCCTTTGTGGTGTTTATGTTACATTAAGCATGAAAAATACAGTGTCAAGGAGTTCTCATTTTGTCTATTGCAGTGGCCTTACACTTGCAATATATCGTATAACATACCAATAGTATATCAAGACCACACATTGATTGCGCTTTTTTGTACAAGCAACACCAAGTACGTTGCCTATGCAATGCAATCCTTGCTGCGCCGTAAAAATTCCTTGAACCAAAGGCTTTTTTTGTAGCAAATCCTAAAAAATCGAACGTGACCAAAGCACAAACTGACATTTTTTTGCACTCGTTTTTTTTAAAAAAGCACCATAGACGTCGGGATACTTCCCAGCCTTCGAACATACGGATGGGCAAATGAAGAGCACGCGTATTTCTACCATCGTCGCCCCCCTTCTTTCCCATACACACAAGGTCTTGCACCCATAGCAACAGCCTGCTATTATCTGCGCCATCGAACCTTGAGCAAAAGAGAGAAAAACATATATGAATTCTGTACTGACCACCTGTGGTTATTGCGGCTGTGGCTGTAACTTTTATGCCCACACCGAAAACAATCGCATTGTAGGCATAAGTCCAAAGCAAGACCATCCCGTTAGCCGTGGCATGCTCTGCGCCAAAGGCTGGCAAGGGCATGAATTTGTACGTCACCCCGACAGGCTGCAATTTCCCCTTGTGCGCGCCGCTGACGGCACGTTGCATAAGGCCTCGTGGGATACGGCCATGCAGGTAACTGTGGACGCACTCAAAGCCTTTAAGTCCAAGCCCGAACAATTTGCACTGTTAAGTTCTGCTCGTTGCACGAACGAGGAAAACTACTTGGCGGCAAAATTCACTCGTGCGGTCATGGGTTCTGCGCACATTGACCATTGCGCACGACTTTGACACAGCCCCACCGTAGCAGGTCTGGCTACAGCCTTTGGTTCAGGAGCTGCCACCAACAGTATTGAAGAAATACGCTCTTCCGACGTGCTTTTTATCATTGGTTCCAACACGTCAAGCCAGCATCCCTTGGTCTATGCGCGTATTGCCGCGGCCCATAAACTTGGCAAGGTCAAAATCATTGTGGTTGATCCGCGCACAACGCCTGTGGCGCGCCTTGCCACGGCACATTTGCCCATAACTCCCGGGAGCAACCTTGCACTTATCAATGCCATGATGCATGTTATCTTGGAAGAAGGCCTTGAAAACAAAGCCTTTATTGCCGAGCGCTGTGAAGATTTTGCAACGTTTGCCGCGTCCATAAAAAGCACCACGCCTGAATGGGCCGCCCCTTTAACGGGTATTGATCCTGACACGATTCGCCAAGTGGCCAGAATGTATGCACAGGGGCCAAATTCTACGATTTTATATTGCATGGGCGTAACCCAACATGTGACCGGCACACAAACCTGTGCGGCCCTTGCTAACCTTGT
>CAYJIX010000039.1:0-19633 GCA_964370375.1 uncultured Desulfovibrionaceae bacterium | reverse complement strand
TGCTGTGCGGCATGATAGGACGTCCCTATACGGGCCTCATCCCGTTGCGCGGGCAAAACAACGTGCAAGGTTCCTGCGATATGGGCGCGCTGCCTGAGGTATTGCCGGGCTACGTGCAAGCAGGGACAGAGCTTGCAAAGGAACGGTTTGAGCCTGTATGGGGGCCGTTTGCCAATACACAAGGGCGCAAGCTTACAGAAATTTTGCACGATATTCACGAGGGCAAAATCAAAGCTCTGTATATAATAGGCGAAAACCCGGCTCTATCTGACCCTGATTCGGCGTCGGTTGCCGCGGCCTTGCAAAAGCTTGACTTTTTGCTGGTGCAAGACATTTTTATGACCCAAACCGCTCAATATGCCCATGTTGTATTGCCTGCGGCAAGTTACCTTGAAAAGGACGGCACCTTTACCAACACAGAACGGCGCGTGCAGCGGATCCGTGAAGTTTTGCCGCCTCTTACGGGGACACGTCCTGATTGGCAGATTTTGGCAGATTTATGCCACCGCATGGGAGCAAAGGGCGATTACGCCTCTGCCGAAGCTGTTTTTGAAGAGTTACGCACAGTTATACCCTCCTATGGAGGCATGAACTATGCACGCCTTGAGCAAGAACAAGGCTTGTGCTGGCCCTGCCCTGCCCCACAACCCCCCGCAACGAACAAAAAACAAGCGACGCCTGAACACCCTGGCACGCCCATTTTACATCAAAACACCTTTGTACGCGGCCTTGGACGGTTTACGGTCAACGACTCAACGGCCAAAGCAGAGGAAGCCGACGAAACCTACCCTTATATTTTGATCACAGGCAGGCTGCCTCACCATTACCATACAGGCACCATGACAAGGCGTTCATGGGCCCTTGAGCGCGAATACCCCACCGCGTTTTTAGAAATCCATCCGGACGATGCCGCGCGTATTGGGGTTAAAAGCAATTGGAATGTCTGCGTGCGGTCGCGGCGCGGTGAAGTTTTTGCAAAGGCTCATGTGACCGATGCCATTAAGCCCGGCAACGTGTTTTTACCGTTCCATTTTTTAGAAAGTTCAGCCAACACCTTAACCAGCCATGAATACCTTGACCCTCAAGTAAAAATCCCTGCGTTCAAAGTGACGGCAGTCAGTGTGCACGTGGTTGATTGATGACCGCTTTTTTTATTGTTTTAAAAACGTAAAAAAGCAAAAGTATACCCATTAACCATCACAAATTCGTTGCAAAGAAGGTAGTATGTTTTTTATACAAACGACTGACTTACCAGAAGCTTTACATATTTGGTCACAAAGATATGCCTTATTTACCCCACAAGGCAAGGATGCAAATGTCCATTTTTTGCCTTATGATGGACAAGGATATGATCCCTCGTCCTACATAAACACAGCCATGTCGCCCAAAGACTTTGTGTTTAAAGAGCGCGAAGCCCTTTTTTCGTGGGAGAAAAAAGAGGGAGAGCCAAAGGAACAAGTGCTTGTTGCACAACAACCACGCCTAAAACAAGCCCCTCACAGGCACAGTGAAGACACTCTACTTTTTGGCGTTCGCCCTTGTGACACCTATGGCTTGGCTTATATGGATCGTTTTTTCCTGTCCGAATACAAGGATTTGAATTACGCGATGCACCGTCACCACCTTTTTGTGGCGGCAGTCAATTGTTTGCAGTTTGGAAGCCAATGCTTTTGCACGCTGAATGAGGAAACAACGGGGCCTTTTGCCCAAACCGGCTATGATATTTTGCTCACACCTGATGGCGACAGATACTGGCTTGAAGAGAGCACAGAAAAAGGACAATACCTGCTTGCTGTTATTATGCACCTTTTGCATACCGATTATGAGGCAAAAGGCCAAGAGCGCAAAGCCGCCCTCCTGCAAGAGGTCAAAGCGCATAGCAAACCCTTGCCAGATCACAAGCTGTTGCAAACGGCCCTTGCCGCCACCTTTGACCATCCGTTATGGGAGAATGTAGCCCATGGCTGCATTTCCTGTACAGGCTGTACCAGAGTTTGCCCCACCTGCACCTGCTTTACAACAGATGAGGAAAATACCATGCGTGGGCCTTCGCCCTCTGCCGGCATAAACGCAAGCAGCACTGGCGGCACGCGCGTTCGTCATTGGGATTCGTGCCAAGCACATAGTTTTACTCGCAATGCCGAGTGGCACAATCCTCGAACCCACACAGGTGCCGTGCGTTATCGAATATACGATAAACTCAAATATATTGAGGAGCGCTTTGGCATGAAAGGCTGCACAGGGTGCGGTCGCTGTAGCGTTTGCTGCCCTGCTGCCATTGACATCCTTGATGTTGCGACAAAAGTCATGGCAGCGTATCAGCCAAACGAGGCAGAACACACACCGTGCAAATGCAAGGTGCCTTTTGAGCGCGAGGACAGAGACTTTGATCCGGGGCTCTACACCCCCAACCTTGCAGAAATTATTGATATTTATGATGAATCCTCGTCAATTCGTCGTTTTACCATACGCTTTACCGAAAAAGTACACCAAGGCAGCCCTGCCTTGCGCGGTCAATTTTATATGCTGACAGATTTTGGCGTTGGCGAGGTGGCTATTTCTGTTTCGTTCAGCGATAAGGTGCGTGAGGAATTTTGCTTTTATATTAAAAAAGTGGGCAAGGTTACCACGTCCCTTTTTACCAGAAAAGTTGGCGATCTCCTTGGTGTTCGCGGGCCTTTTGGAGTGCCGCTCCCGTATGAAACCATAAAAGGGCGCGACCTTATTGTTGTGGGTTCAGGCGTTGGGCAGGCACCTGTCCGCGCAACCCTTATCCGTGCCATTGAAAACAAAGACGAATTTGGCAAAATTGTGGTCATTGGCAGTGCCTTGACCTACGACGATTTGGTGCTCAAAGAAGACCTTAAAGCTTGGAGCACCATAGATGGCGTACAGGTTGTCTATGCTTTTGCCAAACCCACAGACAAGGTAGAAGCGCATGTGGGCTATATCAATGATTTATTGCCAAACCTTGGCCTTGACTGGCACAATACCACAGCCATTGTCTGTGCCTCGGCACGGCGGATCAAAGCTGTGGCAAAGGATTTAATGCGCCTTGGCATGCAACCCAAAGACATTTATACCGCGCTTGAAACCAATATGCGCTGCGGTGTGGGCAAATGCGGACATTGCAAAGTTGGCGCCCACTATATGTGCGTGGATGGGCCTGTGTTTACCTATGAAGAAATGCTGCAATTGCCGCCGGAATTTTAATTAACTGCTGGCAGGTTGTTGTTGCTTTTTTGCACGCCTGCTTTGCCTCGGTATCATTTTTACACGGCGTAGCGTGGCTTCGCTAAATGTTTAAAAAATGATCCCGACGGTGCAGGCTAAAGCCTTTGGCACACATAGGTTCGCAAAAGACAGCTGCGCGAAGGGATACGCCTACACGCAAAAATTTTGTAATGCATAGAATGTTGTAAAAAACATGGGTATCGCAAGTTCTGGGCAGCTATGCAATCTCGACAAAATAGAACATGAATATAGAATATGCATAATGTGGTTTAAACACCTGAATACTGTTAACGTATACTTTTTTGAGCATTTCTTTACATTATTGGTGTTTTACATTCATTGCACAGTTATTTCTTTTTTCTACATGTTACAACGATATTAGCCTGCCCTCTTGGGATTATCCCCTACGCGTTTAACTGCGCGAAGCGTAGTTGCGTAGGGGGTGATACCGAGGGGAAGCAGGCGATAAGAAACAGAATTGCACATAAAAACTACAAAAACGTGCAGTCATCAGCTTCAATCCTCTTTCAAAAAAGCCTTCTTAACCTCACTTCAAAACGCATTGCCTGTCCAAAAACTCACTCCCTTGTCAAAGTTCTTGAATATGGTTATAGTTTAGTTGTTGCCTTGAAACTCCATGCAGAACTCTGTACAGAGGATCAAGTCTAAACAAAAAAACTCTGCGGCCTGTGCCGCAACATCATGTAAAACGGCATAAACAACCGTTTCAACCCTTTTTTGGAGGTCATATGGAAACCTTACGTGACAGTACCGTCACTTCAACCGCCAGTTCCGCCAGCATTTTTATGCGTCATGTGTATCAATGGATGACGGTAGGGCTTTTACTCACTGCTGCTTGCGCTTGGTTTGTGGCAGGATCTGAAACGTTACCGCAACTTATCTTTGGCAATACCTTTATTATGATTTTGCTGTTTTTGGCTGTTATTGCGCTGCCCTTGGTCATTCAAGGCATGATCGCGCGTTTATCTGCCATGACAGCAACAGCCCTTTTTATAGCTTACAGCTCTTTGATGGGAGTATTCCTTTCATCGGTGCTGCTTTCCTATACCGGAGCATCCGTAACCACGGCCTTTATCAGCACTGCCGGAACGTTTTTTGCTATGAGCGTGTATGGCACGGTTACCAAACGCGACTTAACCTCCATGGGCAGCTTTTTGATGATGGGCCTTTTTGGCTTGATCATTGCCATGATCGTGAACATCTTTTTACAAAACTCCATGCTTGAAATGGTTATCAGCGGCATTGGGGTGCTTATTTTCACAGGCCTTACCGCCTATGATACCCAAAAAATCCGCAGCATGGGCGCAAGCGCACCTTTGGACGATTCAACGGCCATTCGCCGTGGCGCGCTCCTTGGCGCACTGACCTTGTATCTTGATTTTATTAACCTTTTCTTGATGCTGCTGCGCCTTATGGGCGATCGCCGCTAATTTTTTGTAAAAAAGCAGGCTTTTGGAAAGTCTTTTAAAGCACTCGTACCGCACAAGGTACGAGTGCTTTTATTATGCATTACCCCAAAATACAATGCATGCACTCATACAAAGGCACAGCATGTGAACAAGAAGGGCAAGCTCCTAACAGCCTATTACGTTAACATCTTGAAATTTTGTGCTATAAGGCCATTTGCCTTGAAAAGCTTACCCATAAAACGTCTTGCCATTCGTGCACATTTACGGCAATATGCCACTCGTTTGCGTGAAACATTTTAGCCAAGCTAGCTGTGCTCACAAGCGGCTTTCGCTGTTTTTGTTTGTTGAGACCTTTGAACATCTAAAAACATTCTCTGACCTGCCAATGGCAGTTGATTGACGCAAAAAAGGAAAACAAGCATGCGCTCTATTTTCTTGACATGTGTTTTTACGTTTATTTTTAGCTCTTTTACTGGTTTGGCTTTTTCTGCCGATACGTCAAAATCCATAAAAACCTTTGCCATTGTCACACCTGAGCAAGGAACGGATTTTGGATGGAACCAGCAGGGCATTGTTGCTGCAAAAAAGGTGGCAAAGGCCATGGGGCTTTCTGTGATTGTGGCACAAGGCATGGGCTATGGGGACATTCGTTCCGGCATCCGCGAGCTTGTGGCGGACGGGGTCGATTTGGTTTTGGCTCATGCAGGTGGCTACAACACGGCAGGAGCAGAAATAGCGCAAGAAACAAAGGTGCCTGTGGCCATTGTGGATCAACCTCAGCTGGCGCAAAAAAACCTCATTGCCGACTACACGGCCTCAGGGCATGAAGCCGCCTATTTAGCCGGTTACCTAGCCGCAAAAATGACGCGTAGCAAAAGCATAGGCATTGTAACGTCCGGAGAGCCACCTGCATGGAACGCCCACTCCTACGCCTTTATTCAAGGAGCGCAAAGGCAAGACCCGACGATTACAATTCATTATGCTGTCATAGGACCTGCCGCTTACGCTGACGCCACAGGGGCAAAACGTGTTACAGAAGCCGTAATAGCCGCCGGAGCTGATGTTATTTTAGGGCAAGGCAATGGTTCAAGCTTTGGCATGTTACAGGCCATTGAAACCAATAAAGCTAAAGACGGTGGCAAAGTATGGTTCATTGACGTTATTGGCGACAAAACCTCCATTGATAAAGGCCATTTGCTGTCTGCTGTTGTTTGGGATTTTGTACCTGTTTTTACAAAGCTTATCAATGATTTGCAAAACGGAACCTTTGGCCAAAACCTGTATGAGCTTAACCTACAGGACAAGTCCACGTACTTATTAAAATCTGCTCATATACCTGAAAACATATGGAAAGACGTCATGGCACTGCACGATGACATTGTTCGTGGAAAGCTTGTTGTTGAAGAAAACTATGAAGTAGCTCCCGTACATGGCCTTGTGCGCAATATTGAGTAATGTTATCGCAAGACACCTATTATGCCTGATATATCATTCCATAACGTTTCAAAAAACTTTGCAGATACAAAGGCGCTGTCAAACCTGTCTTTTGTTTGCCATGAGGGAGAAGTCCATACTTTACTTGGCGAAAATGGTGCCGGAAAATCCACGTTAGCAGGGCTGCTTGCAGGTTTATATCTTCCTTCATCAGGGGAGATTCGTATTGCAAATGAAATTGTCCGACTGGCTTCTCCTCAAAAAAGCTTGCAATGTGGCATAGGTGTTGTGTTTCAGCATCCGTTATTGGTGCCAGAATTGACTGTTATAGAAAATATTTTGCTGTGCAATTCCTGGTGGAAGCTATGTACTACAAAAAAGTATTTGCCTCGTTACTATGAGCTTTCAAGCCTGCTTGGCATAGATATTGACCCATCACAACGTGTTAAGCATCTAAGCTTGGCTCAACAACAATATATTGAAATCATGCGCGCGTTATGGCACCGCCAACACATGCTTGTTTTTGACGAAGCCACGGCCCTTTTATCCGTTGAAGAGGCAAAGCGTTTGGGTGAAATCATCCAAAAACTTGCCAAAAACAAGCATACCATCCTTTATATCACCCATAAATTGCACGAAGCAATCGCCGTATCTCATGCCATAACCATTGTGCGACAAGGGCAAAAAACAGCTGAAATCACATACAAAACCCTAGAGAAAGCAAAGTGTTGTCACAATATACAGCAGCTGGAACAAAACATCTGCCGCGCCCTTTTTGGAGATGAGGACCAGGCGCCCCTTGCCCCCCTGCCCTTTCTCCTCAAAAAGCAGAGCGACCAAGGTCAATGCAACGCAAAAAACAGCAATAGAAATCCGAACAAGGACAACAAAGACAAGCCCTTGCTTGAGCTAACGCTTGTTTCAAGCCATGAAGAAGAGCAAGCCTGTTCCATCAAAAACATATCGCTTAGCATCAAGCGCAATCAAATATTGGGCATTTCCGGCATTGACGGGCATGGGCAAAAACATTTTGCTGAAGTTTTAGCAGGGCAACGCCTTGCGCAAAGCGGCTCGATTTTTTTACACGGGCACGAAATCACGGGATTATCCAACCGCGAGCGGCAAAAACTGGGCATCCACTATGCTACTGAGGACAGGCTTTTAGAGGGGCTTGTGGGCAGTGAAGATATTGCCTTGAATCTGCAAACAAAAAACATTGGCCTCAAACCCTTTTGGAAATACGGCATAGCCAAATGGAAACAGATACAAAACCATGCCAAAACCATCATGAAAGCTTTTTCCATCCCATATGAATATCGAACAAATGCCGCCCGTAACCTGTCAGGTGGCACCATGCAAAAAATCATTCTTGCCAGAGAGTTGAACCAACCAAACCTTTGTGTGGGTATTTTACATCAGCCAACGCATGGCCTTGATATAAAAACGGCAAAAATACTTCATGATTTGCTTCGTGATAAAGCTCGCCAAAACTGTAGCTTTATTATAATATCAAGCGATATTGACGAATTGCTGTCTTTATCAACGCATCTTGCAGTATTAAAAAACGGAACATTGAGTGCTTCATTTGAAAACAGCAACAAAGCACGTCAAACGCTAACCAGCCTTATTGCAACAACATAATTATGTACAAAAAAATGCCATCCTATTGTACTTTTTTTAGTAAAAACGTTGCCCCTTTACTGTTGGCATTTTTGTTGAGCGCTATCATCCTTGTATGTTTAGACACAAACCCTTTTGAATATTATGGATACATTTTTAAACGCTGCCTGACCAATAGCCTAGGGTTTGAGGCTGTTCTTTTAAAGATGACGCCGCTTCTTTGTATAAGTGCAGGTTTGATGATTGCTTTTAAAACAGGCATTTGGAATTTAGGCGGTGATGGGCAGTTCCTTTTAGGCGCTGTTTGTAGCATTAGCCTTGCAACGCAATTAGCAACCTTTATGCCGCCTTTGCTTTTTATCCCTATTTGCATTATCGTTTCTTGCATTGTAGGCGCACTATGGATAAGTGTTTCTGCATTTTTACATATTAAATATGGCATAAATGAAGTTGTAAGTACCCTTATGATGTCTTTTATTGGCATAAGTTTAGCCAATGTCCTGATCAAAAGCACCTTTCGCGATGCTACGTTTCCACACCCACAAACGTTTACTTTAGATGTTGAAAATCGCCTTTTGCGCCTTTTTGACAGCAACGTACATGTGGGATTTTTTCTTGCTCTTGTTGTGATACTTGTTGTGCATTATGTCATAAGTCATACGACATTAGGTATTAAATGGCGTATCATTGGCAGCAACAAAAAAGCAGCCTATCATGCAGGATATCCTGTTCGATTGTTACTTTTTTGGGCTTTTTGCTTGAGCGGCGTCTGCATTGGCATGGCAGGAGCCATTGAAGTATTGGGGGTGTATGGGGCTGTGCAGGCCAATTGGAATCCTGCCTATGGTATGCTTGCCATTCCCATTGTGTTTTTGGCACGCTGCCATGGTGGGGCTATTATCCTGTATTCGTTTCTTTTTGCGATACTTCTTGTTGGTGGGAGCAGTGCATCAAGGGTGCTGCAAGTGCCGCATTATATGATCCATGTTGTACTGGCTTTGGTCATGCTGTTAAGCGCGCTTATCAATAAAATGTATGAAAAATAGAAAAAACATTGCAGTACAATAAAAAAAACAGGAACACGCTTTTTTTTATACTGAAAGTCCTGCACAATTATTTTTTACCTTTATTTTTGTGGTTTTATGCTAAATTTTCATGTGCTTGAAAATGTACTTGTGCAGGAGTCTTTACTTTACAAAGTATAACACAAGGTTTTTTTGAATATGATCAATGAAACGCTTTTGATAACACTTTTTTTAGGCGCGCTTATGGCAGCGTTTCCTTTATTTTTGGCAGGATTTGGCGAAATGCTTTCAGAACAAGCAGGCGTTTTGAACCTTGGCATAGAGGGTATGATGCTTGCCGGAGCGTGTTTAAGTTTTTATGTTGTCTATGAAACACAAAACTATGCCCTTGGCTTTTTAGCGGGCGCAGCTATAGGGATGGTGCTAGCCTTTGTTATGGCTGTTTTTTGCGTGTTCTTTGCCGTTGATCAAGTTGTTACGGGCTTGGCGCTCACGTTTGTGGTACAAGGCATAACGTCGCTTTTGCATCACGTTCACTTTGCCACAACATATCCAAGACTAGAACCCATTGAAGGCGTGAACCTTCCTTTGTTATCACAGCTTCCCTTTGTGGGTAGGTTGTTCCACATTTCAGCGTTTACGCTATTGTGCGTCTGCATTCTTAGTGTTTTTATCTGGTTTTATGGAAAAAGCACTTTAAAACGTCACCTTATTGCCGCAGGATCAAACCCTAAGGCCTTGGATGTTTTTGGCACCAGCGTTTTTGCAGTCCGTAGCGGCATTGTGCTTTATAGCGGTGCCATGGCCGGACTTGCCGGAGCGTATATGAGCCTTGTGGGTGCAGGAATTTTTGTGCCCAACATGGTCAACGGCGTGGGTTTTATCGCTGTTGTTGTAGCCATGTTAGCCCACGGCAAGGTTCTTTGGCTTTTTTTGGGTGCGCTTTTGTTTGGAGCAAGCCTTTCCATAAATACCAGCTTGCAGCTTTTTGGCGCAACCCTATCAACAGACATTATCCATATGCTGCCTTTTGTCCTTATCATGCTGGTGCTGGTGCTTTTTAGGCGTCATGTTGCTTTTCCCACATTTTTGGGAAAACCCTATATACGTTCTCAACGGTGATGCCCTCAACAGGCTTTAGCATTGGCTTGGCAAAACCTTGCCATCCATATCATTGCTTAGGGTTAAAAGTTGCCTTTCTACATGTTGTTCGTACTGGCTGCCATTGGCTTTGATGGTGTGCATAACATCAAGAAAAAGGCGCATGTGCATGGACTGGTAAAACAAGCTTTCAAGAGCAGGGGTAAAGCCTTGGCGCACTTCAAAGGCATAGGCTTTGCCAAGGTCTGTGCGGATATCAGACAAGGCGTCATGCAGGGCTTTGCGTAGGGCGGCGGTGTAGGATTCTGTTTCTTTTCGTTTGCGTTTAATAAAGGCTGCGCGGCGTTTATCCTCGCGCCCAAGGTGGTAAATAAAGCCTGCTGTGCCTGCAGCTGCCGCCACAAGGGTTAGGATAAGAGGGCTGGTAAAGGTTAAGGCAAGGATATTACCCGCAGAAATAAGCAAAGTTAAAGGGGAAAAAACCGACGCGCGCCCGATGGCAGCACCCGTGGTAAAGACAGCCAAGTTTTTCATATAATGGTGTGTTTGCACAAGGATATGCGTGGCGCTGTTGCTTGCTGTTGCGGTGTAGGCTTCGGTTAAGGGGGTAAGAGAGCTCCCTACAGCCTGCAAACAATTTTGCGAAAAATGCTGCATTTGTCCGGAAAAAAGCTCTATTTTTTGTTCCCAAGCCTGCAAGCTGTCTTGTTGGCCTTGCAAAAAATCTTCAACCGCAACGCGTGCCAGCTCCTGAATTTCATTTTTTTCAAAGGTTTCCCACGTTTTTTCGCGGGCAAAGTGTCGACCTGATTCGCTCATTTTGGTATGGATGGCATCCATGATACGCAGGGTCAAATTTTCGGCAAAATGGTCAAGGGCGCGTTCTGTTTCAAGGTTCCAGGCTTCCAAGTCGCCGGCGGCTGCATCCACCACTTGCCGTGCTTGAGCCAGTGAAAGGCTTGTGGCATCGGCAAGCTGGCTTGCGTGGTGTTCAAGCATCTGCAAAAGGTTGGGATCAGGGAGCGATGTACGATACGCGGCAGCATAGCCTGTGAGGCGTTCACGGGTACGAGCAACCAGGAAATTGTAGCGTTCTTGCACTTTATTTCTGTACGCTGTTTTCGCGCTGTCAGCCGTAAGCGCGCCTTGCAAAAGGTTTAAAAGGGTACAAAATTCGCCATGGGGGAGTCTTTTTTCCTTATCGCACTGCTCAAACATGGTTTTTTGGGCATTGATGGCCACAACGCCGCTGATTTTGATATGCGGCACCGTGCGCGAGGCTTCAAGCAGTACGGCTAAGGCTTGGGCGCGCGCTTTTTCAAGGCTTGCAGCGGAATAAAGCTTGTCAATATTGGTAAGAACTCCAATGATTGTTACCGTGCGTCCGGAACGTACAATGCGGCGCAAAAGGGCAAGTTCAGATTGCGAGCCGGGGTTTTGCGCGTCCATGACAAAAAGAATGCAGTCCGCCCCTAGGCTTTCTTCATACGAAAGGTAGTCATGAAAAGCGTCTGTGTCGTTAAGGCCCGGAGTGTCGACAAGTTCAAGCCCTTTTTGCAAAATATCAATGGGCAAGCCCACGCGCACCTTGCCCACAAAATTGGCATAACGCCCATCGCGGCTGATGTAGTGGCCAAGCTCGTCCCAACAGGTGATGCCTGCCAAAAGCTTACCCGGGGTAAAGGTTTTATCCTGCATGCTTTGCCTTAGGCGGCGGATTTTGTCTGTCAATAAGGTGTTGTCCTGCTCGCTTTGCAAAAAATCGTCAAGATACTGAAACTGCTTGTCATTGATATAGTGTACGGCATATTCCGGCACGGGGTTGTAATAAAAAGATACCACAGTGGCTGTTTCCGGCGTGGATTCGCGCACGGGTGAAAGCTCTTGACCAAGCAGGCTGTTAAGGAGCGAGCTTTTGCCGCGTTTGCGTTCGCCCACAATGACGGCTCTAAAATGCTGGTCGTGCAAAAGGCTTTGCAATTCGTGCAATTGTTCGCTCAATTCTTTATCGCCAATGGTCCAGGCCACACGCTCAAGTTCGGTGATGGCCTTTTTCATGCTTTCGTTAAAGCGAGTGGTTTTTGGAGTAAAAAACGTGCTTAAACGATGCAGTAACCCATCGCTTTTTTTATCATTTGTAAAACGAGGCAGGGCTAGGGCCGCACGTTTATACATGGAAGAAAGCTGCAAGGTCAGCCCGTTTTGATGCATGTCATCAAAGCGCGAGCGCTGGAAAGCCACGGCAATTTCGCGTACAAGCTCTATGCCTTGTACGCCAAGGCGTTCTTTATGAGAGGCCATGGCGTGCAGTGCGCTTAACATGCTTTCCACAAACGAGGCGGAAACTTTTTGCGCTTCTGCCTGTTCTGCCATGTGTTTGGCAATATTTAAAGGGTCTTTGGGCGGATGGAGCAAGGCATAGTGGAGCTTGGCCTGAATTTGTGCGTGCAAGCCTTGTTCACCAAAAACGGCGCGGCAGGCTTCTTGAGCTTGTTGATAGGCTGGATACGTGAGCAAACCATCGTCATGGGCAACTGCTGCCAACAGCAACAAGATGCGATCGTTGAACGTGTCGCCGGGCACTGGCTTTTCAGGCTGTGGCAGTATCGAAAGAATGGTTGCCGGTGAGGCGCTCATGGCAAGCTCCAATGGGTGAAAAATAAAGGCACGGCACCTTGCATGTAAAAACTGCTCATTGTGCGTTTGGCTTTTCAGGTGCGCTGTGTTTTTTGCATGCCTGCATTATTACTATAGGCTGGACATGCGTCACTGTCTAGGGCTTTGCCCTACAATTTGCGCCGTTTTTTGCACCTGATGCCTGTAAAAACTGTCATAATAAACATTGTACCCAAAAGGCTTGAAACAACGGTTGAAGCAGACTGTTAAACGATTGGCCGCAACGTGTGCGCACCAACCGTCATGTTTGCCCATAACGCTATGGTTGACGCAAAAAAAAGGGTCAGATACGCTGTACTAATCCTGTTAGGAAAATCCATGGCACGCAAAGAACGAGGACTCACCATGCCCCATCCAGGCACCTTTATTGATACGCTCAGTTTATGGTTTTGCCGCCTTGGCTTTGCAGGTCTTTCGCCTGTGATGCCGGGAACATGCGGAACCTTTGTTGCGGCACTGCTTGCGCCTTTTGTGTTTTTGCCTCTGCCCATTTGGCTTCGCGGCGTTGTTTTGTTGTTGCTTTTTTTCTTAGGCGGCATGGCAGCCAATCGAGCAGAACGAGTGCTTGGGCGCAGTGACCCGGGCGAGGTGGTTATTGACGAGCTTATTGGCTTATGGATTGTGCTTTTACCTTTTAAGGAACCGTCATGGCAACTTATGTTGTGTGCATTTGTGCTGTTCCGTTTTTTTGATATGGCAAAGCCTTGGCCTGTAAATGTTTCAGAAACATGGCTTGACGGTGGCTTTGGCATTATGATTGATGATGTGGTGGCAGGTGTGATGGCCTTGGCCTGTGTATGGGTGCTTTTTTGGCTGGGCTTTTTTCAGTGATGAAGGTATGTTAAAGATTTTTTAGTGCACGACTTTTTTAAGCGCAGAGGCGCATCCTTTTATACCTTCCCCTTTTATGCTTTCCCCTTTTATGCTTTCATGGACAAAACGCAAAACCGCGCGTATATGTATAGTAAAGAACACATCCTTTTGCCAAAGGACCTCTTATGAACAGACGCGAATTTTTACAAAAACAGTTGCAAGCCATTGCCTACCTTTCTGTAGGTTCTTCGCTTTTGGCCTCTGACCTTTTTGCCCCCAAAAAGGCGTTGGCGGCTATAGAGCCTGATGTGACCATTGTCAAAGGCACGGCCACGGCTGCCACAAGGGGCGCGGTTGAAGCCTTGGGCGGCATAAAACGCTTTGTGCAGCCCGGCAATAAAGTGGTTATCAAACCAAATATCAGCTTTTCCGGCGGCGTTGAAAGTGCGACAACCACAAACCCCGAGGTTGTGCGCGAGCTTGTTGTTTTGTGTAAAGAAGCCGGGGCAAGCAGTATTCGCGTGCTTGACCATGCCTTTCAAAGCCCTGACCTTTGCATGAGAAATTCTATGATTTTAGACGCTTGCAACACGGTGGAACAGGGCATCTGCCATCATTTGCAGCATGAAGAATTTTATCAAGAAGCCCAAATCCCCAATGCTGTGGAAATGCATTCCAATCATATTATGAAAGATGCTTTAGAGGCAGACGTGATCATTGCCGCGCCTGTTGCCAAAACTCACGGTGCCATGGGCTTAACCATGGCGTTAAAAGGGCAAATGGGCCTTATTTACGATCGAATGATCATGCATTCTCGGTACAGTACGGCTGTGTCCATTGTGGACTTAAACATGCTGATAAAGCCGCACCTTTCTGTAATTGATTGCACAAGGGTGCTCTCAACCAACGGCCCCGGGGGCCCGGGGCACGTTATCAACGCCCATGAAGTTGTTGCTTCAGCCGATCCTGTGGCGGCAGATTCCACGGTGGCGGCACGCTATGAATGGTACGGACGGCGCGTGAAACCCCGCCAAGTGCCCTATTTGCCCCTGGCACATGCACGCGGCCTTGGACGCATGGACATTGAAAACCTTACTATTTTGGAATTGAGTCTTTAAAAAAGGCAAGGCCTTGTATGAAGATTCGCTTAGTTGTGCAAGGTGCATCGCTCCTTTTGTTTTGCTATCTTCTTTGGCAAACGGTCTTTCCCCTTGCAGAATTTTTTGTGCCTGTGGACAGCTTTTTACGGCTTGATCCCCTTGTTGCAACGCAAGTCCCGTTCCTTGTTAAGGCGTTTGTGCCACGGCTTTTTGCAGGGATTGTGTTGATTATTCTGACTGTACTTTTAGGGCGCTTTTTTTGTGGCTATATCTGCCCCATGGGAACAACGCTTGATCTTGTGCGCAAAATAATACCCGTGGCAGCTAGGCAAACAGCACTTGCGCCTTCTTTAAGCACTGCCAAATATTGGATAGTATGTGCTATTACAATAGCCTCGATATGTGGCGTTAATTCTTTTTTTTGGGGATCGCCCATTGCCCTAATCACAAGGTTTTACGCGCTCTTGATAGCACCTTTCCTTGCGCTGCTTGGATCAATGGGCTTGCACGAATTTCGCGACGTTTTTGCCAGCTATAACATGTTAGATCTTGCCTATTTGCACATAACGCCCCGTGTATACCACACGGTGTATTTTGTGGCGGCTTTTTTTGCACTGCTTTTTATGCTGGAAAAAATCCGCCCAAGGTTTTGGTGCCGCTATTTGTGTCCTGCCGGGGCCGTGCTTGGGCTTTGTTCGCTGCGCCCCCTGCTGCGACGCAAGGTAGACGGCTGCATAGAATGCAAAAAATGCCTCAAAACATGCCCCACAGGTGCCATTACAAACAACGGTATGGCAACAAAGCACGCTGAATGTATCGCCTGTAGAACATGCGTTGATGTTTGCCCCACAAAGGCCGTATCTTTTTCTTGTAAGCACAACAAAAAAGCCTTGTCACGACAGAGCTATCAAAGCCCCCTGCCCTCGCGCCGCGCCTTTGTGGGGGCAACGTTTACGGGCGTTGGCCTTGCGGCCCTTTCCTCCATAGACGCCGGCTCGTTTTTTGCGCAAACATCACGCCGTACCGACTCACAACACGGTCTTATCCGCCCACCTGGAGCGCAACCTGAGCCAAGATTCCTTGAACTGTGCATCCGCTGCGGCGCCTGCATGAAGGCATGCCCAAGCAACGGTTTGCAGCCCACATGGCTTGTGGCTGGCTTTACAGGGATATTTAGTCCCATTCTGCAATCGCGAATAGGCGCGTGCGAGCCGGAATGTAACGTGTGCGGTCAGGTTTGCCCCACAGGGGCGATCATGGCCCTCCCCTTAGAAGACAAAGAAGTGGCAAAAATCGGCACCGCCGTTGTGAACAAAAACACCTGCCTTGCCTTTGCAGAAAACAAAACCTGTGTTGTGTGCCAAGAGGTATGCCCCTATGGTGCTGTGGATTTAAAAATTCTGGAATACGGCAAGGTTGCAACACCAACCATAGCAGTTAATCGTTGCTTTGGCTGCGGCTTTTGCGAGCGGCACTGCCCTGTGCAAGTTCCGGCCATTACCATTATGCCCTTAAACGAGCTGCGCCTTTCTGAAAACAGGTACAGGCAAGCTGCCAAAGAAGCAGGCTTTGACATAGTGCCGGTGTCAAAAAGGGCTCAACTGTATCCTGCCGCGCATGACATTTCAAACGATCAACTGCCCCCTGGCTTTGTGGAGTAAGGAGGATGTTTTGATGCCTTGGCTGGATTTATTGTGTGAAACGTCAAGGCCTATGTATCTGAACAAAGGCGCATTTGTAATCACGACCAAAACAAATTGGCTTTTACGTGACGCTGTAGAAGGGGCATTGGATATCGACGACTTTCATAGCGGCAGAAAACCTTCACATCTTCTCCTCTTTAAAAAACCTCTGAGTGTGAACCGGTAGCAGTTAAGGTTAGGACAAGCACGTCATTTTGTATATAATATATGAGCAACCAATCCGGTTCTATATGACATTCCCTGTGGCCTTTCCAATTGCCAACAAGGCTATGGTCTTTGTATTTATGGGGTACGGGCGTACCACTGGCTAAAATATTCACAAGGGTTTCAAGCTTTTCCATGTTGTGCCCTAGTTTCTTTACTTTTTTATACTGCTTTTTGAATGTCAAGGATGGATGATAGAAAAAAGGCGTTTTGCAGGGCGACATAGGATGCTTTAATCCATGCCGTTCTGCAAAACGCCTTCTAACACCCATCTACCCGAAGGGCCCCGCAAAGCGGGGTAGCCCTCCGACCGACTGGCGGCGAAGCCGTTCCCGTCGGCGAGTCTTCGAGCCTTACGGGAATCGAGAGCAGAGATACACGAGGAACGAGTGTTACTGATATAAAGAGCAGAGCGGCAGCCCTTTTTCAGCCGCCTGCCGTTAAAGCCATTAAATCAAGCTATACAAATAATACACCATAAACACGCCAAGACCGTACATGGCCCAATGGATGTCCTTTGCCCTGCCTGCAAAAATTTTCAGGATAAGGTAGGATACCACGGCAAGCGCCATACCGTTGGCAATGTTAAAGGTCAAAATGGTCATACCAACGGCGATAAAAGCCGGAAGGTATTCGGTTTTATCATCATAATTGATGTTGCGCATGGAGCTGAGCATTTGCAAACCAATAAGGGTCAAAATGGGCCCTGTGGCAACGCCCGGGATCATCAGCGCAACAGCTGTCAGCAAAAGTGTGATGACAAAAACAATGGATGTTACAATGGCTGTTAAGCCTGTTCTGCCGCCAGCTTCAACGCCTCCGGCATTTTCAAGGTAGGTTGTCATGACCGGCATGCAGAAAAAGCTGCCTGCAACGGTTGATATGGAGTCCACCTTAAAACATTGTTCAATGTCGTCCATGTTACCGTCTTTGTCCAGCCAGCCTGCACGGTTGGCAACCCCAAGGATAATCCCCATGGTTCCAAAAAAATCAGGGACAAAAAATATGAAAATCCAAGATAAATATTCAGGCTGTAACGCACCTAAAATGTCAATTTTAAAGGACACATCACCAATGCCGCTGGGCACATTGAACCATGTTTCAGGTACTGTGGTCAGTCCCATGGGGATGCCGATAAGGGTTGTGACCAAAATAGTAATGATCATGCTGCCCCTAAATTTTCTGGCCTCTAAAATCAAAAGCAACAAAAAGCCGATGCCGAACAAAATGGCCTTTGGCGCGGTAAGGTCACCAAACATTAAGGTATTTCCCTTAACATTTGCTACGATAATGCCGCTGCTTTTAAGACCCAACAAGGCAATAAAAAGGCCAATGCCTGCGCTGATAGAAATTTTTACACTGGCAGGAATGGCTTTAACCACAATCTCTCGCAGGCCCACAAAGGTGATGATGACAAAAATCATCCCGCTTAAAAATATCAAGCCAAAGGCTATATCAAGCGGTAAAACACCTTGCGGAACAGCCGTACCCACAATGGCCACACTGCTCATGCCCGGAGCCAGCGCAAAAGGCCTGTTGGTATAAAAGGCCATGGCCACGCTGGAAATAAAAATGAACAAAACCAAGGCGGTAAGTACCGCGCCCTTGTCAAGCCCTGCCTGCGACAGCATGTTTGGGATAACAGCCAGCACATACGACATGGTCGCAAAGCTTGTGATACCGGCTATGATCTCGGTTTTAACATCTGTGCCGTTTTTTTGCAGCTGAAACCTTTTTTCAGCCCAATCTGTCCATGATGCCATAATCTCCTCCTCTTATTTAGGTATGACAAAATGATAGTATCATGCTAGTCCTAACTGCCTAGATGTCAAGGAAAAGTCACCAAAAATTACTATAATGCCAGACAAAAAGTGTTGTTTTTACATTATATACTGTAATTCTATGAAACGTTGTATAAAAAAAATACAGCAATTGTAATTATGATAAAAATATCACAAATGAACATTACTCGAAGGAAAAATTTGACCTGCGCATTTTGCCTTGCCGTGTAGCAAAAATCCAAGAATTAAGGTGTAGTATAACGCTATTGACAATAGTACTCATAAGCGATAAGTTATTTTTAGTTTGATCGAGCAATGCCTGCCGGTCATACGTGCACATAGTTCTTTAACATTTATGGAGGAAAGTCATGATTTATGTTGGTAAACCGGCTCCTAATTTTACAACACAGGCCTATCAAAACGGTGCATTTTCCAAGGTTTCTTTAGAGGATTACAGGGGAAAATGGGTTTTTTTGTTTTTCTATCCCGGTGATTTTACCTTTGTCTGAGTAACAGAAGTTGCTGCAGTTGCAGCAAAATTTGAAAAATTTGCAGAGCTTGGCGTTCAGGTATTGGCCGTTAGCACCGACAGTGTGTTTGTGCACAAAATGTGGGACGAAAACGAGCTTGCAAAACTTTCAAACGCTCCGAATCCTTTCCCCTTACTTGCAGATCCTTGTGCACATATTGGCAAACTTTTTGGCGTGTTTAACGAAGACGCTCAAATCAATTTACGTGGCAGTTTTGTTATTGATCCCGATGGGATTGTACAAAGCATGGAAATTCTTGCAGCACCTGTTGGACGCGATTTTGACGAAACCTTGCGCCAGATTGCCGCCCACCAATTGGTGTGCGAAACAAAAGGCAGCCAAGTTGCCCCCACAGGCTGGAGCAAAGGCAAGGCAGTTCTTGAACCCGGTCCACAATTGGTGGGTAAGGTTTGGGAAAATTGGAAACTTGAAGGCTAACTACTGTCGAACAAAGCCAAACAGCATGCTATAAAGCCTTGATTAGCAAGCCATAGCATGTACGATTTTTGTAGTATTAAAGGGAAAATCTTCGCAGATTTTCCCTTTTTTGTGCCCTGTGGCTACGTTTTTTGTATGGTTTTGATGCCGTTTTTTGATTACGCTCAGCGTGGCAAGTATAGCCTTGCTCCTTTCAGGAGCTTGTTAAAAGCGCCATATTTGTAGCATAGCCGCCTGCCCGACTGACGAATTTATGCGTTCCTGCCCTAGCGGGTTAATTTTCTAAACTTAGGCCGCCTTGGCTGATCAGCCTCTTTGCCCAAACGTTTTTTATAATCGGCTTCGTATTCTGAATAATTGCCGTCAAAAAAGACAACCTTGGAATCGTCTTCAAAGGCTAGAATATGCGTGGCAATACGGTCAAGGAACCAGCGGTCGTGGCTGATGACGAGTACGCAACCTGCAAAGTTATCAATGGCGTCTTCCAAAGCGCGCATGGTGTTTACATCAATGTCGTTGGTGGGTTCGTCAAGGAGGATAACGT
>CAYJIX010000038.1:0-23009 GCA_964370375.1 uncultured Desulfovibrionaceae bacterium | reverse complement strand
CCACCCAAAAAAGCCGTGTAAAATTAGAAAAGCACGCTTTCACGTGCTTTTCTAAAACCATACGCTCGCTCCAAACACCCCAGGGGCTGAACAAAAGCTATTTTACTTGTCCATTATTTACTAAATTCCAAGAATATTATACCCGCAATCCACAAACATAATTTCGCCTGTTACAGCTTCGCTTAAAGAAGACGCTAAAAACACAGCGGTTCCGCCCACTTCTTCAATACTGACATTGCGCTTTAAAGGTGCACATTCTTCAATCCGATTGAAGATTTTTTTGAAATCAGAAATACCGGAAGCTGCCAAGGTTTTAATTGGACCTGCGCTGATACCGTTGATACGGACTCCCTTTTCGCCAAGATCCAAGGCAAGATAGCGTACTGACGCTTCAAGTGCTGCTTTTGCAACACCCATGACATTATAATTGGTGATAACTTTTTGCGCCCCATAATAGGTGAGCGTAAGAACAGAAGCACCCGGGTTGAGCATTGGCTCAAAAGCATGGCAAAGGGCCGGAAGCGAATAGGCCGAAACATCCATGGCTAAATGAAAGCCTTCACGGCTGGTTTCAATGTAGCGTTTTTGCAAATCTTCGCGATTGGCAAAGGCCACAGAATGGACCAAAATATCAACAGAACCCCATTTTTCGCGCACGGTTTCCACGGCAGCGGCGATGCTTTCATCCTGCGTAACGTCACAAGGAAAGGTAAAATCACCGCCAAGCTCCTGAGAAATGGGCTCAACGCGTTTTTGTATGGCTTCACCAACATAGCTAAACGCCAATTGCGCTCCTTGAGCCTTAAAAGCCGAAGCAATGCCATAGGCAATGCTTTTGTTGTTAGCCACACCAAAGATCAAGGCTTTTTTATTCTGCAACAGCATAGTCACCTCATAAAATGTAATAAATATAACACACTTACATTACAATTTGCTATATAACAAGACGTAACAGTTCTTATGCAACTGTTTGCGGCAAACACCTTTAAATTCCAAGGTCAGAACCTGTCAAAAGCTTATAGGCGTCCTTGTATTTTTTACATGTTTCATCCACAACAGCTTGCGGCAATGCAGGCGGCGGCGGTGTTTTATCCCAAGGTTGTGTTTCCAGCCAATCGCGCAGATATTGCTTGTCAAAGCTGGGCTGGCTTTTACCTGGAGCATACCCTTCCATGGGCCAAAAACGTGAGGAATCCGGCGTGAGCACCTCATCTATAAGAATAAGCTTGTCGTTAATAAGCCCAAATTCAAATTTGGTATCTGCTATGATGATCCCTCTTTGCTCTGCCCATTCGCGACCGGCATTAAAGAGCGCAAGGGAGACCTCTTCCACTTCGCGAGCAAGTCTTGCGCCCAGCATGTCTTCTGCTTCTTTTCGAGAAATATTGGCATCGTGCTCGCCAATTTCTGCCTTGGTAGAGGGCGTAAATAAGGGTGTATCCAAACGCGCCGACTCTGTAAGCCCGGCAGGCAATTTGTGACCACAAATTTCACCCGTTGACTTATAATCCTTCCAACCAGACCCTGCCACATAGCCCCGCACAATACATTCCACAGGCAAAGGCTTGGCTTTTTTTACAAGCACTGCACGCCCTTCAAGCATATCGGCATAGGGTTGCAATTCTTTGGGAAAACGGCGGACATCGCTTTCAAGCAGGTGATTGTCCACAATTTTTTTAAACTTGTTCAGCCAAAACAACGTGATTTGATTGAGCACCACCCCTTTATAGGGTACGGGCACCGCCATAATGACATCAAAGGCCGACATACGGTCTGTTGCCACAATAAGCAGCGTTTCATCATCAATGGCGTATAAATCACGCACCTTGCCTTTGTTGATGAGAGGAAAACCGGCAATGTCTGTCTGGGTTACAACTTGCATGGTATGCATCCTTAAATAAAATTTGTGTTTATAGTAAAAGCATATAGCGCTTTATGGCTTATACCTTACGGCCTGCATATAAGAACACGTCAACTATTACAAAATATTAGCAGCATGTTCCCAACGCCTAGCTTCTAGCCTCTACGGACCTAGCATGCGCTTCAAGCTGTTCTAGACGCGCAAGGCGTGCCACTGCCTTAGCATGTTTTTTGGTGAAAGAGGGTGTTGCCGCAATCACACTCATGCGTTTGCAAAACGTTTGTACAGATAAGGCTGACGAAAAACGTGCCGTGCCCGATGTGGGCAACACATGGTTTGGCCCTGCTAAATAATCACCTAAAGGCTCAGGGGTACAAGCCCCCATAAAAACAGCTCCTGCATGACGGATGCGCGGCAATACAGACCAAGGCTCGCTAACCATAAGCTCTAAATGCTCAGGGGCCACTTCATTGGACAAACGTATGGATTCTTCTAAGGAAGCTGTCAAAACAACAGCGCCCCAATCTGCAAGGGCTTTTGCGGCAAGTTCATTGCGAGGAAGACTTTTCATTTGCTGCGCAAGCTCTGCACGTATGGCGTCTGCCAGTTTCAAATCATGGGTAAGACAAAGGGCAGAAGCCAAGGAATCATGTTCAGCTTGTGAAAGCATATCCGCAGCTATCCACGCAGGATTGGCTGCTTTGTCTGCAATCACCAAGACTTCGCTTGGCCCGGCAATCAAGTCAACCCCCACATGGCCTTGCACTAATCGCTTAGCCGTGGTGACCCATACATTGCCTGGACCTGCTATAACGTCAACCGGTGCAATTTCTGCAGTGCCAAAAGCAAGGGCTGCAATGGTCCAAGCACCGCCAACACGGTACACCTCAGTAATGCCCACTTCATGGGCTGCAGCCAATATAAACGGATTGATTGTACCGTCCTCACGAGGAGGGCTGACAACAACAAGCCGTTCCACGCCGGCAACTTGTGCAGGGATAGAGGTCATAAGTAGGCTTGACACCAACGGCGTATTCCCACCCTGCCCGCCGGGCACGTACAAGCCGGCACTTGCCACAGGCACCACATGCTTACCTAGAATCGTGCCGTCCTCTTGGGTTATGTACCACGAACGTTCAGCTTCAGCTTCATGGAACCTGCGGATACGCTGTGCAGCCAACTGAATAGCCTGCATATCTTCAGGATGGTTTATACTTATTTGTTTATGCGCTTCTTCCAATTGTTTGGGCTCAACACGGGCCTTGCCTGAAAAAGCAGGACAATCAAAACGGCGCGTATAGGCATGGACGGCGGCGTCACCTTCTTGGCGCACGGCGTCCAACATTTTTTGCACATCACTTTCAACCCCTTCTACAGGCGCTGCCCGACGTGCCAAATGGCTTAGCCAATCCGCCCAAACCTTCTTGGTATCGTTTGTACACGCAGATACATCAATCAATCGACATGGCATACGTTTCCCTCATAATGTTGAAGAACTAATTATAGCTTGCCGGACAGCAAAAGTCGAGCTTTTCTATGCGCTGGGCCCCGTAGGTAAAGGAAAAAAAGGCTTTTTACCTTTACGCTACGCTTGTGCGTTTTTTCCCATACAACAAGGCAAAAAGATCCCACAAAAAATCAGGTCTATTTTTTGTAAAATTGTGATTTTTCAATATGTTGAACTGGTTAAGTCTTTACTGCCTTGCCTTTACTATTTTTGGTATTATTCTATGCATGGCTCATATTTACTATGGGGGACACAATTCATGCTGCCGACTGCCTTTGAACCCATTTCTTTTAAGCATCAACAAGCCTATCAAAAACTTTTTGCTAACGTTAAGAACAGCTTTGCTGATATCTGCTTCACCAATATATGGGCGTGGGCTCAATACTATGCCCTTGAATGGAAACAGTCTTATGGTCTTTGCTGGCTGCGCCAAACACGTGCGCCACTGCATGACTCACCCATTTACTGGCCTCCCGTGGGGAATTGGCATGAAGTGAATTGGAAAACAATTCCTGAACTTGCTCCAGGAACGGTCTTTGAACGAATCCCTGAAGATATTGTAACACTATGGGATATGGCCCTGCCAAATCGCCTGCAGGTGGAAGAAACACCTGACCAGTGGGAATACCTTTATCATTCATTAGATTTGAGCACGCTTGCAGGCAATCGCTTGCATAAAAAACGCAATCATGTGAATGGTTTTATTAAGGAATATTGCATAGATTACAGATCTTTGTCAGAAAAAGATGTGCCTGCTCTTCGCCTTTTCCAAAACGCGTGGTTTTCAAGCCGTCAGCACATAGCCTCCCCAAGCCTTATTGCAGAAACAAAGGCTGTACACAGGATTCTTGATTCATGGAGTACCCTTGGCAACCTTGTTGGGGGTGCACTGTATGTAGATGATAGTATGGTAGCCTTCACAGTTGGAGAGGCACTCAATAGTGACACCATGGTGGTTCACCTTGAAAAAGGCCGAACCGAGTACCGCGGCGTGTACCAAGCCATAAATTATTTTTTTTGCCAAGCGGCCATGGCACAAGGCTTTACTGTTATCAACCGTGAACAAGATGCCGGGGAAGATGGTTTGCGCAAAGCTAAACTAAGCTATTTACCCATAGGTTTTATCAAAAAATACCGTGTTACTGTGCTGTGACAACAAAAAATAAGCCCTCCACCTACAATTTTAGGTAAAGGGCTTTTTTATACAGTATTGCCAATCTTTTTTTTGCAAAACAGGCCTTTTTTTGCTGCCTGCTCGTTTATCTCTCAACTAAACTGTTTTTTCTGCCTGGCGTGAGGTAACAGCATGCGCACCTTCCGGTGTACTTACAACTGCTGCCAAAGCCTCTACAGCGGCCTGATCATAGGCACCTTGGTCTTTTCGTAAAATATCCAAGGCAACGTCAACGGATAAACTCGCTCTAAATGTCCTTGGGCTTACCATGGCACAAAAAGCGTTTACTACACTAAGCATACGACCGTACAAGGTAATATCATCCCCTTTTAGGCCATTGGGAGTTCCTGAACCGTCCAATTTTTCATACATTTGCAAAATGGCTACGGGCACAGGCATGCCAAAGTCAATATCTTTCAAGACTTGATAGGCGTATTCAGGAACCTTAGCCAGCTCTGCTTGTTCATCGCTTGTGAGCCTTTCACTTTTGGTCAAAAGTTCACGAGGCACAAAAATTCTGCCTATCTGTGATAAAAAGGCCGCAGTAGTTAAGGTGTTTTTGTCAGTGCTGCCAAGCTCCATTTTATCAGCCATAAGCTCCACAAGGCGGCGCATAAGGTCAGAATGGCCGGAAAGGAAGGGATTCACTTGCTCAATGGCTCCGATTAAGGCTTCAATGGTGCGAACTTGTTGTTTTTGCTGTTGCTCGCTCTTTTTACGGAATACGGTAATGTCTTGCAACGTGATCACAGCAGCACGTGAACTTTCTTCCACATCATCTTTTTCAGTAAAGGGAAACAAGGTGGCGCGGAATAAGCGATCTTCTCCGGCATGAACAAGCACAATTTCAATGGTACTGGACAATCCGCTTGTTGCCACGCTTGCCACAGCCTCTTGAATCTGCAAAGCCGTTTCAGCAGGCATGATGGTGTGCAAATTTTGCCCGCTCAAGGCGTTTTCATCTTTATGGACGATTTCGGCAAAGGCCCTGTTCACGACATGCAAATCACCACTTACATCCACCATTATCAAACCGACATCCAAAGAAATATTGATACTGTCAAGCAAACCTTTTTGCTGCTTGATAACTTGATAAAGCTTTTGGAACTGCTGGGCTACGCTGCGCTGTTCGCGACCAATCATGATCCACCACATGAGCGCTAACATTAAAAGCACACTAAGACATAAAAAAGCCCCTGCACCAAAAATAAGATTGCGCTCTTGCTCCAATTGTCGGTCAATGACCTCCACAGGCACCTCTTGCACCATAAGCCAATCAATACCGGCTATAGACACTCCAAGCGAGTACACAAGCTCATCCTTGTCATCTACAGCAGATCGGCGGCCAAAGGGCAAATTCGCATCCTTTGCTACAGAGCCCGAAAGCGTGCTTAAAGCAGGCTGATTGGTCTCCGGTCGCAAACTTTCCCATGTATCGCCGGCTCGTTGCAATAGCCTTGCTGATAACTGCTGGGCCGGCCCTGCTCCGCGAGTAAGAAAATTGGCTATATGAGAGGTAATAGGTGTTGTGAGCAAAAAGATAGCCTCAGGTTTGGATGTTTCATCTGTCATCTGAGGAGCCAGCAATGGCACAGCATAGTCCAAGAGCATACCGTTGGAGGTGCCGCGAACTTCACCAAAGGCTATTTTTACGGTTTCGGCGGCTCGCTTTATGGCGTCGATCTGCTCATCTTGCAAAGGCATGGGACGAGCCAATGAAGACAACAACTGAGTACCATCAGGACTGACAAGCCGTACATCCTGCAAGCCATTATACGTGACAAAATCTAATAACAGGTTACGCATCATCGGCATTTGTTCAACCAAAAACGCCAAATCTTCGCCAAGCTCAACAGAAGCGGACGGATCATTGAGCAGATCAGCGTCTTCTTTTTCCAACAAGGTAAGATCTTGTGCAAAAACCTGATACAATTCAGCATCACTGATTCTACGCGCTTGATTTTCTAGGTCAACAACCCATAGCTTGACCATATCAGCAGTAGCTGTGGCATTAACAAGCAAGCGTTCTTCTTGCGTTGCCAAAATATTATCTTTTCGTGCTGAATAGATGCTTTGACATAGCACTATCATGACAATGCAAAGCACAAAAATTACGCCGCCAAAAAGAACTAGGCGTGGCTTTTTTGATACCGTAGGTGTACCTTTACGTGATGCATCGTCATTGCTTGAATACATAGCCATGATAACTCCATCTTGCTTCATTATTTTTTAGGTTTTATATGCATCCACCGATGCTTCTCATTGATCGAATACTGGGGAATGTAGTTCTTAAAACGTGTATGAGGAAAAACACTTCTGGTTAAATTATCCAGTATATACACATTATCGTCAAGGTAAACAGCCAAAATAGCGTGCGCCAGATTTAAAATGGTATCCTTGACGACCACAACGCGCAACCTTTCCATAGGAAAGCCCAATTCGCGAAGCGTGTAGTATTTGGCAATGGCATAATCTTCGCAATCCCCTGAATTTTTCTTAAACTGATACGGGGCAGCCCAATAATCCAATTTTCGATAGACATCCTTGTCTTGCCTATAGGGCCACTGGTTCCAGAATGTATTCACTATTTTTATCTGGTTTAATAGGGATTTTCCTTTAGTCTGCTCTTTTAATTTGTCCCATGTTGTATTGCTGTTTAATTTAAAGTTTGGAGTAAAAATCGGGTTTTTTTTATGGCGTTCTTTTACGCTTGCCCATTGCTTTAGTGTTTTGATATTGCCGCGAAACTCTATGGATCCGAACAGTTTTACCTTAGGAGGTGCTTTTTTTTCGGTTGTGCTTTGCGCAGCATATACATTATTTTCAAAACACGTTACACAAAATAGCATAACAGCCAGTGTATACAATACACCACGATAAAGCACATATCGCCATAGCGGCGTAGAAAAACATTTTTTTATATATTTCATGGAACTACCTGCCAAAAGGCACAAACAGCAAAATATCGTAAGGCTGTCTCTATCGTTTAGTCAACTGATCGCTTGCTTTTTCATGCCTATAGCGTGGCCGCGCCTTTGTGTAAAAAAATAATTGTCGGCGCAAATAGATTATCGATGAATGAAAAAGTCAACAGGCCGCTATTTTCATGCAAGCCTTATTGTTCTGCTAGGTTGAGAGTGGCAATATAGCTTTGCAATAACAATTCGGCGCAATGCCTACTCTGGAGTTGAACATTATATTTTTCACGAATTGTTGCTCTTGCCGCTTCTCTCACGGTATTCAATTTTTCAGAATATTGTAATAGGTTAATCACTGTTTCAGCTAGCGCTGTTTCATCCCAAAAATCGCATAAAAATCCGTTGGTACCATGTTCTATAGTCTCACGTAGCGGCTCTGTATTTGCTCCTACCACAAGGCAACCGCAGCTCATGGCCTCAAAAAGCCCTGTGGACAGCACATGAGGCGCTGTAAAAAAAACATGCACTGTTGAGGCTCGTAACAACATTCGATACTCTGCATACGGCCTGAACTCTACAAAGTGAATCCGTTCCGAAGATATTTGTTCAGTTTTGACCATTTCCTGCAGCGTTTTAAATTCAGTGGAATCTTTTTTTGAATCAGACCCAGCCATGATAAGGACATGACATTTTGGACGCTCTTTAAGTATATGAGGCAAGCTGCGTAAAAACTGCGGAAACCCGCGGTCTGCTCCAATCTTACGCCCTGAAAAGGTGAGGAGCTCTTCCACATTGGAAAGGTCATACCCATCAATGACAAACTTCTGTCCTTGTTCCGGAGAAAAAAAATCTGTATCAATCCCCTCATGTATAACGTGAATACGTTCTCTTAACGTTGATGGATAGAGTGATTTTTGCCATTCTGTAGACGTTACAGCAAGATTGCAATCACTCAACGCATTCCATTGAAAAAAATTTCGTATCCGATATGGAGCGTACTCCACAGGGGAAAAATTTTTGTCCTGAACAAAAAAGGCTGCAGACTTTGGAGTATGAAACCAGTCCGCATAAACAGCCATGTATGCTTCCGGAAAAATATCTTGAGCATACAAGCTACAACCATGCCCTGCATGCGTCACCACCATATCTGGTGTAAAGCCATCGCTACGTAATTTGAGTAAGGTATTGGCAATGTTGGCACCATGGCGCAAGCTCTTAATAGCTTCATATTCTGCACGGTCACCCGTCCTTGGCCCCTGTGATGGGGGCACAAAAATCCGTCGTACACCGGGAATCCGGACATCCCGCCGTGATCTATCGGTAACAGCAAGAATTTTAGCATAGGGAACCAGAGCCAATCGCGCCATTGTATGGCGTAACGGCCCTGGAAAACTATGCGGAATATAAACTATTTTCATACAGAATCGCCTTCATTCAGGGTTCTGCCTTGCAACGCGCTCACAAACTCCATACCCTCAGGCCCTTTCACAAAATCTTGCAACGCACCAAGAACACGATCATCGTAGCGACTGTTGTTGCTTGTAAGAATAGAGAAGGCCTCATCCAATGTTTTGGCCTTACGATAGGAACGCGGCCTAAGTATGGCACAAAAAGCATTGGCCACATTCAAAATACGGGCAGACAAAATGATTTCATCGCCTTTCAATTGATGGGGATACCCTGTACCGTCCAGATTTTCATACATCTGAAGGATGGTTTCTTGAACAGGAAAGCCAAAATCAAAATCAGCCAATAACGTTTGAGCATGGGTGATGTGTGTTTCCATGCGTTTACGTTCTTCTAATGTAAGGGCCCCTTCTTTGTTGAGCAATTCTTTAGGTAATTGCAACATACCAATCTGACTTAGAGCCGCAGCTGTTGTCAAATTTTTCTGTTCGTCAGACCCTAAACCCATTTTTCCGGCTATGGACTGCGCAAGCCTACCCATAAAGGCAGATTGTCCGCACAAGTAGGGGTTCACAATTTCAATGGCTGCTGTCAACACGTGAACAACTTGGTTAATCCGCGCTTGCTCCGCCTCGCTTGCCAGCAAGGCCTCTGTAATATCACGGTATACACAAACTGTACCCACGACTGTTTTTTCTTCATCATAAAAAGGACTGCTGACAATTTCTGCATACCTGATGCTTTCTTCCCTAGTCATGGCAATACGGCATGTCTGAGCTTCGCCGGTATCAACGGTAGCTTGCAAAGATTCTGTCAGAATTTCTATAGCTTGATGATCCAAAAGGCTGCTTAGGGTCAGCTCTTTTAGCGAAGCCTGTGTATGGCGAACCATATCCGCAAAAGCCGTATTGGCATATTGGATACGCCCTTGGCTATTGGTCAATACAACACCATCAGCTAATGCTCCGTTGATACCATCCAAAAATTGCTGTTGCTTGACAGTATCCTGATAGAGGGTGCTGAGCCTTGCAACCATGGCACGTTCATCGCGTCCCATTAAGAGCCACCACAAAACACCAAGAATGGCAATGGTAAGTCCAATAATACTTACTACAATATAAATCATACCCTTACGAAGATTCTCGTAAGCTGTCTCAGCAACTATGGAATCCACCTCAGAACTCACCAAAAAGCTTTGCCCACGCACAGGAATACCCATGACATAAACGCTCCGCCCCTCTGGAAGATCTCGTTCCATAAGCGCTAAGGTGGTATTTGGTTGTGCCTCCCAACCGGGTAAATCAAGCAAAGCACTTTCATCAATCGCGATTTCTTGCAATATGTTTGAACTATCACCCTTCCATTGTATAAGCCTTGTACGGCGCGAGTCTTCTCCTGGTCTTGTATTTATAAGAGGAGATATGGTTTTTTTAAGTGAAACGTGTACAAGCAATACAGCTACCGGAGTATCAGACGGCATGTCCGTATAGGCAGGAGGTAAGATCGGTTGAGCTATGCTAAGCACTAAACCTTGAGGAGAATCATACACAGGCGTGATTTGTGCAACGCCTGTTTGTATAGCTGCAAGCAGGGCTTGCTTTTCTTCCTCAATGTTTGACTTTTGCTGTGTCTCACTGTCAAGCAGACGCTCTAAGTCCGCATCCCAAAGCTCGCTGGATACAAAGTCGTTTTCTGCGACAAACTGCTCCAACTGCTGAGTGATGAGCGGCCACATATTCTTAAGGCGACGCCTATCCTCTTGGTTGGACATGTTTGGATCGTCTCTTTTGCTCAGCAAAGATTCTGCACTAAATAAGCGCAGCATATCCTTTTCCACAAAACGCGATGTATTTATTTGAGCATTGTCAATCCAACTGGCAATATCAGAAGCTTCCGTTTGGGCGTTCGCCCCTAAGGTAAGCTGCAAATTTGCGTTCAGATTCTCTGCAGCATTGCGGATGGTATATACAGCAAAAACAGATATAACACCCACAACGACCATCATAAGGACAAAAAGAGCCCAAAAACTACGAAGTCGAACGTTTTTTGCAGAAGCGCGGTTGTCCATGAAGCTGTTCCTACCTTTCACGCAAAGCGTTTTGACGTGCTTTCAAAATGGGCTTTAAAAGATAATCCAGAATGGTTTTACGACCGGTCAAAATATCAGCAGTCGTTACCATGCCCGGAATAATAGGCAACACTTCCCCACGATACGTGATGCCGTTTTTTTGAGTACGAAGCTTGGCAAGGTAAAAAACTTCACCCTGTTTATCCTCAATAGTATCAGCACTGATCTGTTCAAGGACAGATTCAAGGCCACCATATACTCCAAAATCATAGGCCGAAAACTTCATCATGGCTTTTTGACCGGGGTACAAAAATGCCACATCGGCAGGTCTTATCTTGACTTCCGCCAACAAGGTGTCATCAAGCGGCACAATTTCCATAATGGACTCACCAGGCTTTACCACGCCGCCAATGGTATTGAGGTGGATCTGCTTTACAATACCGCGTACAGGAGAACGCAACTCCGTTCGTGTGACTCTGTCACTGCCTGCAGTTAAGGCTTCGCGCAATGAATTGAGCTCAGTACGTCTTTCATTAATTTCTTCGGTGATGGCTGTGTCAATCTCTGCTTTACGAAATTCTATGCGTTGCAAGGCTTCTTCAGCAGCTGATTGAGTTTTAGGAATGGCCGCGGTTAAGGAATCCATCTCCCCTTCAAGGGAAGCTACCTTTTGTTCAATCTCTAAAAACTCCATGCGCGAAAAGTTTTTTCGCTGCAAGAGCGGCAGGGCTGTATTACGTTGTTCAATGGCTAAAGCAAGGCTACGGTCCACAGAACGTTTACGCGAAAGCTGCTCTTCCACTTCCTGCCGGCGCTGATCATATTGAGACTTAAGCAACAGAAGTTCACTTTCTTGCTGGTGTTTTCGAGCTGCCCAAGTGGATTCTTGATCTGATACAACTTGTGGAATTTTTTCTTTGAGCTCTTCAGGGAAAAAGGGTGTTACACCTTCTAGCTCTGCTTCAAGCCGTATGATGCTGGCCCTAAGTTCTAATGTTTTGTTCTCGGCATCTCTTAACGTACTTTCAGCCATGGCATTATCTAGGCGCGCCAAGGGCAGGTCTTTTTCAATAGTCTGCCCTTCGCTGACCAAGATGGCCTGCAAAATACCGCCTTCAAGGTTTTGAATAGTTTGGGTACGCTGTGAGGCAATAATTTGCCCTTCCGCACGGGTTACCTCGTCCACTTCAGCCCATGAAGCCCATACAAAAAAGCTTAACAAAAACAAAGCTGTAGCAACAGACAATAAGCGTGCCTGGTTTGTAGGTTTACGCTGCAATGCAGCTTCTACCACATCAGCGTATTCAAGTTCATCCTGACGCAAAGCGTGACCAGATGCTTTTTTACCTGAATCATTTTTCTGGTCAGCACCAGTATTCAATGATGGTCTGCCAGAAAGCATATCATCGTTATTCTTCATATGTATTCCATCCTATGTAAAAGACAAAGGTTGCATCATCCTGCATACCTAGGTTCGTTGTACTACGGCGATTGACGGTTTTGCAGGATCGTTGCCGTTAGATGCCTCGGTTGTAGGTTTGGTTGACTCAGTTGCTGCTTTATCAGCGCTTTTTTCCGCAGTCGGTGCAGGACGCTTTGTACGCATTTTTTGCAGAACTTCATCTTTAGGACCATCTGCAATGACGCGGCCGCCATCCATTACAACGAGCCTGTCCACCACCTTAAGCATACTCATCCGGTGCGTTACTAAAATCAAAGTCTTTCGTTTCAAGCTTGTCATCAGGCGTTCTTGAAACATAAACTCAGAAGCTGTATCCATATTGCTCGTTGGTTCATCAAGTATAAGCACTTCTGGGTCGCGCACAAGGGCCCTTGCCAAACCAACAGATTGTCGTTGCCCGCCGGATAAGCCCTTGCCTTGTTCGCCAACCTGTGCTCCAAACCCATCCGGATTGGTCCGAATAAAATCTGCAACACCTGAAATTTGCGCAGCTCGCAGCATACGCTGATCATTTACGCAAGGATCGCCAAGCACTATGTTTTCGCGAACAGTGCCGTAAAACAACGTAGTATCTTGCGGTGCAAAGCCTACTCGAGAACGTAAAACAGCTCCTGATATTTGGCGAATATCCACATCACCAAATTTTACCGCACCTTCACGAGGTTGGTACAAGCCAATAAGCAACCGAATAAGAGTAGATTTACCCGATCCCATTTTACCTACAATAGCCACTTTTTCGCCTGGGGCAATACGTAGGGAAACATGCTCTAACGCCAAACGGGCAGCACCAGGATAGGCAAAGCTGACATCTTCAAGTGTAAATGAAGGCTCTAAAGGTCCAAAATCAACACTAGCGCGCTCTTGACGATCCTCTGAAGGTAACGCCATAAGCATATTGAGTGCTTCCATAGATATACGAGTGTTTTGGAACCTTGTGATCAAGCCTGCCATCTGCATAAGCGGTGCCATGGCACGACCTGCCAAAATATTACCGCCAATAAGCCCGCCCATGGTCAATTCACCTGCTGCAATAAGGTGAACACCCCACACCACCATTGCTACAGTGACAAACTGAATAACAAAGGTTGAAAAACCCACAGCCAAGGAACCGTATTTTTTACTTTCTGTGCTGGCTTGTGCAGATTCTTCCACCACAGTTTCCCAAAGCCTCTGCATGCGGTTTTCGCCCATGCAGCTTTTTAACGTTTCAAGTCCGCCCACTATTTCAGTAAGCAATGCGTTTTTATGCATGTTTTGAGTATAGCTACGCTCTGCTGCGCGTTTAGCCATAGACTGCAACAAAAGCCCCACGCCAAGCATGATCGGAATGGCTACAAGGGGAAGTAGAACAAGAGGGCCGCCAATATACCCTAAAAGTAACAAGAACAAAACAAGGAATGGCAAATCTATGCACGAAAGCAACGTGGAGGAACTAAAAAATTCGCGAAGCGCTTCAAATTCGCGCAAATTATTGACCAAGGCACCGGTAGATTCAGGTTTATGATCAAGGCGCATGGTCAACACTTTATCCACCAGCATGCTTGAAATAACAACATCCGCATTACGGCCTGCAAGGTCTACAAAATACCGCCGCAAAGATCGCAATAAAAAGTCGAACACATACGCTATAATAATACCGGCAGCCAAAACCCATAAGGTATCTATTGCATTATTGGGAACCACTCGGTCGTACACATTCATAACAAACAAAGGACTTCCAAGCCCAATGAGGTTTATAATAATACTGGCAAAAGCAGCATGACGATAAATGGGCGCGTAATGTTTGATGGCATCCCAAAACCATCTTTTCCCTACAGGTATACGTAAGCTATCTATGCGTTTATCCGGAAGAGCTTCAACAGTTCCAAACACTGCATAGCCTGTATATTCTTTCGTCAAATCATCACGGCTGATTTGTTGCGAAACTTCTCCTGTTTCTGGAAAAATAACCGTTGCCGTATCAGCTTCTAATTCCGTCAATACGCATGAGCGGTTAGCAGCCAATAGCAAAATACAAGGCAAGGTGAGCGGAGAAATATCATCCATTTTTGCGCGTGGAACTATTCGAGCATGCAATCCTGCCCTTGCAGCGGCACGAATACACTCACCAGGTGTAACTTCAGATACTCCTGTAAGCCCTGAATACAGGTATTGTGGTGAAACATTTCTGCCCCGCAAACGCAGAAGGCTGCTCATACTGCGCAACAAAAAGGGAATAAAATCCACTTCAGCAGGTGCAATGCCTGTCGCATTAGAAGCCTGACGATTCTCAGGTGCTTGGGCAGCCATAATATCTGCTATGGATTGAGCCGGCTTTTGAACTTTTTCTGATGTGCTCATACCGTTATCTGCTTTGTTTATAAAAATTAGTAAAAGTAGAATCCAAAACGTATATACACTGTATTCGTATCAACCAATATAGAGGATTCACCCTAAAAAAACATGCATAACCTTATCGATATCATGCAACATAGTTACTGATGCAAACCATGTCATATCTACTAAAAAATTAGTTTGGTTATATTTTTTAAATCAAAAAGCTCTCTACATGCGCAAAAAACAACTATATGAACAAACTTGTTCATATATAAATGCTTTTGAGCATAGCTTGAAAATAAGCTTGATTTAAAACACGTTCTTCCCCAAAGACATGCCCAACAGCCTAAAATTACCTATTTGTAAATAGTTTGCCCTTTTTGGCTATAAATGTCAATGATGTAAAAAGTATCGATGAATAAACTATGAGGGGAAAAACACACAAAATCAAGTCTAAAGACTATCAATAAAAAAGCTAAAGAGCAGGATGCTTGTTTATTATCCAAAGCATACTGCTCTTTAATTGTTTGCATCTATCATACTTTGTAAGAAAAAACTGCATGATAGCTAGCCGAGAGCAACTGCACCCGGCTATTTAGTATAGAAATAAGCTGTTATTCTTCGACGGTCTCAGGCTTTACAAGGACTGATTCAGGGCTAATGCCAAGTTCGGGCATCAGCATACCGGCGAGAGCGAAAAGACGATAGCTAGTGATAACAATGTTAGCACGTGCTGTTACAGCTTGGGTGGCGGTGTTGAACACTTCGCTTTCAGCGTCAAGCACGTCAAGCAGTGTGCGCTGACCCAAAAGGAATTGTTCCATATAAAAATCACGTGTTTGCACATTGTATCTATAGGATTCTTCATGCAAAGCAAGCTGTTCAACGGCAGTTTGATACTGTGTCCAAGTGTTCTGAACTTGCAAACGCAAATCATCCAAATAGCTCATAGCAGTTTGACGATACTCGCGAACGCGAGCAGCAGCGGCTTTATTGGCAGCAACATCAGCACCACTATTGAAAATATTCCAGCTAGCAGTAGCCATAGCATCAAAGCTGGCAACCCATTGAGCAGCTACATTTTCACGATTAGAGTAGGAGGGACCCACTTCAAGATTGATTACAGGAGAATAAGCTGCAGCTGCCATGCCTTTTTCACCTTGTGCTGTACGCACGTCAGCTAAATAGGCTTTGAGTTCAGGGTTGTTGGCTTGTGCAATAGCAAGCACGTCTTCAACCGTATTATACATATTTTTAGGTTGCGGAACGGCTTCAAGGGAAACAGGCACAGGTCTTTCAGTAAGGCGTCTGTAGCTAGCTTCGCCTTCTACCAAGGAGGAACGAGAAGCCGTTAAAGATGACAAAGCTTGAGAAAGACGGCCCTGTGCTTGTGTAACGTTCGCCATCGTGTCTACACCGGTAGCTTGACGATCTTGAGTAGCTTGCAAAATTTCGCGGTGCACTTCCACATTTTGTTCAGAAAGACGAAGTGTTTCTCTACGCCAAATCAAATCGACATGCGCGATAAGGCCATCAAGGGCTAAGGTTGTTGCGTTATTGATAACACGATTGCTTGCTGATTCCAGCACGCCTTCACTGGCGCGCACACGGCTATACGTTGCAAGGCCGTCCCAAATGGGCTGGGTTAACAATACACCAACACTTGTAGCGAAATTCATGCCATCTTCTTCACCAAGCTGGCGAGCACTTGAATCATTCAAATAGCTGTAGCCTGCACTTGCAGTCACATCAATGCGCGGGCCATAGCCAGCTTTTGAAGCTCTTAATTCATGCACTGCAACTTCGCGATTTTCTTGAATAGATTTTAAACCTTTATGTACTGAAAGAACGGATTTTACCGTTTCAAGAAGGCTTGTTTGTGCGCCTGAATTGCCTGTGCTTTCGGCAATTTCGTAGCGCATGCCTTCTGCAGCTGTAGCTGATAAACCAGGGATTAACATCATGGACGCAAATAGTGCGGAGCCAATCATTAATTTCTTCATACCCCTCTCCTTCAAACTTTAATAAGAACGTTAATAAAACACCTACTTCAACAAGAAAGCATATTACGAAACTTTAAAAACCTTGTAAAGCAAAAAAGCAAGATTTGCTGATGAGTAAGTCTTTTTTTGCCTATTTTTTTATGTTGCAAAAAAAATGCCATTTCCAATTTTCTAACAAAACAACAGCTTACGCACTGAAAAACCATTGCTAAAAAGTATAAAAAAATTAACTTTTTAAGCTTTAGCTAGATAAAAAAAGACGGCTCTAAAAAATAAAGAGCTATGCAAAAAAATAAAAACCATTTTTTTTGCATAGCTACTTATTCTAACCATACAGAATCAATTGCTTACATTCAGCTAAGCCTTAAACCTTAAATACGTTCAAACCTAGTGCTGCATGCTTACAAATTCTATAAATTTAGCACTTATTTTACTTCAGCAGTGGCTCCAGCTTCAGTGAGCTGCTTTTGTGCATCTTCGGCTTCTTCTTTAGACACAGCTTCTTTTAAGGTAGAAGGAGCGCTGTCAACTTTGTCTTTGGCTTCTTTCAAACCAAGGCCTGTCAAGGCGCGCACTACTTTGATGACACCAATTTTGTTGGCGCCGGCATCTTTCAAGATGACGTCAAATTCGGTTTTTTCTTCTACTTCTTCAGCAGGACCGGCGGCAGGACCAGCCATCATCATGCCCATGGCAGGAGCAGCAGCGGAAACGCCGAATTTTTCTTCAAGTTCTTTAATAAATTCAGAAAGTTCAAGTACGGTCATGTTGGAGATAAACTCAACAACTTGTTCTTTGGTAGCGGACATGGGTAGTCTCCTCTTTGGCTTGTTTTACTTTAGGTTTGTTGTTTGCAATACAAGGTTAGGCAGCTTTTTTCTCTTCAATTGCTTTAAGCGCATAAAGAAGCGGGCGAACCATATTTGCAAATAGGGATACAAAATTGGTGGGCACAGCGTTCATGGTACCAAGCAACTTGCCAAGCAATTCTTCCTTGCTTGGGAGTTTGGCAAGGTTATCAACCTGAGCAGCAGTCAGCACCTTACCTTCAAGGCTGGCATGGCGGACTGTAAAGAGCTTGCTTGATTTTACAAACTCAGTAACTGCTTTGGCAGTGGCCACAGGATCAGCATAGCCGAGCACAATGGCACAATTTTCCTTGAACATATCCTTAATGGAGTCGTGCACACCATCAGTGAAAGCGATACGCGCTAGGGTATTTTTTACGACAAGACATTCGCCGCCGCTTTCGCGGATTTTTACCCTAAGGCGTGTCAGCTCTTCAACCGTCATCCCCTTGAACTCTGTGACCACCGCAATACTGGCAGTAGCTGCTTTCGCTCTAATCTGCTCAACTGCGGCGATTTTTTGAGATCTATTCACGTGATACTCCGACACGTTGGGGTTGCATGATGAAAAGCCGAGCCAAAGCGTTGTCTAGGCAGGACATTAAGGCATTAAAGCCACCTGCTTTCTTCGACTCGAATTCCCAAACCATAACCAAAGTAGCAAAAACACAGTTTATGCTACATATTCAAAAAGCTTTCATACAAATACTAAAAAGTAGTATTTTGTGATATAAGCAGATAAATCTGCAAACAGCCCTTTGTTTTATCAATGTAGTAATAGCCCCTAAGTTTAAAAAAGGGCTATACAAAAACTAACCTTCCAAAAACTTTCGAACCAAGGTCACATCTACCTTAAAGCCAGGGCCCATGGTGGTAGAAATAGCCATGCTTTTCATATAGGTTCCCTTGGCAGAAGACGGCTTTAAGCGATTTACTGCGTCAAGAACAGCCTTTAAATTGTCCAAAATCTTTTCGGTTCCAAAGGAAACCTTACCTAAAGGAGCGTGCAATACGCCAGCTTTGTCAACTTTAAAATCAACACGACCGGCTTTAAGCTCTTCGACTGCTTTTGCAACGTCAAAGGTTACCGTTCCTGTTTTAGCATTGGGCATAAGACCACGAGGTCCAAGCACTCGGCCAATTTGACCCACAAGAGCCATAACATCAGGAGTAGCTACGGCAGCGTCAAAGTCTGTCCAGCCGTCTTTGATCTTAGCAACAAGCTCTTCTGCACCGGCAAAATCTGCACCGGCAGCTTTTGCTTCGGCTTCTTTTTCACCCTTACAGAACACAGCAACTCGCACTGTTTTTCCAAGGCCGTGAGGAAGAGATACGGCACCGCGTACCATTTGGTCAGAATACTTGGGGTCAACACCAAGGCCAATGGCAACATCTACGGTTTCGTCAAACTTGGCAAAAGAAGCTGCCAGTGATTTATCAACAGCTTCTTCAATAGCAATGCGCTGTGTCAAATCAAGGCCTTCAACCGCTTTACGATATTTTTTCCCGAATCTGGGCATAGTTTTATCCTTTCAAAAGCTAACTTTCCAACATCTCCTGCCCTTATATAAAGGCAGTACAACTGACGCGGCATAAACAGTAAAAACTATTTGATTTCAATGCCCATACTACGGGCTGTGCCTTCAATGCAGCGTTTGGCAGCATCTAAATCTTTGGCGGTAAGGTCAGGCATTTTCAGCTTAGCAATTTCTTCAATTTGCTGTGGCGAAATAGAGCCAACCTTGCTTTTATTTGGTTCACCAGAACCTTTATCGACCTTGGCTGCTTTGAGAACAAGCACAGGAGCAGGAGGTGTTTTGGTGATAAACGTAAAAGAGCGATCCGCATATACGGTGATGACCACAGGAATGATCATGCCCTTTTGGTCTTGGGTTTTTGCGTTGAATTCCTTGCAAAATGCCATGATATTCAAACCATGCTGACCCAAAGCAGGACCAACTGGCGGTGAAGGATTGGCTGCGCCGGCAGGAATTTGCAACTTGATTTTGGCAATTTCTTTCTTGGCCATTCTATTTCAACCTTTAGTAAGGAGTTACGCACTCAACAAAAAATGTTCCACATATACATAAAAGCATTACAACAAAATGCACTATTTGTTCGAACCTTGCCAAGATGAGTCATCGGGCAAAGTCGTTGCCTGAACAGTGTTTGTTAAGGAAATAAGCTAAACTCAAAGAAGTGATTCGATTGCTGAGCTTAAAAAATAATGCCCTGACAAGCTGTTCTTAACCCTTTGATACCTGAATAACATCAAGCTCTACAGGTGTTTGTCTGCCAAAAATCGATACAGACACGCGTAGTTTGCCTTTGTCATAATTTACATCTTCAACAACACCATTAAAGCCGCCAAAAGGACCATCCATGACGCGAACTTCCTCGCCTCGTTCAAAGCTGAACTTAGGCCTTGGTTGTTCTTGCCGTGTTTCCATAAGAGACAGGATACGCTGGGCCTCATGCTCTTTCATGGGTGCAGGGCGGTTTTTCCCGCCTACAAAACCTGTCACCTTGGGAATGGTCTGAACCAAATGCCATGAATAATCGGTCATGGTCATACGTAACATGATATAGCCGGGATAAAATTTGCGAGTGGTTGTGCGTTTTGCACCACCCTTACCAAGCTCTATCACTTTTTCAGTAGGCACAATAACTTCATGAATAAGTCCGTTATCCTGCCCCGTACGTATCATTTCCTTGATGGTGGCTTCCACCTTCATCTCAAACCCGGAATAGGTGTGCACAATGTACCAACGCGCCTTGCTCGACTCTGCATCTATGTCACCCATGGGTGCACTTCCCTGCTCTGCAGCAGGTTCTATGGCTTGTACAGCTTCAACCTGTTCCAAATCGGGGTTTGTATCAATCGTCGTCATGGCGTTTCCTACAACGGGGTATGTAAATACCTTTCAAACTGTTAAGTCAATGGCTACAGCACTTTTTTACCACTTATGCTATGCCTTATAAAAGACACAACATCGTTCTAAAAACAGCAGTGTTGTTAAAATGCTTTGAACGCTTTCCCTGCACAATCAGGCAGCAAGAATGGAGGCAATAAGCTTTGAAAGCCCAAGGTCCACAAGCCCTAGAAAAATAGACATGACCACAACAAAGCCTAAGACCACAAGGCTAGTGACCCTTGTTTCTTTAAGCGTAGGCCATGTCACTTTGCGAAGCTCAGCCCTTGACAAATCAAGGTAGCTTTTAAACGATCCAGCTTTAGCTATAAGCCCTTGCTTTTCTTGTGCGTTTGATGTTTTTTTGGACATGCTGCTTCCTGTATACTGATTCGCAGTTGTGTCTATTACATTGGGTTCGGCCGTTATAAGGGCGCGCGTAAAGCCCCCTTTTTCTTAATTGCCGATCCGCGGTTTCATTGGGTAAAACACAAAAAAAATGGCAGGGCAGGAGGGATTCGAACCCCCAGCATCCGGTTTTGGAGACCGGCGCTCTAGCCGTTAGAGCTACTGCCCTTCAGAGTTTGGTAGCGCCCAAAGACGCTACCAAGTATGTATGAAGTAATGCTATCGAATATGTTTGCTTCTAAAGCCACACGTATCGTTAGTCATTTTCCCTAATGCCAGCTTTTTCAGACGAGACAAAGGGGAATTGCATATACTAGCGGGTTTCGCGGTGGACTGTATGCTTCTTGTCCCAAGGACAATATTTGTTCAATTCCACACGAGACGTAGTATTTTTTTTGTTTTTTACCGTAGCATAGTTACGGCGCTTGCATTCTGTACAAGCAAGCAAAATGTTCACACGCATGATTTACTCCACAATTGTGGTCACAACGCCTGCGCCTACAGTACGGCCACCTTCGCGAATAGCGAAGCGCAAACCTTGTTCCATAGCGATGGGGCAAATGAGTTCCACGTTGAAGGTAGCGTTGTCACCGGGCATAACCATTTCAACGCCTTCTTCCAAGGAGATCACGCCGGTTACGTCCGTGGTACGGAAATAGAACTGGGGACGATAGCCGGTAAAGAACGGAGTATGACGGCCGCCTTCTTCCTTAGAAAGGACATACACTTCGGCTTTGTATTTGCGGTGAGGAGTGATGGATTTGGGTGCGGCAAGAACCTGACCACGTTCCACGTCTTCACGCTTTACGCCACGTAAAAGTGCGCCAATGTTGTCGCCAGCTTCACCATGGTCGAGGAGCTTGCGGAACATTTCAACACCAGTACAGGTTGTTTTTGTTGTTTCTTTAACGCCAACGATTTCAACTTCTTCACCAACTTTGATGATACCACGCTCAACACGACCGGTTACAACTGTACCGCGGCCGGAGATGGAGAACACGTCTTCGATAGGCATAAGGAAGGGTTTGTCGATGTCGCGCTCAGGATCAGGCAAGTAGCTGTCAAGGGCGTCAAGCAATTCTAAGATGCATTTTGCATCGTCAGCGTCAGCGCTGTCAGACTCAAGAGCTTTTAAAGCAGAGCCGCGTACCACAGGCACGTCGTCGCCTTCAAAGCCGTAGCTGGACAGAAGTTCGCGCACTTCCATTTCTACCAGTTCAAGCAATTCAGCATCGTCAACCATGTCACATTTGTTCATGAACACAACGATGTTCGGCACACCTACTTGGCGAGCAAGCAAGATGTGTTCACGAGTTTGAGGCATGGGACCGTCGGTTGCAGCTACCACGATGATAGCGCCGTCCATCTGGGCAGCACCAGTAATCATGTTTTTGATGTAGTCAGCGTGACCTGGGCAGTCCACGTGTGCATAGTGACGCTTTTCGGTTTCATATTCCACGTGAGCTGTGGCAATGGTGATACCGCGTTCTTTTTCTTCTGGGGCTTTGTCGATTTCGTCATAGCCCACAAACTTACCACCTTGTTTCATGGCAGCAACCTTGGTGATGGCTGCGGTCAGAGTGGTTTTACCGTGGTCGATGTGACCGATAGTACCAACGTTTACGTGCGGTTTGGTACGAGTAAATTTTTCCTTGCCCATAACAATTCTCCCTTTGGTTGCATGTAGGTAACGAAATTTCAGAGCCAGAGCGCAGATATGAACCGCGTTTGTCATAATTGTTGCGCTCTTTTGTTCGTTTCTGCTTTTCAAAACGACAAAAGCACAACTGCTCTTGGTATCCGTAAACTTTGCGTTAATGGGCCAACGGCCCTTCCTATAAATTTGTTTCTTAGCTGCCGGCCATGAAAATCATAACACAGGCGCTCTTGCTGTAAGGCAACGCCTTCAGCTGTTAAGAACAATACACCCTTATGCTTTTGCACAGCAAAAAAGGCAACTTTTCCCTATAACCTAACCCTTGCTTGATGAAAAACATCAAGCACCTTGAAAAACAAGGCGATAGCACGCAAAACCGGAAATCGCTCTGTTATTTCGTGCAGCAGGTACGGCAAGGGTGTGGGATCAAATAGGAATGGAGCGGGAAACGAGACTCGAACTCGCAAC
>CAYJIX010000037.1:2387-23630 GCA_964370375.1 uncultured Desulfovibrionaceae bacterium | reverse complement strand
AGCCTGTTAGGACAACCTGACAAGCAGGCACCTTGCAAACTATCTGTCAGTCACAGCCTTCGCGCTTGCAACCTGCTTTTGACCAAAAGCAACCAGCACCATCCCCACAAGGGAATTTTCGCGGTACACTTCAACACGAAAAAAGTTGCCGTGCTTATCAATAGAATATTGTTCCAAAAAATCCTTTTTTGTTAATACAATACCGCTTTCATCCGTGGGGTGTGCGCGCGCTCCTATGGCATTGACGCGGTATCCCGGCATGGAAGGCACCATAAAATGGGATTCTACGGGCACAACCTGTCCAAAGGGTACTTGACGCAAGGTGTCGTCAACCTGCACAGTCAAGCTATCCATGGAGGTGTCAGCCTCAAGCCAGCGCACCTGACTGCGTGTCAACAAATTATTGCCGTTATGGATTTGGATTGTTCTGCCGTCCTTTAGCGTATTAACCACAGCCAATAGCGGATTTGTGCTGGTGTGCCCTGCGGACCGAACAAGGGGAAGCTCGCCTTTTAGGCGTGGCCTTATGTCACGCAAAGGCAGCAATATACACGGATCGAGCAAGGCATAGTCGGCATTTTCGCGCAGGGCTTTAACTATGCCTTCTGGCGTCAGTTCAAGGCGGCGCGTAAAATGGATCCCCTCTTGCTCCATAAAATGCTCAACCATTTGTAAATGGTAATAGGCTCGCTCAGCCACGTTCAATTCTTTACTTGCTTCAAGGCCAAAGGCCACTTTACCGTTGCGCATGCAAAACCAGGTAAGGGTTTTGGCCATTTCTGCATTGCCCTTGTCCGTGTGGGTATTGCGTACAGAAATACGGTGTGCAGAATCAAGGAGCTTTTCATTAACCTTTACAGCCGTATCCGTAGCTATTTTGGCAAGGTCGGTACCGTTTGGCCCTATGGCTGTATCAATAATAACACTTTGCCCCCAGCGTTTTGGATTGCGCAAGGCGTTGACATGTTTTGGACTGTAAAAACCTGAACCGTCATGCAGGTTCAGCACCCTTGTAACGCTTGGTTGTAAAATAAGCTGTTGGACTTTGCGCACTTGGGCGTATTGAGGATCCTTTGCTGCAAGCTCGGCAAATTTGCGATTCATATCACCTGAAAAACCACGCTTTTTCGCAACGATACTTGGAAAGTTCAAATTAGGCACAATGATCATGGCCCCTTTTGTAATGTCATAATGTGTGACCAAAAGGCTGGCCGCAGAAAAGCCGCCGGGTTCATCACCTTGGATTCCGCCAAAAACCAAAAGCGCGGGCCCGTCTTTATCCATGCCTTTACGAAAAATGGTAAAATCAAGCTGAGAGGCCTTTGTTATGGGGCTGTGCACTTCAAAGCTTGCATCGCCTCGCACATGCACAATGGGCCACGTAAAGGGCTCGTCCTGCGTGCTCGTTAAAGGCGCATCAAAATACGCATTTGCAGTATCATAAGGGGGCTTGTCGTGCGCTGCATTGTCATGCAAAGGTGGTGTTGACCCTGTTTTTATAGTGGCTTTAGAGGCGTCTTCATAGGGTTTAAGGAAGGCTTTGGCGATAAAGGCCGTGCCTTTACCGTGGTTGATTTGACACCATTGCCGCCCTTTATGCGTTATTGTTGCCACAACGTGAACGCTAGTTGACCTATGGAGCTGTCCAAGGATGGCATGTTCAAGGCCGGCTCCGACACGAAAGTTCACATTGTTTGCCGTAACGGTATAGGTTGCGCCCTTTTTTTCGTCGGACACAGCAAAGGCAAAGCCCACGCTGCCCACATGAACAATAAAAAAAAGCCACACAAAATGTTGCAACAACAAGCGCATACAATAATCCTGAACAAATTTTCCTAGACAAAACAGTATGTAGAATGCTATACAGCTAATATATAAGCAAGTAAAGTACGAAAAGTTAGAAAAAGTTTAGACTCTAACTCTAAAAAATTAATATATTCAAATAATTAAACTCATACATAGTGTTTTACCGTTTTCTTTGAACCCTCTTCACAGCTGCCTTCAAAGGTTATATATGAAAAGATTTTCTTTCCGACTTGTTTTGCCATATATTCTTAGTATCATTGTTGCCATCATGCTTTTTTCTTCTGAACTGCCAAGCAAAATCCTTAGCAGTGCAAGCTCGTGGTTGCCGCATACCATCCTGACTTTTTTTATGGACGAAGAAACCCTTGCCCAAAAAGAAAATGCTGAACTAAACGCCATTGAGCAAAGCACAAACAATTCTGAAACAGACCCCAATGAACCCTATGACAGCAAAGAAGACCATATTTCAAGCGAAGATTTTACCGCTGATGAACAAATGTTGGCCATACAAAACGCCAAAGAGCTGGAACAAGAGCTGAAAAACGTCAAAAACGAGCCCCAAGTTTACGAAGAAAACCCACGCTACACCATTGAACAAGATGAACAAGGGCAAGATATTTTACGCAGCGTGGTACAAAAAGGCGACACCGCAGGAAAAATTTTGGGCGATTGGTTCAGTGCCAACGACATTGTTGCCATCATAGCCGCCGCCAAGCCGGAAATAGCCCTGACCAACATTCGTTTAGACCAAGACTTTTTCATTGTACGCGATGCTGAAAACCAAGAAGCCATGGCCTTTGGCTACCAATTGGACAAAATGCGCACCTTAATGGTGCAGCGCGACGGCGCCTCGTTTAGTGCAAAGGTTGAAGAAGTTGCCTACACAACCGAGCTTGCCGCTGTGAGCGGCGATCTGAGCACGAACCTTGTTTCTGCGGTTCTAGATACCGGCGAAGGCATTGGCTTTGCCATTGCCCTTGCCAATGTGTTTGGCTCAGAAATCAACTTTGTCAGTGAAACACGCGTTGGCGATCGTTTTGAAGCCCTTGTTGAAAAACGTTCTGTTGACGGAAAGTTTTTGGAATACGGGCGGATCCTGTCTGCACGCTATATCAACGAAGGCAAACCTTACGAAGCCTACCTTTTCCGCAACACCCAAGGCAACCCCACTTATTATAATTCCAAGGGGGAGAGCTTAAACAGGGCCATTCTTAAATCGCCGCTGTCCTTTTTACGCGTCACCTCAAAATACACCATGCGCAGAAAACATCCCATCACCGGCGTGGTTCGGCCCCACCAAGGCATTGATTATGGCGCACCTTCAGGCACGCCCATCATGGCAGTGGGGAGCGGTGTTGTGACCTTGGCAGCCTGGAACGGCGGCTATGGAAAGCAAGTCATCATTAAACATAGCAACGGGCTAGAATCCATGTACGCGCACATGTCGCGCTACGGCAAGGGGATCCGCAAAGGCGTGCGTGTACGCCAAGGCCAAACCATTGGCTATGTTGGTTCCACAGGCCTATCCACAGGCCCGCATTTGGATTTTCGTATCAAACAGCACGGCAAATTTGTGAACCCCAACAAATTGGTGGTGCCTCGCGATCCCGGCGTTTCGCGCAAAAACATGGCAGAGTTTCAAGAAACCGTTGACCATATCAATAAATTGTGGAGCGACGAAACCGCCGTGGCAGGATATAGCCCTGACAGCATTTTGGGCGAACAGACGAAGTTTTAATCTTTAGCCTTGCAGCCTATTGTTTTTTATGCACATCTTTACGATGACCGATATTGATAGCCATACTAACACAGATAGTGTCTTCGATGCTACAAACCAATCTGTAATCGCCGATTCTGTATCGCCATAACCCTTTATGCTTGGCTACCAAGGCTTTACCGTGTAAAGGTGGATCTTCGCAATCTATAAGGTATTTGGTTATCCATGATTTTATGATCAACTTTGTGTAATGATCGAGCTTTTTAAAAGATGTATCAAACCTTGAAGTTGTTTCTACGCGATACTTCATAGGTCAAGCTCTTTTTATAATTCTTCTATTGGTCTGCTTTGTTTGCCGTTCTTTTTCCATTCTTCATAGGATGCATTGGCAACAGCAATATCGTCTTCGTCTTCTATTTTTTCAAACAACGCTCGTTTGAAAGCCTCACCTATGGAAATGGAATGCATTTTAGCATAGCTATCTGCCAATCTTTTTTCGTCTTCTGATAGTCGAATTGAAAAAGCCATAGCCCCTCCATTTTGTAACACATTGCACTACCAAAAATGTATGTTGTCAAAGAAGAACAATGGCACAAGGAGCTATGGACCACAAAAAAGGCACAAATGCCAATGCATTCATGCCTTTACATACATAGAAAATATATCCGCCGCACGACAGGTCATGCGCCTTTTATTCTTGCTTTAACAGCCTGTTAAACCCTAAAAGTGTGTTGAGCTACTGGGGCACACTTGAACCGTCAACGGCTAAAGCAAGCAGCGTATCTTGATCAAGGGCGTAGGATCGTTCCACCATTTCTGTGGCTTGCCCTGCTGCTTTGCCTATGCGATCCATAAGTCCCATATACTGCCCGCGCACATCCTTGGTGAGGTATTCGGGCACTTGACTTTCATCAAGTAAATGCAAAAGAGCGTTCACCGCACTGCCAAGGTCTGACAAGGCCACGCACATGCCTGCGCGGATATCCATATCATAGGCAACAACAGGGCCTTCTTCGTCCATAATGCTTCCCATATGCAACAGCATCCGTTGTTCTTCCGGGGTGAGCATTGTTGAGGCTGTACGTAAAAGATCACGTTTCATGAAGCACTCCTTGTACTTGATGCCTTTACATAAGCACAATGCATACCAAAACAAAATTCTTGTTTATTTTAAGCGAATTACAAAAAACACTTTTTTGGCAAAAGGCAATTTTATCCGTTTTTCTGACACTTTTTTATAAAAAAAGAACGCAGCAACATAGCAAACTGCCAAAAAACCACAATGCAGGGCTTTTGGCGTTTTTACTCCGTCAAAAAATCCATTTTCTTTATCGAAAAGTACTTATGGGCGGCAATAGCTTTAAAAAAAGAAGTTCGGCATGTAAATCAAAGCAACTCCTAGCCGCACTCACATAAAAAAATTGTGACAAAAAATAGTATTTGCACTTTTGTAAACAATATCGTATTCTCAACTTATGCTACCAACAGAGTTACTATTCACAACTCTCTATTGTACATAAAATAACGCCCCTCTTACCTATGATGAATCATGCACTGACTCAATCTAGCCTTTTTAGCTGAGGTAAGCATATGACTTTACAATCGCATACAGAAAAAACAGGACACAGCATCTCATTAAAAGTAGCGTTTATATTGTTGCTTTTGTTCTGGACACTTGCTCTTGGAACCTCGCTGTGGTTCAACATAAACAATACAAATGCCTACAAGGTAGAGGCTGCCCGTATCCAGGCTCGTACCGCCTTTGAAAAGGATGTCATCTACAGAAATTGGAATTCCATATTGGGCGGAGTATACGCACCTATCACCGAAACAACCCAGCCAAACCCCTATCTTGAGCCGGAAGGGCGCGACATCGTCACAACCACAGGCCAACATCTTACAAAGATAAACCCTGCGTACATGACACGGCTGGTGCATGAACTTGGCGCCACAAGTGGAGGCGTACAAGGCCATATCACCAGCAACAATCCTATTCGACCTGACAATAAGCCTACAAAATGGGAAGCCCAAGCCCTTGCAATGCTTGAAACTGGCCAAAAAAAAGAGGTTTCAGAAATACGCAAAGTGGACGGAAAAGACTATTTACAGTTTATCAAACCGTTACTTGTTATCGAAAGTTGCATGCCATGTCATGCCTTTCAAGGTTATAAAGAGGGAGAGGTCAGAGGAGGCATAAGTGTTACTGTTCCCATGGCTCCTTTTGAAGCTGTTGCCAATGACAACATCAATAAGCTAGTGAACACACATGCTATTATTTGGCTTTTTGGCACTATCCTTTTTATGATTGGCTTTGGAAACATGATCAAACGCGATCAGCAGCGTTGCTATGCCGAAAGCCAGCTGTCCAAGCTCAACCTTGAATTAGAGGAACGCGTCAAAGACGCCATTGATGAAGTTGTAAAACGGCAAGTGGCCTTGCAAAATTTCATGAACAACACTGAAGCTTTGGCCTATTTAAAGGATTCTGAGCTGCGCTATACCATGACCAATAAAAACTATGAATCACTCACAAAAAGCTATGCATTTCTTCAAGGAAAAAGCGATAAAGAAGCAGGCTTAGACGCTAAAATCTTTGACGAAATTGCCGCGTATGAGGAAAAAGTTTTTGCCACACAAGAAGCCATGCAGCCTGAAGCGATTTTTTCCTTTGATACCTCTGGCAAGGTGTATGCCGCTGCAATTTTTCCCGTGTTTGGCAAAAACTCAGTCCTTGAAGGTGTGGGAGCCATGTTCTTTGACGTTACCCAGCGCATTCTTGCAGAAGAAACCATGCGCCTGGCAAAGCACGAGGCAGAAAGCGCAAGCAAGGTGAAAAGTGAGTTTTTGGCCAACATGAGCCATGAAATCCGTACCCCAATGAACGGCATTTTGGGATTATTACACCTTTTGCGTCTAACCCAACTGAACGACACACAAAAAGATTATGCGGACAAAAGCATTACTTCCGCCAAAAACCTTTTGCGCATTATTAATGATATTTTAGATTTTTCTAAAATCGATGCCGGCAAAATGACTATGGAAAAACACCCCTTTGTCTTGAACGGTATCGGACAAGATGTTGTGGATTTATATGGTCATATGTGCACGGAAAAAGACATCCTTTTAGACATCTCGTGCAGTGAGCATGACAAAATTGTCATCCTAGGCGACGCATTGCGTTTAAAGCAGGTTGTCTTTAACCTTATAAGCAATGCCATTAAATTTACCGCTTCCGGTGGAAAAGTCCTTTTTGAAGCAGAAAGCACCATACATAACAATGAAGAGCTGCATTGCACCTTTATCATAAGCGATACGGGTATTGGCTTATCACCTGAGCAAATAAAAAAGCTTTTTTCTGCTTTTTCACAGGCAGATACATCTGTAACACGCAAATTTGGCGGCACAGGCCTTGGGCTTGTGATTTCAAAACGCATCATAAACCTTATGGGCGGTGAAATTTGTGTAGCAAGCGAGCCTGGCAAAGGCACTACCTTTTCTTTTTCCGTTGTATTTCCTTTTGCCCCCAATGCTTTGCAACAGCAAGAAAACAGTAATGACCTTGGCGAAAATCCTTTTGAAGAGGCTCCTACCACCGGGCACTTGCTGCTTGTTGAAGATAACGAAATCAATCAGATTGTTGCCCAAGGTATCCTGCAGGTCGCAGGTTATACCCTAGATATTGCCAATGATGGGCAAGAAGCCTTGAACATGCTAGAAAAAAACACGTATGATGCCGTACTTATGGACATTCAAATGCCTGTTATGGATGGCTATACCGCAACCCAAAACATACGTTCACAGGCACAATTTGCAGATCTCCCCATCATTGCCATGTCTGCCCATGCCATGAAAGGAGATAAAGAAATAAGCCTTGCCCACGGCATGGATGACCACATCACAAAGCCCATTGACGCAGACGCGCTCTATAAAACCCTGCGCTTTTGGCTGACAAAGACTAAAAAATAAGGATCATCTGTTACAAAGGGCAAACCTTTGGCATACAGTACAAAGCAAAGGCAAAAAAACCAACAGCAAAAACTGCCTTTGGTCTTTTGAGGCCTTTGCTTTGTGCTTGCCACAGACCTTTGCCCATGTGACTGCCTGCCTTAAAACGTTACCTTCATTTTTTGAATACAATGACATTTTTACGCTTTCATTACAGGCAGCTTAAAAAACGCAAAACAAAAAAGAACACGTTTTCTTGCGAATGCAGTGTATTTTATTGCTTCTTTACCAAAGCAATAAAAACCAAGGCTGACAAGGCCAATTGCACTTTTCGGGCACCCTGTTAAGCCCTTCGCAAATATTTACTGCCCAGCAAAGACTTCTTGCTTATCTTTGCTATTGGTGCTATACTATGCGTTCTTAATTATCCCACTGTTCAGTTTAGTAATGGAGCAATCATTTTATGGATATAGCGACTCTATCAGGTGTTTTAATTGGCTTTTCCCTTGTGCTGGGGGCCATTTTTATCGGACCTGATCCCGGCAATTTTATCGACATTCCCAGCCTTATGATTGTTGTAGGCGGTGTTTCTGCCTCTATTTTCATATGTTTTCCTGCTGAGGAAGTCATCCAGGCCATGCGCGCCGGTGCAAAAGCGTTTTTTACAAAAAAAACCAAACCCGCCGAAGTGGTCGATACCATGGTGAAAGTGGCTGAAATCAGCCGCCGCGAAGGTTTGCTTGCCCTTGAAAGGGTGCAAACGGAAAACGCCATCTTGAAAAAAGCGACACAGCTCATTGCCGACAGCGCAGATCCAAACCTGATTCGAGAAACCGTTTCCATTGAAATCACATCCATGAAGCGCAGGCACTATATCAGTATTGCGGTATTTCAAAAACTAGGTAGCCTTGGACCTGCCTTTGGGATGGTGGGAACCCTCATTGGACTTGTGCAGATGCTGGCTAACATGGATGATCCGGCAAACCTTGGCCCGGCCATGGCTGTTGCACTTTTAACCACCTTTTACGGCTCAGTTATTGCCAACCTGATCTTTATCCCCTTAGGCGATAAACTCAAAGCGCGCAGCATGCAAGAGCAGCTGGTTTTGTACATTATTTTTGAAGGGGCCAAATGTATTTTAGAAAACAACAACCCTAAACTGGTATACGATAAGCTGTCGTCCTTTTTACCACCAAAAGAACGGACCCAAAATGGCTGATTTAAACGATGACGAAGGCGAAGGCGGAGAAGGCGGAGGCGAAGGTTGGCTTGCAACTTTCTGCGACGTTGCCCTTTTACTGTTGACTTTTTTTGTCCTTCTACTTTCCATGTCTTCCATAGAATCTAGACGCTTTAACGAAGCGTTTAGTTCCGTTCGCGAAAAATTTGGTGGAGACACTCAAGCAAACATCAAATTTGAGCAACTTCCGGAAGACGAAAAATCGCTTGATATGGTGCTTACGCATAATCAAGCTATTCAGGAGCAAAGAAAAACCTTCAACACCATTACATCCTTTATCACAGAAAATGCCATGGATGATAAAATAAACGCCGTGCTTGAAGAAGGCACCATCACCTTACAGGTTCCCTCTGACGTGCTGTTTGATCCAGCCTCAGAGTCCATCAAACCAGAAGGAATCGTGTTTATGCGTACCCTTCGCGATCTGTTCCTTAAAAATCGTGAACAAGATATCAATATCAGAGGATATACAGACAACACCCCAATTCCGCATGAAGCCAGATTCAACGACAATTGGGAACTGTCCGCTCTGCGTGCCGTTAATGTGCTCAAAGAGCTGTACCATGGTGGCATTGAAGCTGTTCGACTTACAGCAACTGGGTATGGCGACCTTAATCCCATAGCACCAAACACCACAGAAAAAGAACGAGCCAAAAACCGTAGAGTCGAATTTGTATTAGAACGGCGTGTAGGAGGTGCAAAATGAGCTTTACCATTCACTATGACTATCAAGGAGCCCGTGAAAGGTACCGCGCAGAGCTACCGGGCGTCATGCTGTTTTTACCAAGCGGTGAACCTGCACAAGTTAAAGATATAAGCTCAACCGGCTTGAGCTTTCAACTGCCTACAGCAAGAGCCCGTATTGCACCAAACACCACCGTAAAAACCGACCTGTTCATTGCGGGCAAGCGCTATATGAAAGGGCTTATGTGTAAAATCGTGCGTATATCTGACAAAGGTATTGCCGCAGCAACGTTTGAAGAGCTTGACCTTGTCCACGAAGCAAAGCTGGACAAGCTGATCTTAGAAATTCAAAAGCGTGCTATCCTTCACCGCAACGCCCAGCAACAACACTATTAATAGCTCGCCATATTTATAACAATACGTATATATACTCATCATAATCCATACATAAAAAGGAACGGACAAAGGGTGGCACGCACAAAACATGCCCCCGACAAACGTAAAAAGCAGTGCCAAAAAGCACCATTTGACTTTCAAACCCTAAATGCATAAACAGTGCTTCAACGAGTTTTTGAAGAGGGAAACGTGGAGAAACATAAAGTTCTTGTAGCTAACCGCGGCGAAATCGCCGTTCGTATTATTGAGGCATGCCGCCAATTAGGCATAGATTTTGTTTCTGTTTACACAGCAGAAGATGAACAATCAGGTCACGTTACAAAAGCCAGAGCGTGGGGTGGCGATTCTGCAACCTACCGCGTTGCTTCATATCATGATGCCAACGAAATATTAGCTGTAGCAGACATTGCAAACGCCACGGCCATACATCCCGGCTATGGCTTTTTTGCTGAGGATTTCCGCTTTGCAAGGCGTGTGACAACACGCGATCGCAAGCTTATTTTTATTGGCCCCTCATGGCGTGTTATCCGCAACCTTGGTGATAAGATCAACACCAAACGCCTTGCGCGCAGCTTAAACGTGCCAACGGTTCCGGGCTCAGATAAGCCCATTTATGATGAACAAGAAGCGGAAAAAATCGCTCGCAGCCTGTATGATTTCCAGCTCCAGCAAGGGGTTTCGCGTCCGCTCGTGCTTGTCAAAGCCTCTGCGGGGGGCGGCGGCATGGGCATTGAGGAAGTGTACGATATTGATCAATTCAGAACCGTATACCGCCGTATTCGCAACTATTCCATGCGACAGTTTAAGGATGAAGGCGTACTTATTGAACAGCGTATTTGCGATTTTAACCACCTTGAAGTGCAGATTGTTTCTGACAGGTCTGGCGAAAATCCCGTCCATTTTGGCACGCGCAATTGTTCTATTCAGTCCACAGGCTTGCAAAAACGGATCGAAATCGCACCGGGTTTTGACCCTTCCTCCATACAATACGGTTTTGACGCAGGCAAGGTGCTTGATGACATTACCCAGCACTCCCTAGCCATGGCAAAGGAAGTTGGCTACGACAATGTGGGCACTTGGGAATGGATCGTCACCCGTGACGGCAACCCCTTTTTGATGGAGGTCAACACCAGAATTCAGGTAGAAAACGGTGTGTCCGCACGAATCAGCAAGGTTAAAGGCGAAGGAAACGTCAACCTCATTGCCGAACAAATCCGCATTGGCCTTGGTGATCCTTTGGGCTACACCCAAGACGACATCACCTTTGAAGGCGTAGGCATTGAATACCGCCTCATTGCCGAGGACCCTGCCAACCGTTTCACCCCGTGGGTTGGGCGCATTACAGATTTTAGCTGGCCCGAACATGATTGGTTGAACATGCATACCCATGTGCCTACAGATACCGCCTACGACATCCCCACAGAATTTGATCCAAACCTTGCCCTTGGCATTGTTTGGGGGGAAAATTTGGACAAGGTCAAAGAACGCGGCGTACAATTTTTGGACGAGCTTGTGCTTAAAGGCCACAACAATGCCGGTGACGAGCTCAAAAGCAATGTGGACTTTCTTCGTACACAAACAGCAAGAATACTTAAATTTTAGCAGGGATTTTCCCGTTTATATAGGATTACCATGGATATTGAAAAACGGATCCATCATTTGACGGAACGGTTAAACTACATAAAAGACGTGTTTGCTGGCAAACACAATGATGTGTCAGACCTTCTTGATAACAGGCTACGTACTGTTGTGAACAAGCAAGCGGCAGGGCAAAACCAAACGCTTTTGGATGAGCTTGTAACGCTTGAAGAATTGTTTTCATTTATGGAAAAAAAGCTGGACAAGCTTTTAACGCCCATGGATCGCGTTCGTATTGTGCGCCATCCTCAGCGTATTTGCCTGCGCGATATTTTAGAAAACGTCTATGACAATTTTACAGAAATCGGCGGACAGGACGAACACAGCATTGATCCAAGCATGCTCATAGCCCGTGCCACCATCACCAGAAAGCGCGGCAAAAAAAATTACAAACAATTCATCATGGTTATCGGCCAGGAAAAAGGCCATGGGGAAGAGTTTCGTAACGGCGGCTCGGTCAAGCCATGGGGCAATTCAAAAGCCCTGCATTTCATGCAGGTAGCTGAAACAGAAAACATCCCCATCCATACCTATGTGTTCACGCCGGGTTCGTACCCTGTTGAGGATTACCCTGGCGCAGCCCAACAGATTGCCCGCAATATCTATGAAATGGCAGGCTTAACCGTACCTATGGTGGCGGTTTTTTCCGAAGGTGGCTCTGGCGGTGCCGAGGCCATTTCGTTAGCAGATAAACGCCTTATGCTGTCCAATGGCTATTATTCGGTCATCTCTCCTGAAGGGGCAGCCGCCATTGAAGGGCGTTTGCGCGAAGGGCAACGGGCCACACCCGAACTTATCGAACACTGCGCAACCCAGCTGCGCATCACCGCCAAAGACAACCTTGAATTTGGCTATATCGACCAAGTTATTGACGAACCCATTTTGGGGGCACGTCCGTTCCACTATGATTTTTACCGCACGTTACGCCAAGAAATGATCCGTGCCACAGACGAAGCTGTTGTGCGTGTCCGCAGGGTGGGCTTTTTGCGCAGTATGGCTTTACGCCGCTTGGCTAAAGCCGACCTCAACCTTGACGAAGTGTTCGTGCGCTGGAGCCTAAGCCCCATAGCCCGTAAACGCCTTGTTCTCAAACGGCAAAAAAAGTTTTTACGCCTTTCCAAAGGGGCCTATCTTGACCGACGTCCTTTTTTGAGCAGGCTCCATACGCGCTACAAGGATTCTTGGGCCAGCTTGTCTGCCAAAATCAAGTATGCGGTGTATACGCAATACAGGCAAAAACTTGGCGCCTTTTTTGAAGAAATGGCAGCGGAATTTCAATTATTAAAAGCGCGTTTGCTATCGCCCTTTAAGCTTGCTAGCCCTCCGCCCAAAATCAAACCGGAAACGGTTCGTGAGCTCACAACCTTATCCCCATGGGATGATACAAAGCCGCGTAAAGGCAAATGGGCCTATATCAGCCATAGGGCTAAAAAAGACGCTGCTATCTCCTGCCCCAATGCTGCAACCCATGGCTGTTTGGATTTATGGGCGCCTGATTTGTATGGCGAATTTGCAGGCGTTTGCACAAACTGCGGGCACCACTTCCCTATGGAGCATACGTGGTTTTTGAAAAACGTGTTTGACGAAGGTTCTATCCGCGAATTCAACACCGAGGTGGAATCCACAAACCCCTTAAACTTTGAAGCGTTTAGCGAAAAACTCCTCAAAGCCAAGGAAGCTACAGGCCTTAAAAGTTCGTGCATCACCTTCACGGCCCGTATTGACGGTATGAAGATTGCCGTGGCCAACCTTGTGGGGAGCTTTCGCGGAGGTTCCGTGGGGGCTGCTGAAGGGGCCAAATTTGTGGAAGCAGCTGAACGCGCCATGAAAAAAAGCTATCCCTTCTTAGCCTATGTGCACGGAACGGCAGGGATTCGGATTCAAGAAGGCACCCATGGTGTTATCCAAATGCCCCGCTGTACTGTGGCTGTGCGCCGCTATATTGAGGCAGGTGGCCTTTATATTGTGCTGTATGATACCAATTCTTATGCCGGCCCTGTGGCCAGTTTCCTTGGCTGTTCACCCTATCAATACGCTGTGCGCTCATCAAACATCGGCTTTGCCGGGCTTGGCGTTATCAAAGAAACCACAGGCATGGACATGCCGCCCCACTACCATGGCGCCTATAAAGCCCTTGCCCGTGGGCATATTCAAGGTGTATGGGATCGTAGAGAGGCCAGAGCAAACCTTAGGCAAGCCATGCTCACCGTCGGCGGGCGCAATATTTATTATCGTTAAGGACTATTTTCATGTTTGATGTTACTGAATTACTTGAAGAAATTAAAGCGTCACCCTATGAGGAAATCGTTCTTGCAGCGCCTCATACAGGGGTTATTACCTTTGGAAATATCCAAGAAGGGCACAGTGTTTATGGCCCTTCCGGCATGTGGAAGGAAAAACCAGGCACCCTCATGGCCTCCATTGAGCGTGAACACAATTTAAAACCCATTTACGCCCACCAAAAAGGCCAAGTGTGCGCCATTGAACGTCACCTTGAAGGCCAATTTGTGGAGGCAGGAACGCCGCTTTTGACCATCAGGCACTTTTTATCAAAGGATGAGGTGCTCAAAATCCTTTTGCAAAAGGCCTTGCATCTTTTCCCTGCACCTGAACGGGCCAAATACTATTTTACGCCTCAGGTGGATGTTAAAATCAAAAATTCAAACTGTACCTCTGTAACTGTCACAGATGGTATGGAGCTTTTTATCATGTCGCGCATGAAGCGTGAACTCCCCCTTTACTATACAGGGCCGGAGGGCGTTATCTATGGTGTTTATTTTAAACATAATGAAAACGTGGACGCTGGCGCGCCGCTTATCGGCATATGCCCACAGCATGAATTGGCTACCATTGAAGGCGTCGTTCGTAAAGTGCAAACCGAATGGAAAGAAACGGAATAACCTTAGCCTTAAGGAGCATATTGTATGCTAAATAAAGTACAAATCATCGGACGACTCGGGCGCGATCCTGAACTGCGCTATACTCAAACAGGCGTGCCTGTGTGCAGCCTTAATGTGGCCACGGATGAAAGCTACACCGACCGCGAAGGCAATAGGGTTGAACGCGCCGAATGGCATCGCGTTTCTGTATTTCAACGCATGGCTGAAACCTGCTCCAATTACCTTAGTAAAGGAAGCCTTGTCTATGTTGAAGGAAGCCTTACCACCCGCAAATGGCAAGACCAGCAAGGGCAAGATCGCTATACTACCGAAATAAAAGCACAACGCGTGCAATTTTTGGACAGGCGCAACGCCAACGCAGGTGGTGATGAAGACTTCCAAGGCCAAAGCCGCCCCCAGCAAAACAACCAAAACCAACGCGACATGGCAAACAATTACGGAACGCCCTTCCCTTCTGAAGCGTCAACCATGGATGAAGTGCCCTTTTAAATAGCAGTTTAAAAAGGGCTGTTTGGGGCGTCAGCTGGACAATTTTTGTCGGATCATGGGGAAGAGCCCACTCCCAAAATTGTCCGCTTCCTACCATCTAGCCCTTTTTGAGCAACCTACGCAGGATGAACGCTGTTGGAAGAAAAGACACACTACAAAAAAGCAAAAAAGACATAGCGTCAGCGAACACTTTTCGCATTGCTATCGTGTAAACCCACATCTGCTTTGGTACTCACAATCTTTATAGTCTTAAGATTTTGCAGCCCAAATAGCTGTGAAGCCCCAAAAAAGTAAACGCTTTTTCATCGCTTTTTCATCGCTTTTTTCCTCATTTTCCCCCTTTTTTCCTACTGGACAAGTGTTGCAATCTGGGCTATTGTTCTTCTCTTATGGAACAACAGCACGGTGTTTTGGTAGTTGACAAACCTCAAGGCTTAACCTCTGCCCAATGTGTGGCACGGCTTAAACGGTTAGGGCAAAAAAAAATCGGCCATGCCGGCACCTTGGACCCTTTGGCGCAAGGTGTGCTCCTTATACTTTTAGGGCATGCTACCAAAATTTCGGGGTATCTTCTTAGTGGCGGGCACAAAACCTATGCCGCAACAGTGCGCCTTGGTGAAGAAACAGACACCTGGGATAGTGACGGCACCATTGTGGCCAGTAAGCCCTGGGACAGTGTCACACCTGAAGCTGTCCAAACTGTTGTGACTTCGTGGCTTGGGGAGAGCGTGCAGCCTGTGCCGCCGTATTCGGCAGCCAAACATCAGGGACAACCCTTATACAAGCTGGCACGGCAAGGCAAACAAGCCCCTTCGAAGTCTAAAACCATACATATTTCACAAGCGGACGTTCTTTCACTTGATCTGCCGCTTGTGCGCTTTCGTATCTCGTGCAGTTCTGGCACCTATATACGCTCCCTGGCCCACAGCTTGGGGATACGTTTAGGGTGCGGTGCTGTGCTTACTAACTTGGTACGAGAGTATAGCCACCCGTTCGGCTTGGACGATGCGTTGTCGCTTGACACGCTTTTGGACAATCCGGCACTGCTTTATGAGCGCACCTTGCCCGTTACAGCAGCGCTTCCCCATTGGCCCGCCATCTGCGTAAACCATGAGGAAGAAGCAAAAATACGGCAAGGCATGGCTGTTTTGGCACACAATACGCCAAACCCTGGCATATGCGTACCACAAACGCTTGCTGTTCTTACCTCTTTCGCGCATGAACCACTTGCGCTGGTAGAGGCAGAAAAAAACGCTTATGATTCCATGCAGTGGCGGATCTTACGGGGGCTATGGCACTAGGCACATGCTTGATAAGCAGTGCAAGGTTGACCAGATATGGATTTGGTCAACACACAACACAAACTGCGCGGCATAAAAACGCCGCCAACAACCCCATTTGGAGGGTATCGCTGTGGTAATGGATGTTGAACAAAAAAAGGCAGTCATCACAACTCATGCTAAACATGAGGGCGACACAGGTTCTCCTGAAGTGCAAGTAGCCCTGCTCACTGCCCGTATTGAAGATTTAACCGTGCACTTTCGTACCCACAAAAAAGACTTTCACTCCCGTCAAGGTCTGCTAAAGCTCGTGGGACGCAGACGCAAACTCCTCAACTATCTGAAAAAAGTTGACGTTCAGCGTTATCGTGCGCTTATCGAAAAGTTAGGTCTGCGCAAATAGTTTGAAAAAAGGGGGAGCAAGCTTCCCCTTTTTTGCTTCAATCCTTATCATGTAACCTTGTTTGCTTTTTTGCTACAAACTCATCGTATTCAAACAGGTTACATCATTACAACGTTTCCATGTAGAATGTACATATCTGCATTTACAGTATAAACGCGTTTTTGGGGACTGTCCCCACTCCCTTTGTTGTTGGATAGCAAGGGGCTTGATCAAACCATACCATCACACGGGATAAAGGCATTTGGAGCAAGACCATTGCTAGGTTTGCTAGGTACACCTTACAACCCCGTTTACTCGTATACCGAAGGATGACTCATGAGTTTTCGTAAAGAACCCACACGCATTGCCGTGACAGCCGCAGGCCGCGAAATCATTTTTGAAACAGGACGCATGGCTACCCAAGCCCACGGCTCCGTCACCATTCAGTGTGGAGAGACCATTGTGCTTGTCACCGTATGTTCTCAGACCCTTGAAGTTGACAAAGGCTTTTTCCCCTTAACCGTAGAATATTCTGAGCGCATGTACGCTGCAGGACGTATCCCGGGCAACTTCTTCCGCCGCGAAATCGGCCGTCCTTCCGAGCGCGAAACACTTGTTTCTCGCCTCATTGACCGCCCCATTCGTCCGTTATTTCCCAAAGGTTTGATGCAAGATGTGCAAGTTTTAGCTTCTGTTCTTTCCTCAGACCAAGAAAACGAATCCGATATCTTAGCCCTTACCGCCGCATCAGCTGCTGTCATGATCTCTCCCCTGCCCTTTGAAGAACCCGTCGCAGGCGGACGCATCGGACGCATTGACGGCAACTTCGTCTTCAACCCCACCATGGCTGAAATGGAACGTTCAGACCTTAATATCGTGTTTGCAGCCTCAGCTGATGCTGTTGTCATGGTGGAAGGTCAAGCCCAGTTTGTGGCAGAAAACGTGATCATCGAAGCCCTTGAATGGGGACGCAAGCAAGTAACCCCCCTCATTGATGCGCAAATCGAACTGGCAAAACGCGCAGGTAAAGCCAAAATGGACTTTACACCGGCAGACGAAGACGCAAACCTTAAACAAAAAGTCACCGAACTTGCAACACAGGCAGACCTTGCCGCTGCCTTGCAAATTCCTGAAAAATTAACCCGCAAAGACGCTCGCAGCGCAATCAAAGCCAAAGTTTTGGAAGCCATCGCCGCTGACCCTGCCTTTGCAGAAAATACGGCAGCTCTCAAAGCTGTGCCCGATATGCTTGCCTCCCTTGAAAAAACCATCGTGCGCCAACGCATCCTTAAAGAAGGCGTGCGCATCGACGGTCGCAACACAACAACCGTGCGCCCCATTGCCATTGAACCCGGATTTTTACCCAGAACCCACGGCTCTGCCCTGTTCACACGCGGTGAAACTCAGTCCTTGTGCGTGGCAACCCTTGGTAGCACAACCGACAACCAGCGCACCGATTCTCTTACAGGCGATGTGACCAAAAACTTCATGCTTCATTACAACTTTGCCCCCTTCTCCGTGGGCGAAGTCAAACCCGTGCGCGTATCACGCCGCGAAATAGGGCACGGCGCCTTGGCTGAAAAAGCTTTAAAACCCATTTTGCCTTCCCCTGAAAGCTTCCCCTTCACCTTGCGTGTTGTGGCCGAAACATTAGAATCCAACGGCTCGTCCTCCATGGCGGCTGTGTGCGGTGGCTGCCTCTCTCTTATGGATGCAGGCGTGCCCATCAAAGCCCCCGTGGCCGGCGTTGCCATGGGCCTTATTAAAGAAGACGACGCCTTTATCGTGCTTACCGACATTTTAGGCGACGAAGACGCCCTTGGCGATATGGACTTTAAAATTGCCGGCACAGCCGAAGGCGTCACAGCCGTGCAAATGGATATTAAAGTCACAGGCTTAACAACAGAAATCATGGGCCGCGCCATGGATCAAGCCAAGGAAGCACGCTTGCATATCCTGCAAGAAATGAACAAAAGCCTTGCCGCGTCACGAAACGAGTTGTCACAATACGCACCGCAACACGCCGAAGTGATCGTCAGCCCCGATGTTATCCGCATGATCATTGGCCCCGGTGGCAAAAATATCAAGGCCATCACCGCCGCCACAGGCGCGAGCATTGATATCGACGACAGCGGACGTATCTCTGTTTTTGCTCCCACAAAGGACGCCATGGAGCAAACCAAAGAAATGATCCTCTACTACGACCAACGCCCCGACCTTGGCAAAAACTACAGCGGTAAAGTGCGCAAAATCCTTGAAATCGGCGCTATTGTCGAAATCATGCCCAATGTGGAAGCCCTTGTGCACATCTCGCAGCTCGATACAAACCGCATTGCCCAAGTGGGCGACGTGGCCCGCCTTGGCGAAGACATGCTCGTGAAAGTGATCGAAATCAACGGCGATCGCGTTCGCGCCAGCCGCAAAGCCGTACTCCTTGAAGAACAAGGCGTAGCTTGGGACCCTGCCGATACCGCACGCCCTGCTCCGCGTGATAGGGGCGATAGAGGCGATAGACGTGACAGGGGCGATAGGGGCGGCGACAGACGCCCACGCCGCGATTAGTAACGCTGATTTTGCGTTTTTTGAGATTGGAGTTTTGGGATTTTTGAGGAGATTTCAGGGGAAAGAACTTTTTTGAAAAAAAGTCCTCTCCCCTAGCCCCTCTTTCAAAAAACGTGCTTCTAGTTGCGTAAAGTGTGTTTTTTTTCGTTGTACATAGTCTAAAGGCATAGATTGCCGCGGAATATGGCTACTAAGTATTTCTTTGGATGAAAGTTTGCAGCCATATTCCTCGCAATGACCTCGTGTATTACTGCAGGTCAACAACCCACTCAAGGCATAAAAATGGACTGCCGCGTCACCCTTCGCTTTGCTCAGGTTTCCTCGCAGTGACTTTGTGCTTATGACGGATCCGCTAAAGGCAACAGCCTTTGTGCCATGATGTCACTGCGAGGACGAACACCACGCTCGGGCTACCGCACACTGCTGGTACAAGCGCAGTGAGGACGCGGCAGTCCATGTGTTTACAGGACACAAGTACCCTAAAGGGCAGAGGTGGTATGTCTTTACATTATGCACAAAGCTGATTTTTTGTAGTATCAATATGTTTTTTTCCACTTTACGCACCTAGAGCCAAAAACGTGAACGCCGGACATATAGGCGCGTGAAAGATACGCGTTGAATGATACGCGTTGCCGCAGCAACATACATGCGTTTTGATGGGAGGTTTAGCCTTCCAACTCTACCGACAATAACGTCCCATAAGGTCTAGCCTTGTGGGACTTTTGTTTAAGACCTCTGCACAATGCATTGCTATGTACAAAATCCGGAACTTTTACCCTTGCTTGTTATTGCCTAATCTTTTATCATGCTTATCGTTCATGATGTAGCCTTGCACGCATGAACACTAAAAAGCTTCATATGGCCTTGGCTACTTTTAGATATACGTTCTTGGCTTTATGCAAAAAAAGCTACGAAGACGTTTAGCTTCGCCATGTTTTTACCGGATAGGGACTAACAAACACGTCGTTTGTTAGGTTGTGTTGACATTTTTTTGCCTCTGAGGAGTGGTTACTTGTATGAACAATAAAGAATGCAGAACAGCTATGATTGATGTGAACGCCATTATCGGCAATGGCCCACATTCCCAACAAGCAGCCCAATACGTGCAAGAGGCGCAAACTATTTTTCAATACAACCTTCAAGTTATTGAAAATATATTAAGAGGCTATAAAAACAAAGAACAAGCCCACGCCTACTTTATGGAAGCTGCACGCCAATTACAAATACAATTGAACAACAGCAAGGTTTTAATGACTCAAGCCTTGTTGAATGGCTTAAATAGCGTGATCGAAGGGCAAAAAAGCGCGTACAGCCTCATCATTAGAAAAGACGCCCTTATCTATGTGGAAGAAGGCGACGGCGACGACGCCAGCAAATTTAGCGCAATGCCCGAAGATATCACAGTAAAAATTCAAGCAATGTTTGCAAAAGTAACTGTGACAACCCCACCGCTCCCAAGCAAAGTTGACACCCCCAACTTGCCGGCAGACCTTGGCGAAGGCGTGCCCTTTCGCCCACAACCTGCTCAAGCCCCAACGGCTGACGACATTGCCGACTCAAATCAACACTAAAACGGACATATAGAAGTAAAACGCAAAAACTTGCGTAATTGCTTGAAAATACAAACGCAATAGCTTTTGTTAGGTGCTATTGTAAAGACGAATACAAAAGGCCCCGTTTGATGAACGGGGCTTTTTTGTGTGCGAAAGAGAGAATCCATAAGTCATTGTCCGAAGGATGAGGAACACCTCTGAGGTGGCCACAAACGGTCTCAATTGTAATTAAAATTGACTATGCTAAATGCCTAATATTTTAATAATTTTTACATAAAGCATAACCATGTCAAATTAATTGTATGGCATTATATATTCTACACTTCCCATATGATTTTAGTCAATTCAAAAAGAAGGTCATTTCTATAATCTAAAGCTTGTTCATCAAACTGGTGAATAGCATCTATTTTTATTCCATGCATAGTATCTAGTTCTATATTCAAATCACGCATGGCGTTATTATTATGATAAAAAGAACTACTCAAAGTGTGCCCCCATACAAGACCAGAACAATAGGTGCTTAACTTATCATTGTATTCTTCATTTCCTGAGCTAATATTATCTCTACCCCTTAGAAGCAACAAGCCACCTAACAAATTTCTTTTATTTTCAAATTCATCATCCGAAACAAAAAAGGTCTTATTTGTAGGA
>CAYJIX010000037.1:0-2377 GCA_964370375.1 uncultured Desulfovibrionaceae bacterium | reverse complement strand
AAATCCAGTTTTTGCACTAGTTTTTGTTGAAATTTCCTCTACGGTAAATTGCATTTGTTGGTTAAGTTTTTCACACAAATATTTTTCTATACGTGCTAAAAAATATCTTAAAATTCTTGTATTCATGGTTGAATAATTGTTTCTTAAAAATGAATTCTTGCTAAGCAAAGATGGTACTTCGTAACCGAGTCGATTATTAATGGCTTCATATAATGACTTATCAAACACTTGCCTATATTCAGTCAACGGTACATCTTTTATTTTTTCATGAAGGCCATATGAAATGTCTTGGAATGAATTGCTATCATACGCTTGATTCAATCTTAGGAGCATGTGCAACCTATCAAACTCTTTTGAAATTGCCTTAATTTTAGCATCCTCCTCACAATCATTGACATTACAAGCTGATAAAATAAGATTATACTGTCCTGATAAATAATGTATCCTATTGAATTTAATGTATTCATATGCTGAAGTGTTTATTTTTTGATAAAGATTTCCATAGTATATCAAATCAATTTCGATAAAATTCTTGATATTTTTTATGTGCCCATCATCAGACTTTCTAAAAGCTAAAGATTTTGAAATGTCATTGTTTTCAAATATATATCTATGGTAAGTATTGTTTATATCAATCTCCATTGATGAATTTCGTTTAAAAACAAATTTTGATTTTAGATAATCAACAAAAAATGAATCTTCTAATCCTTTCAAATTGTTTATTGTTTTATCCCAAAGTGATACATATTGCAAAGTGTCATTTTTATCCAGAATCCCTATCAGTTTCCCTTTTAATATTTCGAAAGGGCGCAATGCAACACCTCTATCGTTAATAACCTCAAACACCATTGGAGTATCATCTTGGGAAATATTTAATTCAACTAAAACTAATCGCTGTAGAAAAAAAACAACAAAAATAATTAATTTTTCATCGCTCAGTCCTTTACTATCAATATATTTAGAAATTTCCTTATATCTTTCAATAATCGTCTCTTCAGTTTTATTTGCAAATTCACCTTTAAACTCAATGCCATTCAAAATAAAATCCATAGCTTCTTTGCGCTTATCATTATCTAAGTAGTAAATATTTTCATTAAAAACATTTTGGCCCACAATGCATGATTTAAGATTTTCTTTCTGCCCTTCGCTTGTTGTTAAATGATAAAGCTTTACAGCAATCAATACCAGCGTTGAAAGCCGTTGTTGACCATCAACAATAAAATTTTTACCATCAATGGTGTTTGTAATAATTGTATTTATATAATACCAATTATACTTATTAATTAATTCTGCTGTTAAGTTACTGTCTTTAAAAATGGTGTACGAAGTTTCAAAGGAAAAAAATATGTCATCCAAAAAAGTCTCAACTGTCTCCTTAGGCCAAACATACTCCCTTTGATAAAAATCAACATGGTAAGTTCTATTTTGGAGAGCCATTTGAACATTTTGTTTTGCTGGATTTACTGAATGTTGCATATTTCCACCTTGTTGATAAAAATTAAAATCTTCTTGAGCGAGCAGATATTCCTTCTTTTACACAAAGCCAGAAGCACCATAAATACAGAAATTTCCATTTTATACGCAATGTTTTTTGTGCTATGGAGAACTAACTTTTTGAACACACATTCCCAAGTCTAACCAAATCCAATTTATTCGTGCTCGCTCTCATCTTCTATGGCAGTTAAAGTTTGAGCATTAAGGGGAGTAACGACTGGCTTGCCTGTTTGAAGTTCGATATTTTTTCTGGCATCATGGGCAACTCTGCCGTCACGGCGGGCCACTTCTGCGCTTTGATTAAGGCCTTGGGGGTTTTCTGATTTAGAGATTTCTGTGGTGGTGACTTCTGCAAGCATATTCAAAACAAGCTCCACATTGGTCATGTTGTCACGCAAGTTTTCCTTTTTTAAGCCTTTGAGTTCCTTATATGATCATACGTTGTGTCCACTCCAAGATTGGGTGATTTCGTTGGTTAGAATGGCGTACTCTCGGCTTTCAGTAACGCCGCTTCTGTTCCATTCGTCTGTTAGCTCTTTACGAACCTCAATGGACTTTATTCTTTGGTTGATCCATTTCGCAGAATACCCTTTTTGCCTATAATTTTCTATGGCACGATCTATGGAAAGTTCAGGGTTTACAATTTCGTCAAGGCGTTCACTGCCCACTTGTGCCAGCCACTGCTTAAATGGCTCAGCTTTTTTCGAGGGGATGGACTGGATAATGCGCAAAATGCCCTTGGTATCTGCGGCATCGGTTTTGTAAAATTTACCGTCATCAGCTTGCATTTTCAGTTGACTACAAATTGTAGTCAACTCAATCCCTTCTTTTTTAAGGCGAGTTTTCAGCACGCTCCAGTATTTTCTACCATCTGCACTATCTG
>CAYJIX010000036.1:0-24023 GCA_964370375.1 uncultured Desulfovibrionaceae bacterium | reverse complement strand
GCCATTCGGTCGGACGGCTACTCGTCCTTCGGGTAGGTGCCACGTCCTCACTGCGTTCGTCCTCGCAATGACTTGGTGTGATGGCACAGGCTTTGCCCCAAACAAAATTTTTGCCAGCACGCAAACTTGTCGTAAAAGGCATGGATTGCCACGTCGCTACGCTTGTGCCAGCAGTGGACGGTAGTCCACGCGTGGTGCTCCTCGCAATGACTTGATGTCTTGGCAAAAGCATTTGTACTGAGCAAAGCCTGTCGTGCCACGATGTCACTGCGAGGACGAACGCAGTGAGGACGTGGCAGTCCATGCCTTTTGAATTCATGCCTTTCACATCCACACCTTCCCCATCCACCTGTGCCCTTGGGTATGCCTTTCGCCTTTTCCCAAAAACCTTCACAACAAAAAAAGCCGCTCCTTCTTCCCACAGGGAACAAAGAAACGGCACAAAAAAAGCACGCGCCCAAAAGTACGGCACGAGCTGTTACTAAGCAAAAAGGATTAGTGCTAAACGGCCCTAAAACGACAAATAAACTAATGAACGATAAAAGGAAGAAGGCAAAAACATTGCCAACAGCTACCGTTTTGCAGGGATTAGCTGCAAAAAAGTGCCGCTTGCAACGATTAATTGCATGGTTTGCAAAATTGTTTTGCAATTTTAGCATACTACCTCTCATCATCAAGGTATAGAACCGCGCGAAACTACGCGGAACGTTGCTACAATATACAAAACCGTTTGATTAAAAACATCATCATTGTGATGAAGTTTTGCAAAAAAAGTGTATTTTTTTGCATTTTTTTTGGGGGTGGGCTCACTGTAAAAAGCATGCTTTTCACTTCCATGCTTTCTCTGACATTATTTAGTTGATGACCTTGTGTGTCGCCACAGGCCTTGCCCCAACGAAAAACCTTTTGCCAGCACACAAACCTACCGAAAAAAGCAACACGAACCGCGCCATATCCAAACCACTTTCAGCACAACGGCACACGCCTGACACATACAATATAATGGTGTCCATAATTTTGAACCCGTGATTTTGTGCAGAAAAATTTTTCTCATCCTGCTTTGTGTTTTGACATTTGCGCCATAATGAAGTAGGCCGTAGTATATTTTGCCTGTTAAGGAGCCTTTCATGTCAGACCCTTTCCGTACCAACACTCCCACCATGCCCGTGGGGCATCGCGGCGCGCCCACCGATGATGGAATCATGGGCGAAATCCGCTCAGAAATTTCCACCGAAGCGGCCCCGTTATTTACCTTTATGCTCAAAAACCTGCGCTATCTTGTGGCCGGCGTTTCGTTGTTTGCCCTTGTGGTGGCAGGTGTTGGCATCTACAATTGGCAACAAAACAACACGTTGCAAAAAGCTCGCCTTGAACTTGGGCGCATTTTAATCAGTGCCCCCAGCGCAGAGCAGGTTGCCAGCCTGCAAGCCTTTTTGGACAACGCCCCCCAAAGCATGCGTCCTGCCGTATTATTAGAGCTTGGCGCAGCAGCTGTTGCCGTTGAGGATTATGCCACAGCAGCCTCAGCCTATGCCGACCTGCAAAAGGCAGACCCCAAAGGGGCCCTTGGCTCTATAAGTGCCTTCAATCAAGCGGATATTTTACAGCGTGAAAATCAGCCTGAAAAAGCCTTAGCCTTGCTGGAAGCCCTTGAAAAAACCGCACCTGCCATTATTAAAAGAGCAGCCCTTGAAGAAATGGCAGCCTTGGCAGACGAAGCTGGCCAACATGAAAAAGCCATTGGTTTTTATGAACAATTACTTGCCCTAGGTACAGGTGCTACTGGTGCCGCCTCTGAAGCTGCCTATTATCAGGCACGGATTGCAAGTATTAAGGCTGCAATGGCGCAGTAGTTTGTGCCTACGCGAGTGTCTTTTTGGTTATCTCTGCGTCAGATTCCATGCGCTTTCTTGATATAACGCAAAAATCCATCTCGTGTAGACACAACCTAGTTACTGTTAAAAAAGTATAAAAGTATCAGCATATCAATTTTCCATATACTATCCATCCACCTTATAACATAGAGGATTGCACTGTGAGCCACCCCTTGCTTACGGAAGAAGAAGGAACCCAGCAGGTTTTGCTGGGCAACGAAGCTATTGTTCGCGGCGCGCTTGAGGCAGGCGTGCATGTGGTAACCTGTTATCCCGGCACCCCCTCATCAGAAGTGCCCGACACCTTTGCACGGGTTACACCGCACACAGACCGCCTGTACATGGAATATTCGGTCAACGAAAAAGTAGCTGCCGAAGTTGGCCTTGGCGCGTCACTGGCAGGTGCCATGTGCTTAACCACCATGAAGCATGTGGGCGTAAACGTTGCGGCTGATCCATTATTTACAGCGGCTTATGTGAGTGTGCCCGGGGGCTTTGTGCTGTTGTCTGCCGATGACCCAGCCTGCCACTCCAGCCAAAACGAGCAGGACAACCGCACCTATGCGCGCTTTATGCAAATGCCATGCTTTGAGCCTGCTTCTGCCCAAGAAGCCAAAGACATGACAAGGGACGCGCTGTTGCTTGCGCGTGAGCTTGAACAGCCTGTCATGCTGCGCACAACCACAAGGGTCAACCATTTGCGCGGCATCGTAAACTTTGGCCCCTTGCCAGAGCCGCAGCCCATCAAAAAATTTACCAAAAACCCCATGCGCTACATCCCCTTACCGGCTGTGGCCAGGGTTCGACATCCTATTTTGCAAGAGCGCATGCAAGAAGCTCAGGCCCTTGCCGAAACGTCAGTGTGGAACAAGCGTTCCGGCCCTGCCTCAAGCCGCCTTGGCATTGTTGCATCCGGCATTGCGCGCGCCTACCTGTCTGACGCTTTGGATGAATACGGCTGGCGCGATAATGTGCAATTGCTTGAGCTTGGCTTTAGCTGGCCTTTGCCTGAAAAATTGCTGGAAGACATGCTCACCTCTTGCGATACCGTACTTGTTATTGAAGAATTAGAACCCCTTGTGGAAAACGCCTTGCGCAACCTTGCACAGCGTAAAAACCTTGCCACCACGATCCTTGGCAAAGGGGAGTCTTTGACCATTTACGGCGAATATTCAGTGCCTGCCATTGCCTGTGCTTTGGCTCCGCTTGTACAAAAAGAATGCGTACAGATGCCTGATCCTGCCCTTCGCACTGACCTGCCGGGACGTCCGCCAAGCCTTTGCGCCGGATGCTCCCACAGGGCCATGTATTACGCTGTGCGTAAAACATACGGCGATGACGCGGCTTACTCCAGCGACATTGGTTGTTATACCCTTGGTATTCTACCGCCTTTGCGCGCGGCAGATTTTATGTACTGCATGGGTTCTAGCATCTCGTCCGGTGGCGGCTTTGCCAAGGTATCAGACATGCCTGCCGTGGCCTTTATTGGGGATTCTACCTTTTTCCATTCCGGCTTAACAGGCATTGCCAATGCGGTGTTCAACCGCCACAACGTGCTTGTGGTGATCCTTGATAACGGCACCACTGCCATGACAGGGCACCAGCCAAACCCGGGCATGAGTCAAAACATCCTTGGTGCTGAATGTGTGCACTTGGATATTGAAGCGGCCGTGCGCGGCCTTGGTGTTACCCAGGTGGCAAAGGTCAAGCCTTCAAATTTGCGCAACACCATGGATGTGCTTGCACAAATGAAGGAGCAAACGGGCGTTCGTGTGATCATTGCTGAGGAACCTTGCGTTCTTTTTGCCAGACGCACCTTGAAAAAGACCTCGCCCGCTGTGGCCTATGTTGCAAACCAAGACGAGGCAGCTTCAACGTGCCTAGCAGAATTTGCTTGCCCGGCCTTTGTCAAAACAGACGACACCATTAACGTGGATGAAGCCTTATGTTCAGGCTGTATGGTCTGTTTGCAAATCACGCCGTCGTTCAAGGCTCGCAAGCGTGGCTAAAAAAGTAACAATACTGATTCACAACAGCCGTTGAAAAAATTTGACACAAAGATATTTTGAAAAAAAGTCATTACATCATTTTTCCACAGGCTGTTCAAAAAGTGTAAGATGCGAGGAAGATTGTTTTTTTCGAGGAAGGATAGGACTTTAATGGTCCATACAAGGAGAAAAAAGCAATCTGACGACGCAGGTTATATTTTTGGGGCAGCCTGTTAAGGTGGTATTCATGAACCGCATACGCATCTATATGACCGGGGTTGGTGGGCAAGGCACGCTGACAGCCACAACCCTTTTGGCAAAAATTGCTCTGCACAACAATGTGCTTGTAACAGCAGGAGAAATCCACGGCATGGCCCAACGCGGCGGCGTGGTGGAATCCTTTGTCTTGCTTGGTGGCTGGCAAAGCCCCAAACTTTCTTATGGTGAAGCGGATATTTTCCTTGGCTTTGAGCCATTGGAAACCTTGCGCGGCCTGCCCTATCTCAAACAAGACGGCGCGCTTTTTACCAGCACCAACGCCATAGCCTCACCCGGCATGAGCGCAGGTAAAGAGCAAGGCCCAAGCCTTGAACATGTGCAAAGCGAAATCGCAAAACGCACATCAAGGGCGTGGTATATCCCTTGTAGGGAGCTTGGCCTTGAATGTGGCTCCATTCAAAGCGGCAACACGGCCCTTTTGGGCGCGCTTGCGGCATCTGACCTGTTGCCCTTTGGTTTTGACGCGCTCATACAAGGCATTGAAGCCTTTTTACCGCCAAAGGTCGTGGCTGCCAATATTACAGCAGCAAAGCTTGGCAAAGAGGCTGTTGCAAAATAGCAATAACGTTTTAAAAACATAAAAAAACCACCGCCAAACAATCGCTTGGCGGTGGTTTTTGCTTTTAAGCTCTATACTTGATGTTACAACATACTAACCACTACAGGACATTTTTCGACGCGTCGAAAAATTCGCCAAAAAGCTCTTGTTCAGAGGGTTTGTCTTCGGGGATTGTGCGTGCAACCCAGGTGCTGTTATAATAGTATTTTAAGGACACGTTGTCAGAAACAACATTGCCGCCCCATGTGCCACAGCCAAGGGAAGAGGTCATGGGCATGCCGTTGTTTAAGGCACCTGCATTGGCCTTGGATTGCGGCTGGCGTACCATAATACGGGTTACAGGCGCGCGCATGGCAAGGGCGTGGATGTGGTCATCGTTAAAGCTGTAAATACCGCAAGAGTGCCCCTTGCCGCCAACTTCATAGATTGCTTCCATCATTTGCAAGGCGTTTTCAAAGTCACCTTCGTATTTGTACAAGGCCAACACTGTGGTCAGCTTTTCGTGGGAGAAGGGATGCTCTTTGCCAATGCCTGTGCCGTTGACCATAAGGAACTTGGCATCTGCAGGCACGTCAAAGCCTGCTGCTTTGCCCATGTTGGGGGCAGATTGGGCCACGGTTTCAACCCTGCGTGTGCCGTCTTCTTTCCACATGGCAGCTGCCAATTGATCGCGGTTGGCATCAGGCACAAGGTAGCCGCCTTCTTTTTGTAATTGCGCAACCATGGCTTCGTACACGCTTTCATGGATGATAAGGTTGCCGTCGGCAGAACAGCCGGAACCAAAATCTGAGGTTTTGCTCATGCGGGTATTGGCGGCAGCTTCCACAACGTCTGTTGTTTCGTCAAAGATCATGGTGGAGTTGCCGGCACCTGAACCAAAGGCAGGCGTTCCGGAAGAATAGGCAGCCTTCACCATGGCAGGGCCACCTGTTGCCAGCACAAGGTCTGACATGTTCATGAGCTTGTTAACCTGGGTAAGGTTCGGCGTTGACAAGCACAGCAAGATGTCTTCCGGCTCGCCAATGGATTTTAAGGCTGCACGCATGATGTTGACCACTTCAAGGGTCGTTGCTTTTGTACGCGGATGGGGTGAAAAAATCACGGTGTCGCGCGCTTTAACAGCATAAATGGCTGTAACGATCGGGGTGAGCTCCGGATTGGTCATGGGCACGAGCGAAGAAATGACGCCAACGGGTTTAGCGTATTGGGCCAAACCTTTCTCTGGCTTTTCATCAATAAGGCCCACAGACTTTTGACGCAAGGCATCGCGCATAACGCCAATGATTTTATGGCGTTTGCCAATGCGCCCTGCTCTGTCGCCAACGCCGCTTTCGTCAACGCCCATTTTTCCAACCCTGTCAAAGGTTTGTGCGTTGCCTGCTGCCCATGCTATGCATTGGGCGATTCTATCAACCCGTGCTTGGTCATAATTGGCAATGGCTTTTAAAGCGGCTCTTGACCTTGCAAAAAGCTCGTCAAGTTCTGCTTGCTGTTCAGGTGTGATTTCTTTTAAAGGGGCCATGAGTATCTCCTTATTCTGATACTATAAAAAATGAAATATGATATTATTTGCCAAGGTTTGGCATGTACCAAGGTTTTGTGTCTTCCCAAGACCATACACGCCAAGGCTTTTCCTCTGCTTCGTTGCGTTTACGATAAATATCGTTGATGTTCCAACATCCCCACGTGATGACAGGGGCGTTTTCCATACGCACGTCAATGACGCATGGACGGTTTGAAGCAAGGGCCTTTTCTAATACGGGTTTAAATTCTTCTGCGCTTTCAACGCGATACCCGTCAATGCCATAAGCCTTTGCAATGGCTGCAAAATCAGGGGAATACGGCTCGCCGTCACGCTCAAACAACGTGCCGAACTGGTGCTCGTAATGCTGGTTTTCAAGGCCTGCAATGGTGCCATAGGCGCAGTTGTTCATGACAACCCACACAACAGCCACATTGTCCATGGCACCTGTGGCATACACCGACACGTTGGTGCCCATGCCGCCGTCACCAATAAGCGCAACAACCTTGCGATCAGGGCAGGCAATCTTGACGCCAAGGGCCGCTGAAGGCCCATATCCCATGGTGCAAAGACCACCAGGGGCAACAAAGCTTCCGGGCGTTAGCATGTCAAATTGCTGGGCCACACCGTTTTTATTCCAACCAACGTCTGCCACAACAAAACCGTCAGCCGGCAACACGTCGCGCAGATCCTTTAAAATCCGTTCAGGACGCATGGGGAATTGCGATGATTGTTGCGCTTCGACCAAGGAGGCTTTGAAGGCTTTTTTCGATTCCGCAATGGCTGAGCGAACCTCAGGGCGTGAAACACCGTTCGGTTTGAGCGCGCGCACTGCATTCAAAATGGCCTGTAAGGCAAGGACAGCATCACAGGTCACGCCAATGGCTGTGGCGTAGTTACGCCCGATTTCTTCCTGATTGATGTCAATATGGATAAGCTTTGCAGGGGGAATGTTAAAGGCTTCGCCCTGATACCATGAGCTTGAATCAGCTTCAGACAGGCGCGTGCCCACAGCTAAAATGGTATCTGCATTGGCTGCTGTGGTGTTGGTAAATTCTGTACCCCAAAAGCCTGTCATGCCCACTGCCAAGGGGTGAGTGTCTGGCAAGGCCCCTTTACCCATAAGGGTGTGCAGCACAGGAATATCAAGAAGATCCGCAAGTTCAGCCATAACGTCACTCGCACCTGACGAGATAACGCCGCCGCCTGCGTAAATAATCGGGTTTTTGGCCTCAAGCAGCATGGAGGCAATGTCATGGGCTGTTTGCAAATCAAGGCCCGGCTTTGGCAAACGGGGCATATGATTCATGCGCTGGGCAAAAAAGCGCGTATCAAGGCTCATGGAAAAAATATCCATGGGAATGGACACAAGCACAGGCCCGGGCCTTCCGCTCATGGACAACCTAAAAGCTTTATCCATGATTTCCGGCAACAATTCAGGCCTATCTACACGCCATGCACGCTTGACAAAGGGGCGATAAATTTCAAACTGACTGGCATCGGCATGCATGTTGACTTCTTGGTGGGGGTGACGCCCAAAATAGCAAGAGGGCACATCACCGGCAATAACAACCATGGGGATGGCATTGAGCCCTGCTTCTGCAACGCCTGTGGTGGCATTGGTGAGGCCGGGCCCTAAGTGCAGCATGAGCACGCCAGGCACCTGGCAGCCTTTACCGCGTGCATAACCATCGGCCGCATGGGCAGCAATTTGTTCATGACGCACTGAAATATAACGGATGTTGCTTTCTTTTATGGCATCTAAAAAACCAATGACGGTATGCCCGCAAAGGCCAAACAGCGTGTCAACGCCGCGAGCCTCTAAAAATTCTACCAATTGAAACGCTACGAGATCTTTTGACATGACCACTCCTTACACGCTTGGGTACAGATCTTTAAACATGGGCCGCAAAACAGCCAAAGGCAATTGGCCGGGGGCTGATGCTTTACTGCCCACTGCAAAGGTTACGTCTGACCCAAAAACACCACCCACAATGCGGCTTGCAGCTCCTACGCCGCCCATGGACATGGTGATAAGGGGGATATCGGGATGCGCACGGCGAAAGGCCAAGGTGGCTTGCAGCAAACACAAAACGTCTTCTTCACGTTCCGGCATGGCAGCAAGTTTAGCCACATGCGCGCCTGCTTTGACCTGTTCCTCCAAAATGGCAAGGATTTCATCATAAGATGGAGTTTTTTTGGTATTGTGAAAGGAAATCACAAGCTTCACGTCTGTTGAGGCCAGCATGCCGCGGATTTTTTGGATGGAATCTGCATATTGCAATTCCATATCCACAAGCTCCACAAGGCCTTCTTTAATAGCAGCAGCATAAAGAGCGAGTTTTGCCTCGGTGCTGACCGTTTTAACGCCCCCTTCTGAAGGACAACGGCAGGTCATGATAATAGGCACAGCTCCCATGCCTTTACGCACCAAACGCACGCGCTCAAGGGATGCTGTTGCATCTTCAATGCAGTCCCAGGCATCAACGCGCAGTTCAATAATATCAGGAGAAAGCCCACTTATGGCAACAACTTCTGCTTCAAGGTCTGCCAAGGATTCGCCCATAAACGGCGCGCAAATAAGCGGACAGGCTCCGCCAAGGCTTTTATTGCCCACCTGAAAAGGCGTGTTCACACAAATTCTCATACTATCTCCTACGCTTGCAAAGCTATGTTGTGTTTAGAAAGGTACTCACGAGCAGTGGATAAGGTGCGGCGCACATGCTCTGTTGTGCCATAACGGGCAGCACGCGCGATGTGCGGCAATTCAATGGACAGCACCGCATCTTCATGCAAACAAGACACGATACCGGCAATGTCTATGCCGCCTTCTCCCACATACAAACGCGCGTCACGCCCTGTGTGGATAAGCTCAGCGGTATCCCAAGAGTCAGGAACAGGAAGCGGCCCATCGCAAATATGGGCAAAGGTCAATAATTCCTTGGGGCATTTTTTGATATCTTCAAGTGTCACGCCTGCACGGTGTACATGCAAGGTATCAAGCATGATGTGCGCGTTTGGACGATTTGCCTTTTCAAGCACACGCAATACGCCGTCAAGGTTGCGTACCGAAGCCCATGTGGGAAATTCCAATTGCACGGTCAGGCCATGCTCTGCTGCCAAATCGCAAAGGATTGTGAACTCTTCAAGGGCATAGGCTTCGTTATCTGACCAAATGCTGCTGATAACAGCCTTTGCGCCAAGCTGTTCGGCAACGGCAAAGGTTTCTTTGTGCGATTGCATGCTGGTATCGTCTGCTATTTTAGCAAGCTCAATATCATAAAGGCTAAGGCCTGTGACCTCTAAGGCTTCTTTTGTGGCGTCAAGCAAGGCAGGATTGGTCACAAGGTTAAAATCGCTCTCGCGGCTAACGCCCATGCTGATAATCCTAAGGCTGGCATGATGAAAACCTAAGGTTTTTGCATTATAAATAAGTTCTGGAGGCGTCCACGAAAGAGCCGTCAAATGGGCCAATGAAAAAGTATGAGCCATGAATATTTCTCCAATCAACGGTATATCATTTCTCGTTGAACATTTAGTATTTTTAAAGCAAGCGTTTAGCGATTTTTCAGATCTAAGAAACGCAAGGCGTTTTTATAAAACACTTTTTCCATGATGTCGTCAGGCAGATCCAATTTTTTATAAAAGTCCACGCAACCGTCCATGGGTAAGGTGGGATGCGCGCTGCCAAACATGAATCTGTCTTGTAAAAAATGCTTGGCTGCAAAAATATAATCCTGCCAGCCGGGCAAGCCCATGGAATAAATATCAGGGGATAAATAGATATTTTCTTTACGCAAAGCCACTTGCACAACTTCGCGAGTATGGGGCCAGCAGCCATGGGGCACTGCTATGGACAGCCTTGGAAAATCCGTTGCCACTGTGTCAAGGTGCCCGGGATGCGTAAAGCTTAAATGCGCCTTTGGAAAGCCGCCTGTCATAAGCATGATGGGGATACCTGCCTCTTGCGCGCGCTCATAAATGGGATAAATGCGCCTGTCATCGGCATACATGGGTATGGCATAGCCCATGGGTTCCACATTGATACCGGCAAAGGGGCCGTTTAACACTTCTTTTTCAATAACGTCAAAGGCACTTTGCGTATCAAGCAGATCTACCCCTGCAAAGGCGGCAAATTTTCCTGGCCACGTTTCCATAATGGTGCGCAACGATTCGCAGGTAATGTTGCCAAGCTCATGGCTGACCCTACCCGGCAATACGCCCATGGTGATGCCGCTGGCGTCCATTTCTTCAAAAAAAAGATCCATGGAACTGTGCAAGGTGGAAGGCTTTTGCCACATGCCAAAGCTTTTTGTCATCTTGGCATTGCGCTCAGGGTTGAATTGAGCGGATTTGAGAAAATCGCCGGTGGGCGGACGCAATCTAAAGTCAATAATCATCGTTTTATTCCTTATTTAGTAAAACAGCCCTTCGGGAGGCAATACATCAAGAAAATACGTAAAGCATCCGGCTTGAAGTCCAAGCACCACCACAGTGATGAGCACCATTTTGCCGATTTTTTGCAACGTTAAAGGACGCCTTGCCACGCGTTGTTCACCATAAAGGAGCATCAACAGCATGCAGATAGCCATGGATGAATAAAACCCTAGCACTTCAATTAACGAGAAGCTTATCAACGAGATGATCACGTACATGACAAAGTGAAAGTGCGGGTTTTGTGTAAGCGGAACGCTTTCTTTGGTACGCACAGGCATTTTTGCAAAAAGACGCAGCACCACCAAAATACCGCTAAGCACTATAACGCCGGAATAAATAAATTCGGGATAATAGCGAGATACGCCCGAGAACGTGTGGGATTCTTCCAAAAAGATGAAACCAAGCAAGCCAATTACGATGGTGAAAATAGAATCGTAACGCAACAAATTTTTTGGAGTCATGCGCAAGGTCAATTCTTCACGTTCGTACAAATGGCGTGAACGGTGGTTCATATAGATGGAAAGGCCAATCACAAGCACGGTCAAGGCAATGAACAGCATGGAAAGGGGCGAAAAGAAGAACAAATCCGCCACTGTTGTGGATGCTGAAACCCTGTACATGGTGGTGACCATGTTTTCTTCCACAATGGGCCCAAGCATAAGGCCAAGAGCCATGGCCGCAGGATGCAAACGCGCTTTTGCAAAAAGATAGGCACAAGCCCCCATAAAAAACATGATGAACACGTCAAAAAGGCTGTTGCGAAGTGAATACGTGCCAATGGCAGACAAGGTTATGACCGAAGGAATGATGATAAGCTTTGGCACGTCCAAAATACGAGTTGAACATTTTGCAATACCCCAACCAACAGGGATCATGACAAAGTTTACCAAAATCAGGCTGGCAATGAAGGCGTAGGCGATTTCAGGTGTTTTTTCAAGCAATTGGGGCCCAGGTGTTAAGCCTTGCCCCATAAGGCCGCCTGCAAGCACAGCCGCAGCCGCGCTCCCCGGGATACCAAGGGCAAGGAGCGGTACGAGCGAGCCGCCAACACAAGCGTTGTTGGCAGCCTCAGGAGCTGCGATCCCTTCCACAACACCTGTGCCGAAGCGTTCGGGATTTTTATCCCAGCGTTTGGCCTCGTTATAGGCAACAATGGATGAAATACTGCCACCTGCACCCGGTAAGATACCGATGAAGGTTCCGATGAGCGATGAAATACTCATAAGCCTGACAAGGCGAATTGTATCGATAAAGGCTTCTGCAAACGCGCGCGGATAGGAGCTGACAGAGGCAATATATTCATCTTTATCACCAAGCATAAGGTACATTTGCGATATAGAAAAGAGCGCGATCATAAGCACAACCATGTCAAGGCCTGCTTGCAGCTCAAAAATACCAAAGGTAAAACGCGGAACCCCTGTGACAAGGTCCATGCCAACGGTGCTCAACGCCATGCCAAGGCATCCGCTAAGCAGCCCATTGAAGGTTTGCCCGGGGAAAAGGGCGGCTAAGGTAGAAAGGCCAAAAAGTGACATCCAAAAAAAGGCTTCTGAACCAAATTCAAGGGCGATTCGAGATAACGGCTCAAAAAAGAGCAAGAGCATGACACCGCCAAAAACACCGCCAAAAACCGAAGCAAAAAGCGAAACATACAAGGCTTTTTGCGCTTTTCCGTTTTTGGTCATGGCATAGCCGTCTAAAGACGTGGCAACGTTTCCGGGCTGTCCTGGTGTGTTGAGCAATACAGCCGCATTGGAACCACCATAGGTTGAACCGCAGTACACAGCTCCAAGGGCGATTAGGGCCGTATCCGGCGACATGGCAAAGGTAAAGGGAATAAACAAAGCCAAGGTTGTGATAGTAGTAATCCCCGGCAACATACCCCCTATAATACCAACAGTCATGCCAACAAACATGATGAAGATATTATATAAACTTAGGGCGTTGATCATACCTGTAAGTACGTGTTCAAACATGGCGGAAAGGGCTGAAACATCCATGGTAACTCCGAAAAACGTAACAGATGAAAAAAGGCTATGCTGTGGCGTAAATATAAGCAGCTTTCAGATTCTTTTGACGGCAGAGCGTGTTGAACACCTTCAACACGCTCTGCATTTACAGCCTTACAACAGTCTTATTTTTTAGCGGCTGCTTCGTCCTGACGTTTTTGATCTTCTGCGTATTTTGCGATCAATTCTTTGATGATGGGTTCTTGCTGAACATACATGTCGTACAATTTGCTGCCTTCGACAAAGTCGATTTCAAGGCCGGTTTCGTCATAGCGTTCTTGGATGCCGGGCTGGGTGTAAATGGTGCGGAAAATGTCAGTCAATTTTTCGCGCACTTCTTTTTTAAGGCCTTTAGGTGCCATGAAGGTACGACCTGCCACAAAAACAACGTCTTCGTAGCCAAGTTCTTTAAAGGTGGGTACGTCAGGATAGGCTTTGCTGCGTTGTGCACCTGTCACAGCCAAAGGACGCATGTTGCCAATGGCAGGTGCCACTGTGCCAAAGGTTGCAATAAGCGCGTCAATGTGTCCGCCTAAAAGCTGGGGATTGGCTTTGGGGCCGCCAGCAAAAGGTACGGTGTTGACCTTCATTCCATGGTCAGAAAGGGTCATGGCGCCAAAGTGTGAGGGGCCTAAAATATCGCCCATGCCAAGGCTTAAGGTATAAGGTTTGGCTTTGGCTGCTTCCATAAATTCTGCAAAGGTTTTAAAGGGGCTTTCTTTACGCACAACAAACACGGCAGGTTCAGAACCAACCATGCAAAGATAGTCAAAATCTTCAATGGTGTATCTGCCATTTCCGCGCAACTGGTTTGTTAAAAGCTGGGGGTAGGATTGGGCTGCAATAGCATAGCCGTCAGCACGCATGCGTGAAAATTCGGTAATGCCTGTGGCACCTGACGCGCCGGGCTTGTACACAAAGGTAAAGCCTTGGCCTGAAACTTCTTTAAAATCAGGCTCAATGATACGGCAAAGCTGATCAACACCGCCCCCTGCATTGTAGGGGATGATAAGGCGAACAGATTTTGAAGGAAAATCATTAGCTTGTACGGTTTGGGCACCTAAAACTAAGCCTAACAAAGCCAGTACGGATAAAAATCCTTGTTTAAACATAGTGTACTCCTTACTCCATGCAGTTAAACGTTTAAAATTTTTGCAGCATTATAGTAATAGGCATGCCACAAGGCATCCCTATCAAGGTCAAGGTTTGCCCATAAATCCACGCTTTCTTTCAAGCCTCGAATGGGGTAACTGCTGGCAAAAACGATTTTTCCTTTAAGGAACGAATTGGCAGCTTTCATCATATCTGCGGCAAAGGGCATGCTTTGCGAACACATAAACACATCAGGACACAAAAAGACATTGTTACACATGGTGGCAACGCCAATGGCTTTGTCAAAATGCGGCCAGCAGGCATGGGGCAGCACAAAACGCACATTGGGATATGCTTGGGCTATGGGTTGTACGCATGTGGGGTCGCTGTAGCTTAAATCAGGCCCAATGTAGGAGCTCATGGCAAGGGAAACTACAGCCTTATATTCGTTGGCAAGCTCATAAAAGGGCAACATGCGCTCGTCATTGGGGTACATGGAAATATACCCAATATCAAAACTTAAACCCTTAAAACCTTCGGCAAGACAAACCTTTGCAGCATTAAGCGCGCCTTCTTCGCGAGGATCAAACGAGGCAAAAGGTATAAGACGATCAGGGTGAAGACGGCAAAGCTCTAAAATATCGGCATTGTCGGATTTGGTCATGGTTGGCAAACGATCATTAACCCTGCCCATGACAACAGCCATGCCTATGCCTGCTTCGTCCATTTCGCGAAGGAATCTGTCAATACATTTATAATGCGCTGAAGGGATAAAATGACGGCATAATGAAGAGGGAGACTCAAGCAAAGGACTGGCTTTTGGCAGAATAAGATCAGGCGTAAAATGCTTGAGCGCGGCAAGGCTTTTGAAGGGTGGACGAACGCGAAAATCAATAATCATAAAAAAGGGCTCCCTAATATAAAATTGTGTTAGCGTTGCTAAAAATACTGCTTCATTTGCTCCAAACTTTTGCCATAGCCTGTTTTCTTTTCTTCAGAAGGCAGGCAAGCCAAAAGCATATTTTTACTTTTTTTATCGTATCAAGATATTCAAGTTTTAAAAATTAGCAATTCAAAAATTTAGAACGCTGGTTATAAAAAATTCTTATTGCCTGTTTTTACAAAACTTGCTATTTTGTAGAGAACAAAATGGGTTATGTGACATTTTTGTGAAAAAACAAGGCCTTTTCACAAACTTGCCATAAAAAATTATTATAGTCAGGGACTGGACATGATCATTGATGAGCTTGATGGGGATTTTTTGCAACGCCTCAGGGGTTTTTATTATGTAGCACAAACTGGTAGCTTAACTGCTGCCGCCACTAAAATGCACCGCAGTCAACCTGCCATTAGCTATCAAATAAAAAATCTTGAAAAGGAACTGGGGGTGCAGCTTTTTTCCACACATGCCAATAAAAAGGAGCTGACCCGCGAAGGCAAGCTTTTGTATAAAAAAGCTTCGGATATTTTTCATATGCTGCACGGACTTTTTGATGAAGTCGGCAGCTCTGACAACGCCTTACAAGGCGAATTGTCCATTGTGTCATCGTATGTGGCCATGCAATGCTACCTTCCTGATATGCTAAGTAATTTTAGCAAACTTCACCCCGGGGTGTCGTTTCGCGTGTCAGGAGGACGGCAGCTTAGCCTTTATGAGCAAGTTTTTTCACGCGCCTTTGATATGGCTATCATGTGTGTGGACAACGCGCCGCCGGATTTTACCGCTGAAACGCTTTTTGCCTCAAACCTTGTGCTCATTTCGCCACGGCAGGGCAAGTATGCCGTGCCAGCTCTTTCTTCTTTGGAAGAAATCAACACAAATCACATGCTTGGACACCCTGACAAAAGCTCGCTTTGGCCGCTTTTGCGCAGGCAATTTGTAAAATACGGCCTAACCTTACAAGCAAGGCATACCATAAGCCATTTTGACACCTTGATACGCTGTGTACGCCTTGGTATGGGTATTGGCATTGTAGATGAAATCGCCTGCTCGCCGGAACTGCGCAAGGATTTGCACGTGGTGTCGCTCTCTGCCTATTTTCCTGTACGTCACTTTGGCGTTGTTAGGCGGTATGATGCTGTTCGCACAGAAATTGAAGAACAATTCATTACCTTTTTACGCACACATACAAAAGAAGCCCTGCCCATATGCTGCGAAATGTACCTTAACGAGGAATGAACATTCTTATAGTAAAGAGGTACCATCCTAGCTGTACAGATACCGAGAGGTCGCACGCTTCGCTCTGTATCTTGTAGGTGCGCAATAACGGGAAGAACATAAGCTTCCCCCTGACCTGACACATGTGCCCAGCTGACAATCTAAACATTCCTTTTGGGACATTCCTTTTGGAACAGCCTATTAGCCCCCCCTTTATGCCCCTTGAATTTGCAAAGCTATTCAACTATACATGGGCGTAGCGCGTAGCCATGCATCAACACCATGGCGTAAATGCCAGATAACCCTTTTTACATTCTACAAAGGAAGCATCATGAGCACCTTGCCTGTACGCCCCGAAGTTCAAGCCTTTGCCGCCTATGAACCAGGTTTATCCATTGCTGAAATCAGTCAACGCTACGGCATTGACAAGGTCGTAAAATTAGCCAGCAATGAAAACCCGTTGGGAGCGTCCCCCCTGGTGCAACAAGCATTACGCCGCACGGCAGACACGGTGTTTCGCTATCCTCAAGCCAAAAATCCGCGCCTTGTACAGGCCCTTGCACAGTATTATAGCGTATCTCCCAAACGTATCGTGGTGGGGAACGGTTCTGATGAACTTATTGACCTGTTGTTCCGTACCTGCGCAGTGCCCGGCAAAAACAATGTGGTCACGTTTTCGCCATGCTTTAGCATTTATACAACCCAGGCAAAATTGTGCGGCGTAACCTTGCGTCAAGCTCCGCTTCGTGACGATTTTTCCTTTGACTTTGATGCCTTATTAAAACTTGTGGATGAAAATACCGCCATGGTCTTTGTGACCAATCCGGACAACCCTTCAGGCTATGCTGTCAAGGCCAATGAACTTTTACAGCTTTTACACGCGCTGCCGCCCACCTGCCTTTTGGTATGTGATGAAGCCTATATTGATTTTTGCGACAACGAAGCTGACTATTCCTTGTTCTCCCACGAGCCTGCCTTTGAACGTGTGGCCTTTTTGCGCACGTTTTCCAAAAGCCGCGGCCTTGCCGGATTGCGCGTGGGCGTTGGCTTTTTACCAGAAGCCTTGGCAGATTATATCTGGAGGATTCGCTTGCCGTTCTCCTTAAACCTTTTGGCAGAAGAAGCCACCTTAGCCAGCCTTGAAGATGACATCTTTTACCGTGAAACCCTGCGCGTTACCGCAGAAGGCAAAGCCTTCTTACCGTCACAGCTTGAAGCACTTGGATTTACAGTCTATCCAAGCCAGGCCAACTTTTTTTTGGTAAAGGTGCCGCCCCATACAACAGGTGCTGCTGTGGTTGAAGGCCTAGCACGTCAAGGCATTATTGTTCGCCCCTTGCGCAGTTACGGCCTTGCCGATTGTTTTCGTGTAAGCGTTGGCAATATGGAAGAGAACGCTCTTTTTGTGGAGGCATTGAAAAAGGCATGACCCAAACTCTATCGGTCATTACACTTGATGGGCCAGCAGGTGTTGGCAAATCTACCCTTGCCAAACGCTTAGCCAAGGCCCTTCATCGTCCGTACCTAGATACAGGCGCCATGTTCCGCTCTTTGGCACTGCATATGGGGCACAATGTTGAAAACATGACACCTGAAGAGGTGCGTAGCCGTTGCATGGGCTTTTCTTTTGATCTATTGGGGATTGGGGAAGAAAGCGTGCTCATGTGCAATGGCAAACCTGTCGGTGCTGAAATCCGCTCCGAAGACATTGCCCAAAAAGCTTCGCAACTTGCCAAAGATTCTGTCATCCGCGACTATTTAAAGGAAGCACAACGCCTTTTGGGCGCGCATGTGCCCTTGGTTGCAGAAGGACGCGACATGGGCACTGTGGTTTTTCCCACAGCAAAATACAAATTTTTTGTGGACGCGCGACCTGAGGTGCGGGCCAAAAGACGCTATGACGAACTTACGGCAGCAGGCAAAAAAGTAGACCTTAAAACCCTTGTTGACCAAATCCATGAACGCGATATTCAGGATAGAAACCGCGCTGTTGCACCCCTTGTTCCGGCTGAAGACGCGCTTATGGTGGACACTTCGAACCTTACCATCGACGAAGTCCTTACTGTGCTTTTAACCCACATCGGCAAAAGCAGAGCAGAAAAAGCCACAACCTTTAGCCATCTGGACAGTCAAGGCAACATAACCATGGTGGATGTGGGCGCAAAAACTCCCACGCAACGCGTGGCCATGGCTCGCGCCATTGTAGAAGTTTCTTCCGAAACCATGGAAAAACTCAAAGCCAATGCCCTGCCAAAAGGCGATGTGCTCACTTGTGCCAAACTAGCAGGCATTATGGCGGCCAAACGCACGGCTGAACTTATCCCCCTATGTCACCCTATCCCCTTAAGCTTTGTTGATATCCGCTTTACCATACGCACATCTCCACCTGCTTTGTGTATTGAGGCAGAAACGCGCACAACAGACCGTACAGGTGTGGAAATGGAAGCCATCATAGCAGCACAAACAGCAGCTGCCACCATCTATGACATGTGCAAAGCTGTGCAACGCGATATCTGTATTCGTGACGTGCGGCTTGTGTATAAATCAGGCGGAAAAAGCTCTGTGTTCGACAGGCGGCAGGATACATGATCGTACATGCCCTTGATCCTGTGGCCCTTTCCCTTGGGCCTGTGCAGATCCATTGGTATGGATTGACCTATGTGGCGGCCCTCGTTGTGGGTTGGCTCCTTGGCAGGAGCCGTGCCAAAACAACGCCCGGCTGGACGCTGACCGAAATGGATGACCTTGTAACATGGGTCATGCTTGGGGTTGTTGTTGGCGGTCGCCTTGGCTACATGCTGTTTTACGATTTTCAACTTTTTATCAGCAATCCACTAGAATTACTCTATCTTTGGAAAGGGGGCATGTCGTTTCATGGCGGGCTCCTTGGGGTGCTTACGGCCTTATGGCTGTGGGCTAGGCGTCATAAACGCCCCTTTTTGGCAGTGCTTGATTTTATAGCGCCGCTCATTGCGCCGGGTTTGTTTTTTGGTCGGCTTGGCAATTTTATCAACGCTGAATTGTGGGGAAAAGTTACAGACGTGCCCTGGGGCGTTGTGTTTCCCTATGCCGGGCCCTTGCCGCGGCATCCCTCGCAGCTTTATGAGGCGGCACTTGAAGGGATTGTGTTGTTTCTTGTGGTGTGGGTCTATTCCAAAAAGCCGCGGCCCATGGGGCGTGTGGCAGGCTTGTTTGGCCTAGGGTATGGCGTTTTTAGGTTTGGTGTGGAATTTGTACGCCTGCCTGATGCGCACCTTGGGTATATAGCTTTTGGGTGGCTGACCATGGGGCAAGTTTTGTGTGTGCCCCTTATGCTTTGCGGGTTGTGGCTGCTTTTGAGGCCTGCTGTGTGTTGGAAGGCTTCGCGCCGTGCATAGTTTTTTCTGTATGCACTGCGCTTTTGTACTGCAACTGCGAGGAGTCCTAAGCGCAGCGAAAGGGCACGAGGCACATACCCGAAGGGCATCGCGCTTCGCTGCCGCGCTGTGTAGGCTTTTCCTGTTCATGCACTGCGCTTTGCTTGTGCATCTGTTCTTTTGTGGTATTTGCGCGAAATTCATCTTTTTTATGCGTACTTTGTCAGAGCGTCCTTTTCCGTGCGCACGTACTTAGGTACGCTTACGCCGTAAAAGTCCACTCTTTCGCGTACGCATAGAAAAATCTTATAATTTCGCAATACCACAAAAACCAGCATCCGTTTTTTTACGCCACCAGATGGGCGTCATACCTTGTCAGCCAATCAATATAAGGATGTAAAAAAACGGAGCTAACGGAAGCGAACCCCCACGCAACGGCTTCGCTCATTCCTCACTTCGCCTTATGCGCACCCCCTTACAGTGCTTACGCACAAGGGGGAAGGTCGCTTCGCACTATTTTATATATAATGGTTTCTACAAGCCTTCATCCCTGCTTGCACTGGCGACTTATAAAGGGTGAGAGGCGAGGAAGAAGGCGTTTTGTAGGGCGGCATAGGGCTCTCTTTGGCCCATGCCGTTCTACAAAACGCCTTCTGACAAAGCATATCGCCCTTTATAAGCCGCCAGCACGAAGGTAAAAGGGAACAAGGGACTGAGCAGCCCTAGTCCAGCTAAACAAACGCCTAGCCGCGGCTCTCCCCTGTTGCCCCATCTTTTTGGCAATGTCTTTATGCTCGATAAGGATGCGTAAATATTTGACAATCTCGTCAGCTTTGCCGGTTTGCAGCAAAAAACATTCCTGCCCGTGTTTCAACGCCTCGCCAACATTGGTATTGGGCAAAAGCACGGGCCTTCCGCTTGCTAAAAAGAACGGAAGCTTTGAGGGGAAGCGGTAATCGTCAAAATATCCAGGATTGCCCGGCTGAACCAAGATATCAGCAAGCCCCACAAAAGCCGGCAACTTGCTGGCCTCCATAATGCCGCCATAGATCACGTGTTTATTGTAAAGCTCAAGGGCCCTTTCGTCATATTCATCGTATTCAATGCCAACGCGCAAAAGCTTTACGGCAAAACCCTCTTGGCTCAACTGCTCAAGGGCCAGTAGATATTCTACAAACGATTCGGCATTGTGCGCATGCACAGCGCCCGGGTACACAAAAAGGGTTGTATCGTCTGAAAAATCGCAAAGAGCACGCGCAGCATCATCGCGCCCTTCAGGGATATTGTAAAAAATATCTTCGCAGGCAGGCCAAAAGGTCATCCTTGGCACGCCGTCAGGCACAAATTCTTCTAATTTTTTAATGATGCATGTAACGCCGGATGATTCGCGCATAAACTGTTCAAAAAACAAAGGATGCGTATAATAAAACCCTTTAAACACGTCTGGGTTCTTTAGGGCAAGGGCTTTTTGTGCTTCAAGGGTCGGCGCGTTGACCTTTTCGGCTGTGATTTCAATTTCATTGTCTTCAAGATGTACTAAGTACGGTAAATCAATGCGACTTTTTAAAAGAAGGGCTGGCACCCGTGCGTATTCGCGAGGTGTCCAGGCATGGATAACACCACCTGCAAATTCCTCTATGGGCAGCTTCATCATGGTATTGAAGCTGTGAATGGGATATTTGACCTCGCCAAAATGCTTATGACAGCCTTGAAGGTTGGGCAGGCACACCATGCACTCGTGACCAAGCTCGGTCAACGCGTTGGCAAGAAAGTGAATATGCACACCACTGCAACCGGCATAAGGGCCATAGTTTATAAAAACTACCTTTACTCGTTCATCAGACATACATACCCTTTTCTTATAGCTGCAAAATAACGTTGAAACGGCAGCACGTTGTGTTAGATGTGTTACCTACGTGTATCGTAACAGTTCACGACTATATAACAGTCAACCGTATGGGCTTGCGCGCCGGAATACGCGCGTAGTCAAAGCGCGGATAGCCTATCATAAGGCCTGCGTGAATGACGGTTTCTTCTGGCAAATTTAAAGAGGGCAACGCGTTGGCGTACCCTGCATTGATGACAAAACCTGTCCAGCAGGTGCCCACCCCTTGCGCGTGCAAGGCTAATTCAAGATAGGACAACGCTGCGGAAGCATCGTGCTTTCCCCATAACCATTTTTTGGGCGTGCAGGCAAAAATGGCTTGTGGTGCGCCGCGTAAAATGCGTTCTTCACCTTTTTCATAGGCTTCTATGTAGTTGGTATAGCGTTTATCGGCGGTGCTGCGCAACCATTCTACAGTGTCTGCCACAAGGGCTCGCAAAGCATTAGGTTCTTCCACCAATAACCATGTGACAGGCTGCTTGTTGCTGGCAGAAGGCGCGTAACTAGCCTGCTGCAAGGCTTTGTTTATAACATCGTGCGGCACAGGCTTCTTTTTATACGCGCGTATGGAACGACGCCCACGAAAAAGCATGTCTTGCTGTTCTTGACTTAGGCTAAGCTTATGTACAGGCTCAAGGACATGAGGATCTGCTTCATCCAAACGTATACAAGCCTTTGGGCACACCGCCACACAATGCCCACAATGTGCGCAAAATTGCGGCGGCGGACAGGTGGCTGTGGCGGCTCCAGGCTCTGATGTAAAATTGTGTAAAGGACATACAAGAGCACAACGCCCACAATTGATACAGGCTGTGGCATTTAAGGTAATGGTCATAGTATATCTCCTACAAAAAAACCATACTGGCAAAAAATGTGCTGGCAAAAATTCTTTACGCATCAACGCTCATGAAAGGTTATCCTACTTAATTTACGCAATCCAAGCAACTATAGAGAAAGGGATACTCTTTCCACCAACCCCTCATCCAGTGCAGGCGGTTCAAAAGGGGTTGCGCTTCGCACAATTGTGCAGGCAGGTTGACATTATATTCTTTTTGTACTTACATGTACATCATGTACTTTAATTTTCGTTAAACAACATTTCACCCCCTCTGACAACAAGGAGTCACCATGCAATCAAAAAACGCCATGGGTAATTTGAAAAATCGTTATGCGGCAGTTTTGAAAAAATGCAATCTTTTGAACACGTTTGGTTCACTTGCTGTTCTTTGCGCGCTCACGCTAACAGCTCCCACTGCTTTTGCAGCAGCAGCAGGTGCAGCTGGTGCAAACGCCCATGCTAATTCAAGCAATATGGTTAATGGTGTTATTTCGGCAACAGGCGGCGACGCTAGTGGCTTTGATGACGATGTTTCAAGTGCTACCCCAGGAGATGGCTATGTAGGCGGTACAGCTTCCGCCACTGGCACAATACATACCAATACGCAAACGTATGCAGTGCAAGCTTTTGGCGGAAAGGGCAGTGACGGCGGCGTTGCCGGTGGCTACTGGCTTGGTTCAGGCGGAAGTGGCGGTAACGCAGAGGCTAGTGGCATACAGACTGTTGAAGCGGTGAATAACAGCGGAACCATCACTGTTACAGCAATAGGCGGCAACGGTGGCAATGGCGGCGGGGATGGCTTGACGGCCTCTACAGGTATAGCAAACGGCGGCTATGGCGGTGGTGCAGAAGCTTTAGGTATACAGTCTTTAGAAGCAATGACGAACAGCGGAAAGATCACTGTAACAGCAACAGGCGGCAACGGTGGCAATGGCGGCGATGCTTCGTCTGTCTCTATCGGTACAGCTGACGGTGGCAATGGCGGCTTTGCCAGAGCTATTGGTATGTATTCACAAAGTGAAAACGCAGCAATCAACAATAGCGGCACCATCACAGCTAGTGCCACAGGCGGACAAGGCGGACAAGGGGGCCAAACACTTTCTGGCCCGGGCAATGCAGGGTTTACGAGAACAGCGGCAGCTTACGGAATATATTCGAGTGAAAAAAACGGAAACATCAACAATACCGGAACCATAAACGTTTCAAACACATACGAGGCCGTCGGTATCCAGGCAGGTGATAATACAGATGTGAGCGGCTCCATTGTCAATAACCGTGGGTTTATCAACATCAAAGGTGTAGCAGATGCCAACGCGCTTGCTTATGGTATTGGTACCTCTATCTCTACGGGCAGTAGTGGTTATGTCACCATAAACAATGCCGGTTGGATCAATGTGGACACCACAGCCACGCACAGTGCCGAAGTACACGTAGAACAAGGCACAACCTATGTTGATACCTATGCCACAAACTTGCGTGATTATGCTACATATGGCAATGTTTTTGATGTGCAACAAGGCGGAGCACTGCATTTTAACAACACCACCTTTCTTGCCCGCCCGGGGATAGGGCTAGGCTTTGTTTATGGGCAAGAATATGCTGTTGCCGATATGGTAGACAACCCAGGTTCTGCAGATGCTGTTACAGGCGCCATAACCTCTGTTGTGACAGACATATCCTTGCTTCGTGCCACGCTCACAGGGACAGGAGCGTCAAACCAAAGCATTGCACTATATACAAATGTCAATTCAAACAACAATGTCAACTTGCAAAACTCACTCAATCAATTGAACAATTTGTTGAATAAAAACGACAAATTGGGAGTACAGCAATTTTTAAGCAACAATAAAGATTTGTTTAAAGATGTGGCAAAGGATTTGTCACCCCTAGAACTTCTGCAATTAAAGCAAGAAGTCCAAACCCTTGTAAACAACACTCCGTATTTGAAAGAACTTATTGCAAGCCTAGACGAAAAAGAAGCAGTTACAGGTACTCCGTCGATTTATGAAGGTGACCCTGTTACAGG
>CAYJIX010000035.1:0-24284 GCA_964370375.1 uncultured Desulfovibrionaceae bacterium | reverse complement strand
TACGTTAGGCATGCGCTTGGGAAAAGGTTTAGGCCTTTTCAACCGCAGGAAAAACCATAATCACAGTTAAGCAATCGGATTCTACCTGAAATTTAACAGTAAAGCCTGCAAATTCAAATCCGTACACCTTATGCGGGTCGTTTTGATAGGAAGGACGCGGGTCATGGGCCAGTACGTCCATGAGGGCTTGTTGTTTAGCGTTTGGAATCAGTTCTAAAAGTTCATTTGGAAATACCACCTTAAGAGAGGGGATCGGCTTTTCCTTAGCAAAGCCCCCTGTCGCCATGGGTAGGCAATCGGCATAGGGAATGTAGGGCTTGATGTCATAAATGGGGGTGTTGTCCATAAGGTCAATGCCGGATACGTGCAAAAGAGGCCCTTGGGCCGAGTGCAGCGTGATGCCTTCAAGGCGCACAGCCGACAAACCTATGGGATTGGGGCGAAAGGGGGAGCGAGAGGCAAAGACGCCGCAACGTTCATTCCCTCCAAGGCGCGGTGGGCGTACCGTGGGTGACCATGTGTCCTTTGTTATGGCAGAAAAGGCCCAAATAAGCCAAAGGTGTGAAAAGCCGTCCAGACCGCGCAACGCTTCGCCCGTTCTATAGGCAGCTTCAAAGACAATGGTTCCTGTCAAGGATTCAACAAGGCCGCTTTGCCGAGGGATACCGAATTTTCCCGAAAAATCGGTATGGATATGGGCTATCGCATCCATAGTATTTTCCAACTTGCAAGAAACTAACCGTTAACAGGCTGCCCCAAAAGGGCTGTCTGGGGTGTCAGAAGGCGTTTTGCAGAACGACATGGACCAAAGCGTCCTATGCCGCCCTGCAAAACGCCTTCTTCCTACCATCCAACCCTTTTTGAACAGCCTGTTGGGCTGGACGCCCACGGTAGGCTGTGTTGAGATAAAGACGCGTTGCTGAGACGGGAGGGCCTTGCTCACAAGACCTTGCTTTCAGCATTCGTAAAGCGCTTATTAGCCTGCTGAAAAAGTCCATTTCCAAAAAACTGGTAAAACCTTCAGCATATCGTTTTTTCAACGGCCTGCTATACGAAAAGCGTGGTCAAATCCTCCAAGGTTTCGCGGCGGCGGATAAGCTTTGGTGTGCCATCAAGGGTGATGAGCACTTCAGCAGGGCGTGTGCGTTGATTATAGCTGGACGCCATGACATAACCATAGGCACCGGCATCAAGCAGGCCAATGACATCGCCTTCTTGAATAAGGGGAAGAGGGCGGTTTTTCGCTAAAATATCGCCGCTTTCACAAATATTGCCCACTACTGTTTGGCTTACAAGCTCAAAGTCAGGCTGCCCATTTTGGCGGTACACCTCAATATCGTGGAAGGAGTCGTACATGGCCGGGCGCATAAGCTGGTTAAAGCCCACGTCTGTGCCTACATAGCGGCTTTGAGCGTTGCGTTTGGTGGCGTGCACTTGGCCCAATAAAATGCCACATTCAGCCACGGCGTAACGGCCGGGCTCCACATAAAAATGGCCTTTATAGCCTGTGCGCTCGCTCCATGATGTGAGGGCATTGTGCAATTTGGCACCAAGGTCAGCCATGTCAAGGCGTGGTTGGTCTTCATACTTGCGATAAGGGATACCAAAACCGCCGCCAAAGTCAAAAATACGCACATCAGGAAAGCGCGAAGCGTGTAATTCATAAAAAGCCAGCAAGAAATCCACGGCATTAAGGTAATCACCGGGTTCCATGAATAAGGAGCCAATGTGCTGGTTAAGTCCCACAAGCTTGAGGTTGTGCGCCTTTAGAATACGCTCCACCTCGTCCATGGTTTCAGGGTCAATGCCAAATTTTGTATCTTTTCCGGCGGTGATAACTTTTTTATGGTGGCCGGCTCCAATGCCCGGATTGATGCGGATCATAACTTCGCCGCCCGGGTTGACGTTGCCGTACAGTTCAAGCTGGGATAACGAATCCACACTCATAAGCAAGTTTTGTTCAACGGCAAGGCGCATTTCGTCTGCGCTCACGTTGTTGCACACATACAGGATTTGTTCAGAGGTAAAGCCGACCATTTTGTTGATATAGGCTTCACCAGGTGACATGGCGTCCACAATACAGCCTTCCTCGCGGATGATGTTCAAAAGCGCAGGGTTGGTATTGGCCTTGGCTGAATAGTTGACAAAAAATCCGGGATGGGATGAAAGCCCCGTTAAATCGCGGCAACGCTGACGCAGAAGCGCTTCATTATATACATAAAGAGGGGAACCAAATTGAGCCACCAATTCATGAGGTGTGGTCTTGCCATAAAAATCTAATGTATCGGTATACACGGAACGCACATTAGCCATGAAATGCCTCGCAGTAAAAAGATTAAAAAAATGTAACAAAAAAATATGGACATAGCCTACAGTTTTTGTGGGGCTTTATCAAGAGAGAGAATGGGGGGAGTGTCAAGGAAGAGTATAAAGGAGAGTAACCGGTATGAAAAAGGGAGCGAGTAAAAGGCATAAAAAAGCACTGTCTTACAATCATACCTGCGTGCTATGCATGCTTGCTATTCCCACGAGTCCAAGGTTCCGCTACTTGCAAGGGCCTGATATAACACAATGCCTGTAGCTGTGGAAAGGTTAAGGCTGCGCACGTTGTTTCCCCTCATGGGGATTGTGACCCTGTGCGGAGAAAGTGCGTAGACTTCATCCGGCAGTCCCTTGGTTTCTCGCCCCATAATGAGCGTGTCATGCTTGGTAAAGGTAAAACGATGTATTGGCTCACCAGCGCGAGCGCTTAGCATGATGAGCCTGCGGTTTAACCCTGCTGTATCGCAATAGGCCTTGAGGTTTGGCCACACGTGCACATCCACATGGGGCCAGTAGTCAAGGCCTGCTCGTTTAAGATAACGATCGTCAAGGCGAAACCCCAAAGGCTCAATAAGGTGAAGCGGGGTTTGAGTCGCTGCACAAAGCCTTGCCACATTGCCCGTATTGGGCGGTATTTCTGGTTGGAACAAGACAATATGCATGGGTTTTTAACGATTCTTTTTTATACAACTACAATACGTCAAAGCCGGCGTCGTCAATGGCTTCTTTAAGGATTTCAATGTTGACGCGACTTTTTTCGGTCCAGCTGACAGTGCTGGCTTCAATATCAACAGAAACGCTTTGTACACCAGGCACTGCCATTAAAGCCTTGGTCAAGGTTTTTCTACAATTTTCGCACGTAATACCTTGTACATACAATGAAGGCATAGAGGGCTCCTACAATGAAAAGTTCCGTGTTTTATCAGCACACGTGGGAGGTGCTGTGCAATACCCTGTAAAATAAGCAGCTATCACGTAGCTACTATTCCCACGCAGACGCGTGCATTTGTCGACAAATATCCATGTGCCAAAGGTTGGCATCTTCATATGGCTTAGCGACACTCAAGAAAGATCTTTCATAAATGAAGAGCCACTCAAGCGTCAAGAGAGAAATTTACCAATGACGCTACGTCAACAGCCTGTTAAAGCACTTCATACCCATCCTCAGTCACAAGCACCATGTATTCCCAACGAATACCACCCCATTGGGGGTAGTAGAGTCCGGGCTCAACGGTTACCACCATTCCTGCTTCAAGGGGCGTGTTATTGTGCGCGCTTAAACTTGGGGCTTCATGGGTTTGCAGGCCTATGCCATGCCCAAGGCTATGGGTAAAGGCTTGGGCTAGGCCAAGTTTATCAAAATATTTCCAAGCAGACAAATACACGTCGCTTGCAATAACGCCAGGACGGATGCACGCCAAGGCACTTTCTTGAGCTTTACGCACGGCGTCAAGCGTGCGGTTAAATTCTGCCGAAGGGTATTCTCCTGCCCAAAAAGAACGGGTTTGATCCGAACAATACATGTCAAGCCTGCACCCCACATCTACAAGGACGCCTTGTTCAGGAGCCAAGGTTGTTGTGGTTGAAGGGATATAGTGGGGCAAGGCAGCATTGGCACCGTAGGCCACGATGGATGAAAAAGCCAGCTCCGTGGCCCCCCGTTCCCGAAAAAAACGTTCAATGCGCCATGCTAAATCCGCTTCTGAAACACCTTGCTCAAGCCAAGTTGGCAGGGCATGCATGAGCGTATGGTTAAGGCTGCAAGCGCGGCGCAGGTGCATGATTTCATCTGCATCCTTGAGCTTGCGAAAATCCTCTATAAGGCCGTCAGCCTGCACCCATTCGACGCTACGCTCTAAACGTTCAAAGAAGTTTACGCTCGTACTATTGGCTTCAAAGCCTATGGTTTGGCAATGTAAACCTGCCGCATGTGCGCTGATTTCTTCAGGAGCCTTGCGCGTGTAAATAATGATACGATCATGCGGCCATAAACGTTTTGCTGCATCAAGGTAACGGGCATCTGTATAAAGCCAGTCATCCCCGTTGGCACAAATAAGCAGACGCCCTGCGCTTTCGTTAATCTGAGGGTCGTGCAATTCAAACCCTGAAAGGTAGTAGCGGTTGGCATCAAGGCTTACCAAAAAGGCGTCAAGCTTACGATTTACCAAGGCTTTACGTACGTTTTCACGCCGCTGTGCAAATATAGGCATCGATGTCATATTATAGCTCCGAAAGGCGCTTTTTGCCGCCAAAGATTTTTACCGACTGTTTAGGTTTTGGCAATTGCTGTGGGCTTTCTGTAAAAGAAAGGTTTTGTGTGGCTGCAAACAGGTGTGAGATGATATTGTTGGAAACCAACATGCCGTTGCGTGTAAGGCGCATGAAGCCGTTCATGATCCGCACAAGGTTGTTTTGGTGCAGGGCTTGTACAACCTGTTTATGATCGGTCATAAAATCCCGTCCTGTTAATGCTTCATAGTCTTTAAGGCGCAAACCTTGGCTTGTGCGCAAACGCAGCATGATAAGTTCTGCTGCGCGTTTACGGATATCTAGCTCTTCAGCATGTTCGTCCAAATATCCTCCGCTAACAGCGCGGCCCCAATCGCCAAACCCCCATGGATTTGTCCAGCGACGCTGGTTGATGGTTGACGTGGCTGAAGGGCCAATGCCCAAATAGTCTTTACCACTCCAATACCCCAAATTGTGTTTACATTGAAAGCCCATGCGCGCAAAATTAGAAATTTCATAATGCATAAAGCCATGAGATTCCAAAATATCGGCACCGCGCATGAACATGAGCGATTGATCACGCTCAGACGGTAAAACAAGGTCGCCTTCATCACATTCTTTAGCAAGTGGCGTGCCTTCTTCTAGGGTTAAACCGTATAAAGAAAAATGATCCGGCTTTAAAGAGGCCACCCTCTCCAAAACGTCGAGCCAATGGCGGATCCTTTGGCTAGGCAAGCCCCACATTAAATCAAGGTTAATATTGTTGAATCCCGCGTCTCTTGCCATAGAAAAAGCTTGCACTGCATCTTCAGCTTTATGTATGCGCCCCAAAAGATCAAGAAGAGTATTGTCCATGGCCTGCATGCCAATGGATAACCGATTGATGCCAATGCGTTTGTATTCATGAAGCTGGGCTTTACGCAAAAGCGATTCGGGGTTTCCTTCCAAAGTTATTTCTGCATGATCTGCCACATCAAAGGCCAGGCGGATTTTATCTAAGGTGCTGCTGATGATTTTTAAAGGCAATAAACTTGGCGTGCCTCCTCCAAAAAAAACACTTTCCACCTTTTGCCGCCCAAGGGTGTCATGCCATTTGGCTATTTCAAGGTGGAGCGTATCCATGTATGTGCGCATGCGCGTATCAATCTGCCCTTGGGTATAGGATGCCAAGGATTCAGAATGAAACGAGCAATAGCCACAACGTTTGCGGCAAAAGGGTACATGGATATAGAGCAGCATTGTTATTCCAACCGTACAGCTTCTAAATATTCCAAAAGGTTTAAGTTTCGTAAACGGCAATCCACAAAACAGGCAAGGTACTGTTCAAAGGTGATGGCTTTGTCAAAAATGTGGTATTTTGTTGCCGCATCGGCAAAGGATACGTTATGAAATGCAGCCACTTGCGGATGGATGGGCAGTTCAAGAAGCGCGTCATCCGGGTCGCAACGGTAATAGTCCAAGGGACCAAGGTCTGCCTTTTGTAAAGGGGCAAAGCCTAAAGCTGTCAAAATACCATTGGCAACATGCAGTAAAAGGACAGGTTCAGGATGGTTGACCGTGCTAAAAACTTTTGTGGTGCGCCAATGTTCGCGTACAAAAGGTACGGTTTGTACAACCGCAGTTGCCTCTTTTGCTTCTTCAATGCGCATGCTTTCTTCAAAATCAATAGCAAGGTCAGACTTGTTCGTTATATCTGTGTGCAGATACACATGTTTGATTTCTTCGGCAGAAAGGCCCATGCCCACAAGGCGTTCTACAACACTATCGCCAAAATCAATGGGGGCTGTGTTTATCCAAAAAGGCCAATAGCCTTTAAAAAAGCAGTTTGGCACTTGCAAACTTTCTGCTGCACTTGGCAGACGTGCCAACAAATTTTCTGACGACACTTCACCCCATTTTTCCCCAATATTTTGATAAAGGAGAAAACGGCAAGAATCCAACGCTTCTTGCGGAACAGGTTCTTTTGTAAAATTGGTATACAATGTTATTTGGAAGGCATCGCCAAAAGGACGCGACGCCCTAAGCAGGCGCGACAATGGCACCCCCTGGCAATTGGCATGAATAAGGAAGCTTTCTTTGGTCATGATGATTGAGGGGTAAAAAGATGCAAGAATGAGCTGACAAACCAAACAGCCTTTGGTGTTAGAAAAGGGGTAGCACGGCTACCCCCTTTTTACATTTTTACTAAAACTATTGCCGATTTTAGTGGTTCAAGCAAAGGCTATTCACCTTCTATGATAGATCCCATGACAGGCCCATAATAGATGGCTGCATCTGCCAGTTCCTCTTCAATCCGTAGCAATTGGTTGTATTTTGCCAAACGATCGCTCCTGCACAGAGAGCCGGTTTTGATTTGACCTGCATTGACTCCCACGGCAAGGTCGGCAATAAAGGTGTCTTCAGATTCGCCGGAACGGTGCGAAATAACGGTCGTATAGGCTGATTGTTTGGCAAGCTCAATGGTGTCCAAAGTTTCCGTAAGCGTGCCTATTTGATTTGTTTTGATAAGAATAGAATTGGCAACCGCCTGTTCAATACCTTGAGCCAGTATGTCAGGGTTGGTCACAAATATATCATCACCCACAAGCTGGGTTGTGTCTCCCAAGGCGTCTGTAAGTTCACGCCAGCCTTCCCAGTCGGATTCGGCAAGGCCGTCTTCAATGGAAATAAGCGGATACTTGGTGGTGAATTCTCCTAGCCAGTCAACCATTTCTTCATTGGTGAGGATTTTATTTTCGCCCTGCAAATGATAGCGCTCTTCGCGATAAAATTCAGAGGCAGCAGCGTCAATGGCTAAGGCTATTTCTGAACCCGGGTTATAGCCACTTTCTTCAATGGCTTTAATGATGTAGCGGAACGCCTCGTCATGGTCTTTCAGGTTGGGAGCAAATCCGCCTTCATCGCCCACGCTGGTGATATGCCCATCAGCAGCCAGCAAGGTTCTAAGGGTGTGAAATACCTCTGTGCCCATGCGCAGGGCATCACTAAAGGTTTGCGCACCCACAGGCATGATCATAAACTCTTGAATATCCAAATTGTTTGGCGCATGTGCTCCACCGTTTAGAATATTCATAAGCGGAACAGGCAAAACCTTGGCGTTAGGTCCGCCAATATACTGGTACAAAGCAAGGCCTGTATATTGTGCGGCTGCACAAGCTGTGGCCAAAGAAACCCCCAACAGGGCATTGGCGCCAAAGCGTTCCTTATTGTCTGTACCGTCAAGGTCGATAAGGGCATTGTCAACTGTCACTTGGCGTAACGCATCCATACCCACAAGGGCTTCGGCAATTTCATTTTTTACCGAGTTAACAGCTTTATGTACGCCTTTGCCTTTATATCGACTCAGATCACCATCACGAAGTTCAAGGGCTTCACGGCTTCCTGTGGACGCTCCGGAAGGCACAATGATACGTCCCATGTGGCCGGATTCAAGAGTTACTTCCACTTCAACGGTAGGGTTGCCGCGCGAATCAAGGACTTCACGCGCCCAAACTGTAGATATGCTGCTCAACGTCATATCCTCCAAGGCCCCGGTTTCACGCTGCCTACAAGGGGGTTTGTTGTAGGCTGTGGCAGCCTTTGAGCTGCATACAAAATCATTGCGAGAACAATACTTGTTAGCATGCCACACATGCGTTGGCTTCTTTATAGCATATATCCTTTTGTGTCGCAATGCTACAAAGTCGAGCCCACTGCGTAATGAATTGCGCAGAATCATAAGCAATGCTACAAGGTCTGCGATGATAGGTCCAGAGTCTTGGTTCATTTTTTAAAAAGATATAAACATTTTCTGCTTGCCAGAAAGGGCAGGGCTTTTTATACTGGAAGCTGTAAAGGAATACATATGTCAATGCGTAGCCCAGCGCCTTTTACCAATGCCCTGCTATTAGCACAGCGAGAAGACCTTGCCGCTGTGGACAAACGCGCTTTGCGCGAAGCTGGAATACGCAATACAACCATTCTTTTTTCCGGTGCTGAAGCAGCAAGGCAGCTTTCGCAGCCGGAAGGCTCCATCATTCAAGTGGTGTTATGCAGCGAACAATTGGCCGATATGCGCGGCGAAGAATTTGTGCGCCTTATTCGCTTGCATCCGCGTTTGCGTCTTTTACCAGTTATTTATGTGGAATCGTCGGGCAGCCGCATGACGGCCGAAAAGGCCTTTGCCGCGTACTTTAGCGGACTTTTGATAAGGCCCTACACCCAGCAGCAATTGCAGGATCAATGCAAACAGGCCGTGCAATGGCAGCAAGCCTTAAAGGCGTCGCAACATGCTGTTAAAGGAACGGATCTCAACGCCTTTTTACGAGAGCTGCAAACAGCTCTAAAAAATCAAGAAAAATCAGATGACGGCAATATAGGCCAGCTGTATAGGCAAGGCATGTTGCTTGTGCGGCAACACAATTGGCAAGAAGGCATTAGCCTTTTGCAACAGGTAGTTGCACAAAATCCGTATCATGTGGACGCGCTTGTTGCGTTGTCGGTTGCTTGGCGTGGTAAAGGGAATATTTCTAAAAGTCAGGCCATTTTGCGTGAAGCTGTGGCTGTGGCGGTGGAAAACGAAGCTTGGGACAAAGCCCTTACCCTTGCCGATCGCCTTATGGCGGATGAACAAAGCCTTGAAAATCCGTTGGTGAGCGAGGTTGGACGGCTTGTGGTGGCAGGCCAATTTGGCAAGGCTGTGCAAACAGCAATCGTTGCCCAAAAACGTTCGTCAGAGGATACCATCCTTAAAGCTTTGCTCAGAGCCTGCCAGGCCAATAAAAAACCTGCCAGTGCAGGGCGCAAACTCATGCGCGCGCTGGCTGAACATGGCGAAGCCAAACTTCTTAAAGCGTGCAAAGCGCATTTTGGTGATCAAGGAGATATCGCAGTAACAGATGCTGCTGATGCAGACCTGGCACCATTGCCGACCTTTCACGCTGCGTCGTCATCTACGACAAAAGACACGTCAAAGGACATGCCAAGGTCCCAAACGGCAGAACCCTCCTCTCTTCAAAGCCTTTCTCTTGATCAAAAAGGCCTTGAAACTTCACCCACATCGCAGCCAGCGAAAATAGTACAAGAACCCGGCTCATCCATACTGGACAGTATCCCGGGTGTTAGGGATGTTTGGAGTGTTGTAAGGGTGACGGCAAAACTTTTCAAAACCATAAAATAAGCAATAAACAAGAGCCAGCCGAACAGGTTGCGTGCGGCAACACACAAAAGGCTATACAGCTGACGTCGCCTGTAAAGCCAAAATGTGCCGCGTAGTACCTAGCACGTCATAGTCGGTTTGCGCGCGTACTCTCCAAGGTGGTGGCGGAGTTATGCCGGTTCGTGTCAGTAAAATCACATAGCCCTGTTCATGCAAAAAAGGCGAAACAAGCTGCAATAGCTTATCCCAAGGCATGAACGCACGGCTTATGATGCAGTGAGCGGCTGGGCGTTTTGGCATGAATTGTTCAACCCGTCCATTAAACACATGCGTTTTGGCCAGCATCGCATGGGCTAGCACTGTGGTTAGAAAAAGCGCCCTTTTTTGCCGTGATTCCACAAGCCAATATTGCCCGTCAGTCCACAGGGCCCGCAAAGGGATTCCCGGAAGGCCAGCGCCTGCGCCAAGGTCCCAAGTTTCCCATTGTTCCTTGTCTATAGGTGCATTGAGCGAGGCCATAAAGTCAGCCAGATAAAAACTGTCTATGATTAAGGTACGAAAAGTCTCTTGCCAGGTTTTTGTGCCCACAAGGTTCATGGCCTTGTTCCAGCGGGTAAGCATGGACATGTAGGTGGCAAGGTGGCTGCAAGCCTCTAGTGTAGGCGTAAATCCATACGATGCAGCCTCATGGTACACAGCATCCGCCGTTAAAGAACTCTTAGAATGTGCCATGATTTGTCCTATTACGGATTTGCCTGCAAATTCCCATAAGCATGTCCATTTCGTGGCGGCGCAGGGACGTTTTGGTCAATAAACGGCGTAATGGCATGAGAAAATAATCGGGATTGTCCGGCTTTACATAATCAATACTCAGCAAAGTTTCACGCAAGGTGGCGTACACAAGGGCTTGTTCGTCATGGTTGATACGACGAGAAAGGGCCCCTTGTTTTTGCCGTGGTTTTTCCTCGTTATGCTGCATGGTGCGAGCGTATTTGGCGCATTCATACAATAGCAGCAAGGTGGCTTGTGCCACATTGAGGGATGGGGCTTCGCTTGTGGGGATGCATACGATGCGCCCGCACAACTCAATATCTTCGTTGCTAAGGCCACGGTCTTCCGGCCCCATGACAAGGGCAACGCGCCCATCTTGCGTTTGCAGCACAAGTTCTTGCGCTGCTTCTTCAGGGCTAAGTATTTCGCGTCGCCAGCCGCCAAGCCTAGCCGTAGAGGCCACGCTAAAAATCGTAGGTGCTAAGGCTTCACGCAAGGAAGGAGCGATAGTTACAGCATCTAGGACTGTTTCGCCTTTGCCTGTGGCTAAAGGTCTGGCTTTTTCTATATCCCAGCGAGCAGGGCCTGCCAAGACGAGCGACGAAACGCCCATGTTGGCGCACGCTCGTGCAGCCATGCCTACATTTTCCGGAAAGCGAGTGCCCACAAGGATCACATCAAGGTTGTCCAGCACTAACGAGGCTCCTCATTGCGTTTGATGAACTGTAAAAGGGTGTTCAGTTATGGCGTGCCCAAGGTCTGCAAAGCTTGGCGCAGCTGATTTGAGGTGTACAAATCGCGCAATACCAAGGGGGCATGGGCGTTTTCGCCTTTGGGGAAAATAGCTGTTAAAGGCAGGCTTACACTTTGCAAGGCTTGCTGAAGGGCTTCACCTTCCGCGTGAGCACGGGTTAAATCCACACGTATAAGTTCAAGGTCATATTCTTGAATCAAAGGTTCAAGGGTTGCCGGCGTCAGCACAGTGTGCTCAAGGGCTTTGCAGGACGGGCACCAGTCTGCCGTAAATTCCACTAAAACAGTGCGTTTTCCAAGGTTAGCATAAAAACTTTTGGCTTCAAAGCTTCGCCACACAAGGGATTGAGTTGGAATAAAGCTCCACCAAACAGCCCCCACCACCAAAGCTACAGCAAACATCCGCGCGGTTAATCGACGCCCTAAGGAAATGTGCAACGCACCCCACTGCCCCCATACCCAGGCAGCAAGGGCGGCAATCAAAAGGGTAATGATGCTTGAAATCTGCATGGAATCAGGAAGAATGGATAATAAATAGACACAGGTTCCCAATAAGAAAAAGCCCACAAGCCGTTCCATGACCGTGGTCCATGGGCCGGGTTTTGGAAAAAATCGGGCCACATTCGGGAAAAGCGCAAGGAGCAGGTATGGTAAGGCCATGCCAATGCCTGTTGCCAAAAAGACCAAAAAGGCAATAGCAGGCGATTGTAGCGCTACCCAGCCAAGCACACCGCCAAGCAAGGGGCCACTGCAAGGCGTGGCCAAAAAAGTGGCTATACATCCGGAAAAATACGCTTGAACACGCGGAGAGGCCGTTGCGTTTACTTTAAAATCCACAAGCGGCAAGGTAAAAACATCAAAAAGCGATAATGCCAGCACAAAGACCAGCAATAACAGCGCATACACAACTATATCGTTTTGGAACAGGCTCCCCCAAGCAAGGCCAAACACACTGATCAAAAAGGCAAGGCAAAAAAACCAGGTAAGAACGCCTGCTGCAAACAAAAGGTTATGTTCGCGAAACGTTTTCATCCTCTCAGCAGGTGCATGGTGGCCACTTGCATGTAAAAGGCCCGAAATTTTAATGGTGAGCACAGGCAGTACGCAAGGCATGATATTAAGTATCAAGCCTGCTAAAAGCCCAAGGACAAGGGCCATACCAAGGCCTTGTGGTTCCAGATGAGCTTGAAAGTAACGCGGTGTAAAGTTTGGCATGGCGTTTGCCAAAGGCGTAGAAGCAGTAGATAGCGCAAGAGCTGGTAAAAGGGGGATTGCAGCCTTATGGCTAAAGCTGCGCAGAGCAGTGCTTGGACGGTGATCAGCAAAATAGACTTGCGCCACAGGTACGCAGTTTACAGGCGAACACAATAGACCGTCAAAGCCAACGGCAATGTTTTGCGCTGTGCTGTCATCCAGCTTTTGATCAAGGGCAAGCGTGACGGAAAAAGCACCTTCATAAGCAAGCACACGTTTTTGGCTGTCAAAAACATCTTGCCGCCAAACGCCTTCAGGGAACGTGGCTGTAAAAGCAAGGGGCTCTTTGTTTGGGCCAAACAGCTGAACCGTAGCAGGCTTTGGCGTATCGCTGTTGTTGGCGTATACGTAATATTCTTTTGCAATATCAAGGTGTAGCGTGATAACGGTTTGGCTTTGGTTTGTTTGGACGCTGACACTGCCCTTTATGGGTAAGTTGTAAGAAGGCGCGGCAGAAACAGCAATCCCCTGTGTTGTGGGGATGGCGTTTACGGCAGCAAGTACCCTTTGTGGGAGCAAGGTAAAAAGCGCAAGCACAGTAAGGGCGATTGCTATATAAAAATAGAGTGCCCGCTGGCGCAACCATAAAGCATTGGGAAAAGCATGCTGCATACGATGATTCCAAGCATGGGCAAGGGCTGTTGCCCATCACAAAATGTCACACTACCTAATCATTGCTTTGGGCTTTTAGGGCCTCAGTTTGTGCGTGTGTGATGAGGGTATCCACAAGTTCTTGAATGTCCCCTTCAAGGGCTTTGGGAAGATTATACAAGGTTAAGTTGATGCGGTGGTCTGTGATACGTCCTTGGGGAAAGTTATAGGTACGGATCCGTTCTGACCTGTCACCTGACCCCACAAGGGCGCGACGCTGGTCGGCTTGCTGGGCGTTTTGCTTGTCTTGTTCTGCCTGCAAAAGGCGAGAATATAACACTTTTAACGCTTTAGCCTTGTTTTTGTGCTGGGATTTTTCGTCCTGGCAGGTCACCACAATGCCTGTGGGAATGTGGGTGATGCGCACGGCAGAGTCGGTGGTGTTTACGCTTTGACCGCCGGGGCCTGATGAGCGAAACACGTCAAAGCGCAAATCCTCGGGCCGCACGTCAATATCAACGTCTTCAGCTTCGGGCATAACTGCCACTGTGGCTGCAGAGGTGTGGATACGGCCTTGCGATTCTGTGGTTGGTACGCGCTGCACCCTGTGTGTGCCTGATTCAAATTTTAGCCGGCTATAGACTTTGTCGCCAGAAATCAAAGCAATGACTTCTTTATAGCCACCCGTATCTGAGGGGCTTTCACTCATGACTTCTACTTTCCAGCCAAATTTTTCGGCATAACGGCAATACATGCGGAAAAGGTCTGCACCAAAAAGCGCGGCTTCTTCCCCTCCTGTTCCGGCCCTGATTTCCAAAAGGATGTTTTTATCATCCAGCGGATCTTTGGGTAAAAGCAGAACCTTAAGTTCGTGCTCAAGGTTTGGTAGGGCTTCTTCGATGCTTTTTATTTCTTCATGCGCCATGGCCCTCATGTCAGGGTCAGAGTCGTTGATAAGCTCTTTATTATCGCTCATTTGTTGTTGTAAATCTTTATACCGCTGAAAAATGTTCACCACAGGTTTTAAATCGGCATGAGCTTTGGCCAGCTTACGGTAGCGGTCTTGATCGTCAAAGACACCGGGAGCTGCAAGTTGCTGCTCAAGGTCAAGGTATTTATGTTCTAATTGTTCCAGTTTAGCGAACATGCTTACTCCAAAGTATAGTGGGGTGCTTTGAGGTTTTGGGGGCTTTCTGGGCCAAGGGCACCATCAAGGGCAGCCACAGCCACTTCTAATTGTTCTGTTTCAGGCTCCCATGTGGTGAGCATTTGTAACAACATGCCGGGGGATCGCAATACTGTTCCCCAAAGGCCGTCTTCCAATTTGCCGGCATAACGAATCAGCTCGTAAGCTAGCGCACTAATGGGAATCATAAGGGCCAGTTTAAATAAAACAGTACCTGCATGTTTTGTAAAAAAGGAAGCAGGCGCCCAAAAATGCAACAGCAAAGGCACAAGTATGGTGTGCAGCACAATGGCAATGGACAACACAAACAGTAAAAACGTGGTGCCGCAGCGAGGGTGAAACCTGCTGAACGTTTTGGCTGTATCTACAGACACTTCACCTTGCGCCTCAAAGGCACGAATGACCTTATGCTCTGCACCGTGATAGCGAAAAACCCGCTGAATGTCAGGCACAAACGAGATGGCAAGAATATAGCCAATAAAAACCAGCAGCTTAAAAAAACCATCCCACACATGAAAGCTAAAACCCTCTACATCTCCGCCATAACCAAGCCAATTCATGCCCATGCTCAAAAGGTGTGGTGCCACCACAAAAAGCAACATGGCAAAAAGGAGCGATACACATAATATAAGCGCAAGGTGCCAAGGCTTAAGCTCTTCTTCCTCTTGATTGACAGAATGTTCGGCAGAGCGGTTTAAGGCTTTGATTCCATTGATAAGGGTTTCAAGCAAGGTGGGAAACCCACGTACAAAAGGCTGACGCATAAAAGCATTGTTCGTTAGGGAAAACCAAGGCCGCCGTTCTACCAAAATGGAACCGTCAGGGCGACGCACTGCAAGGGCATAGGTGTTGCCGTGGCGGAGCATAATGCCTTCCATAACAGCTTGACCCCCTATGGAAGGGCAAGAGGAAGTAAGGCAGTACATAAGGCGAGCCAATGAGCAGAACATGGGATTATTCCTTAGCAAAAAGGTCTAAGGCTTGCCGGATGCACTTTGCATATTTGTACAGCCTTAGTTGTGCACTTTGCTTGAAAGCACAAAACCTCCCGAGGAAGCTCTCAAGGAGGCAGCTATGCATGATAGGCATGTGCTGTATCATGCGAAATATTGTAAGAAGGTACGAAGTATCAAATGATGCTTTTTAGCTTTAAGGGACTTGTAAAACCTTTTGAGAGCTCAACTATAAAGGTTTTGTCACTATTGCTAGCATCATTGGCCAAGCACGGCTATGACTTCTTTACCCTAAAAGTATGCCTTGTCGCATGCTTTAGTATAGACACGCTTTCTGCATAAAAATATCATCATGCAGAAAACGTGTACCTATACAAAAAAATGATACTGACAGCCTACTTTTGGTGGGCAGCGTATTTTTTGCGGAAGCGATCAATGCGGCCTGCGGTATCAAGAAAACGTTGCTTACCGGTATAGAAGGGGTGGCACTGGGAGCACACTTCAAGGTGCACGCTTTCGCCTTTGCTGGATAAGGCTTCCATTTCAAAGCCGCAAGCACAAGAAACTTTTGCTTTATACACAGTGGGATGGATATCTTTTTTCATGATTTTATCTCCTCAAAACGTTCAGAACAAAAAGAAGTAACGCTTTTGGTTTGTTTTGGCAAGACCTAAAGGAGGCAATTTTGCAAAAAGTTTGAAAAACGTGTTTTTGTTGCTCAGTCTATTTTTGTTAGCATCCATGCCGTAGCATGCTATCTTTTACTTATGTATGTCTGTTTTTTACAAATGCATATCATGCACAACGGATGCTACCTTTTTAAGTTGATGGAAAATACTATTTTTATAGAGTGTTTGAAGGCTGTACAACGCGTGTCTTTGTACTTGTCTAAAAGGATCTGTTTTCAAGGTTTCGTAATGATATTGTGGTAAGCTGGCTACTTTACAGAAAAAACACCCTGTAACAGCTTGTGAAAAAATACTTGACAAGGCAGCTTTGGCAAATATCGTTTGTCTGTTTTTTCTTGACAAAAAGTTAAAAAAAATTAACAAATCCTTTCTACAATTTTTTGGTGACGGTTTTATAGGTGCAAAGAATATTCTTAACGTAAAAAAATACAATGGATTAGCACACAAGATTGCTATGTTTCATTGCTTCAGAGTTGCCAGCGACCTCTATTTTACTTCATATTTACGATGAATTGCTACATCAGATAAAGCCTTTTTCACAACCTTTACGCGTACAACAAACTATCAAATAATTTTACCGTGCAAAATGTGATGCATGCCTTTTTTGCTTGCATAAGACTGTAGGCAGAATTTCATAGTATGGAGACCTCATGAGCATTTCTAAAAAAATAATCCTTTTAGTTGCGGCAACAATTATAAGCCTCATTTCTGCAACCTCTGCAATTGCTTGGTATTTTATTAACGAGCTGGGCGAAACAGACGCAAATAAGCTCCTTGGAGTTGCGCAAGACGCCGTACAGATTGCCGTTGATAAAGACATGTACACATTTTTGGCCATGGCAGATGTCTTTCAGGAAAATGAAGAGCTTGCAGAAGCTATTGCCAACAAAAACACGACAAAGGCAAAGCAGATTGCCCAATCAATCATGCGCAACAACCCCGCTCTGAATTATATTACCATAGCTGGCGTGGACGGAGTCATCCTTGCTCGCGGTCATTCTGATAAAGCTGGGGACACAGTGGCTGCCAATAGGGCAAGCCTTACGATACCGCTACAGGAAAAACGAACCGTTGCAGGCATGGAGCCCGGGCAAACCATCCCCCTAACCCTAGGGGCGGGATTGCCGATTTACTTTAATGATACCTTAGTTGGTGCCGTTGCCTATGGTGAAGACATGAGCAACCATGCCTTTGTTTCAAAGTTAAAAGGTGAGCTTTTTGTTGAAATCACCATTTTTCTTGACGAGACACGCACAACCACAACCATCCTTAGGGACGGAAAGCCTGCTGTAGGCACACCCCTTAATAACGCAGATGTTTATGATGCCGTGATTCAAAAAGGTCAGGCCGTTGTATCTAATAATGTTATTTTGGGCGAACCGTACAAAACTATTTATTGGCCGTGGCAGGATTTACGTGGCAACAATGCAGGCATCTTGTTTGTGGGACTGTCTCAAGCAGAACTTTTGGCAAACGAGCGGGCAACATTGTTTTCGTTTTTACTTGCAGGCGGATTTTTAGGGCTCGTCATGTTGGCAATCGGCTATATTGTGGCCAGAGCTATTGCTCGTCCTCTTATTGAAGCTACTGTGTACGCAGAACAAGTTGCTGCAGGAGATTATTCAAAAGAGATTGCCTATCATGGAAAGGATGAAGTGGGCGCCCTTGTTGTTGCCCTGCAAAATATGGTGAGTAGCATCAGTAAAGCCCTTTTGAATGCAGAGCAAAGTGCCAAGGAGGCAGCTTTGCAGACAGAACGCGCCAATATTTCCATGGGTGAGGCAGAAGAGGCAAGGCTAAAAGCAGAGGAAGGCCAAAAACGACTTGCAGAAGCTGCCGGAAAAGTACAGGAAGTTGTGTTACAGTTGCATAGTTTGTCTTCAGGGCTTGATAAGCAAGTGAGCGCGTCGGCACAAAATGCAGAGGTGCAGCTAGGGCATGTATCGTCATGTACTGAAGCCATGGAACAGATGAACGCAGCGGCGTTAGAGATTGCGCGTAACTCCTTAGCTGTTTCTGAAGGAACCGTAGGCTCCAAAGCTACAGCTGAACAAGGTGCCGAAATTACAAGCAAATCCACAAAGGCGCTTTTTTCTGTGCAAAGCGAAAACCGCGAAATGCAAAACGCCATGGAAGAGCTTGGCAAAGAGGCAGAACGTATTGATACTGTGACAACCGTGATCAACGATATTGCCGATCAAACCAACTTGCTTGCGCTCAATGCAGCCATTGAAGCAGCGCGAGCGGGCGAAGCAGGCCGAGGCTTTGCTGTGGTTGCCGATGAAGTGCGTAAACTTGCCGAAAAAACCACCCAAGCCACACATGAAGTTCGTGTTGTGATTGAAAGTATCCAACACAAAACTCGTACTAGCTTTGCCCTTGTGGATAACAGCACCAAAATGCTGGACGACACCTCTTCTCTTATGAGCGCATCAGGGGATGCTTTGCAAAGAATTGTGGCAGAAGCCTCACGAAACGCCAGTCAAACGAGTGAAATTGCCACTGCCGCAGAAGAACAATCATCTACAAGCGAGGCCATTTCTGCATCACTGGAACAAATTCATAATGGAGCCTCACAAACTGCACAGTCCATGCGAGATGCAGCCCATGCAGTGAACGAGATTACAGAACAGATCAGCATATTGCGAGACATGACACTGCGATTGCAAAAAAGTTAAGCAATACTAGTATCCGTAATAATGTGTAATAAAAAAGGATGTGTCGATACGTGTCGATACATCCTTTTTTTGTGTTGCCAAAAACAGCTGAAAAGTCAAGGCGAGAGGTAAAATAGCTTGAAAAGTCTACATGTTTTATTACGCATTGGTGCCAAACAAGCGATCGCCGGCATCACCAAGGCCGGGCAGGATATAGCCTATTTCGTTAAGCTTATCGTCAATGGCAGCCGTATAAACATCAACTTCCGGATGGCGTTTGTTGAGGGTGGCAATCCCTTCAGGAGCCGCCAAAAGAACAATGCCGCGGATATCGCGACAGCCTGCTTCTTTAAGCACGTCAATGGTGTCACACAAGGTGCCGCCTGTGGCCAACATGGGGTCAAGGATAATAGCTGTGCGCTCGTTTATATGGGGGGCTAATTTTACAAAATAATGTACAGGGGTCAGGGTTTCTTCGTTGCGGAACATGCCAACCACGCTGATTTTTGCACCGGGCACAAGGCTGATAAAGCCGTCTTGCATGCCAATGCCTGCACGCAAAATTGGCACAATGGTAAGCATTTTACCGCTGATGCGCTCTACATTGACAGGGCCTGCCCAGCCTTCAACGCTTATTGTTTCGGTGGGCAGATTTTCAGTGGCTTTGACTGCAAGTATCTGCGTCAATTCGCTGGTAAGGGCACGAAATTCACTGGTTGAAGTAGTGTTTGCGCGTATAAGCCCAAGTTTATGTTGGGCCAGAGGGTGATTTACCACATGCACAGCCATGAAGCACTCCTTTGAAATTTTAAGGGGTTAAAAGCACATAACAGTATGGCAAGTGTATAAATTATACGGTTTGGTGCGACTATAGGCAAGCAAAAAGATACGCTTTTTCAGGGTAAAACAAAAAGTATTGACTCGTTCTTGACATGTCGACAAAAAATGTAAAAGCTCAATCGAATAACAGTATATATTTGCCCAAGCACTGGGAGGAAATTTTTATGCTGCAACATCAAGAAAATGGTAACGATTTTTTAGTGCTCATAAATGGAGAGATAAAACAGGATGTTGAAACGTGCCAGCAAAAAGAAAACGGGCAGTTTAGCATCACCTTTAAAAACAATACAAAAAAATATACCTACTCTGCCTCAAAGGTGCAATATTTTGACAACCCGATTGCGGTGAAGTTTCAAGACTATGAATTTGTTCTAACAGCAAGCAACACAAAACTCTTTAATATAGAGAAGGTTCTTTGTTTCAACAATCAATTTTACAAGGTGTTTTTCCCTACAAAAATAAGAATATATAAAGACAAAGACCTTGCAATCACAAAAGACGCTCTTGCAAATGCTTCCTCAAAAAATATACTCGACTATTTTAAGCACATTGCCGTTATTTCGCATGAACATGCGCAAAATGGTGACAGCAAAACCATTGCCAAAAATATACGCACTCAATATGAGAGGTTGGATTTTATTGACCCTCAAACCATAGCCGCAAAATATCTAAACCCAGATCAAGAGCACGAAAAAATCGTGCGAAAAGAAACTATTATTTTTCCCTTTGGTTGCAATGCAAGTCAAATGGTTGCCGTTGAAAAAGCGGTAAACAATCCCGTATCTATTATTGAAGGGCCTCCGGGCACAGGTAAAACCCAAACTATTTTAAATATTATTGCGAACGCTTTAATGGATAAAAAAAGCATTGCCATTGTGTCGAACAACAATTCCGCCACAGATAATGTTTTTGAAAAATTGGAAAAACATAATTTTTCATACCTTGCAGCGCAGCTTGGAAAACGCGAAAATAGAGATCTTTTTTTTGAAAATAAACAATGCGCATATCCTTCCTTTGAGGATGATTTTCTAGAAAAGGAAGATGTTACGCGTCACGAGCAGGCTATCGTCACATTGCGCAACGAACTGTCTACAATGCTTGAAAAACAAAATAGGAACGCTGTTTTGTTATCAGAACTTGCAGATTTGGCATTAGAACAGAAATATTTTGATGAATATTTTGAGAGTGAAGAACATAAATCCATTGAAATTTTTGCAAAAAAAAGAAATCTTAGTTTGCGGAAAACCCAAACATTGTTTGCAGAAATTCAAGCATCCATTGAAAACAAAAACAATTTTAGCCTGTGGTTCAAATTAAAAGCGTATTTTTATTACGGGATTACATCCTTTGCAGTATTCAAAGAAGATAAAGCAGCCTTAGCTGCAAACATTCAAAAAATGTTTTATACTTTGAAATCAAATGAAATCAATGCAGAAATACAAAGAAACGAAAAAGCCCTTAAAAGCTTTTGTTTTGAAGACAAACTGCAAGAATTTACGAACACCTCAATTCTTCTTTTAAAAGCTGCACTTGCACATCGTTATAATAAGCCGGAGGCACGCACAAGATTTAGTGAGGAAATACGAAGAAAACCTCAGGATTTTATTCAAGAGTACCCCATAGTGCTAAGCTCAACTCATGCCATAAAAAACTCGTTGCCTGGCTTTATGTATGATTACCTTATTGTTGATGAAGCGTCACAAGTAGGGCTTTTAACAGCTTTTCTTGCCTTATCATGCGCAAAACGAGTTGTTATTGTGGGAGATGTAAAACAGTTGCCAAATGTTATTGATTCGCATCTTAAAAAACTATTCGCACAATGTTCAACAACGCATACTGTATCTGAAAATTATCGAATAGAAAGCCATAGCCTGCTTTCTTCCGCTTCAAGTCTTTTTTCAGACGTTCCAAAAACGCTTTTAAAAGAACACTATAGGTGTCACCCCAAAATAATCGATTTTTGTAATAAGCGTTTTTATAATAACCAACTGGTAATAATGTCGAAAGATAAAGGTGAAGATGATGTTTTAAAAGTAATAATAACGTCATCTGGAAATCATGCCAGAGGCAATGTGAACTACCGTCAAATTGATGAAATAAAACATAGTGTTTTACCTGTTTTACATTCAAATAATGTTGGTATTATTTCACCGTATAGAAAGCAAGCAGAAGAATTAAAAAAAGTTTTTCCTGAAATACCAAGTGCTACTGTACATAAATTTCAAGGTAGAGAAAACGACGACATAATCATAACAACAGTTGATAATGCGATAAGTGAATTTACGGATAACCCTAATTTATTAAACGTTGCAGTGTCGCGCGCTAAAAACCGACTTGTAATTATTGTTTCTGATAATGAAAAAAATGACAATACAAATATAGGTGCTCTTGTAAACTATATACACTATAATTCACTTACAGTAATTCATAGTGATTTGTATTCGGTATTTGACTTGCTATATAAGGCCAACGCAGCAGCACGTAAAGAGTTTTTGAAAAAAGCAAAGAAAGTTTCAGAATATGACTCTGAAAATATTATGTATGCCACATTAGAAGAAGTGCTTGCAATCGAAAGGTTTTCACATTTTAGCATAGGTGTTCATATTCCTCTACATACAATCATTAGAAACCTTGATAAAATTAAAGCAGATACCAAAAAGTACAACTATGCAAAAAATCCCGCTACCCATGTTGATTTTTTAATCTACAATACGGTGGACAAAAGGCCTTTGCTTGCTATTGAAGTAGACGGGCATAGCTTTCATAATGAAACAACAAAACAAAGCCATAGGGATAAACTTAAAGATGAAATTTTTTCTCTATTTGGTTTACCGCTAAAAAGATTTTCAACAACAGGAAGCATGGAAGTGGAAAGGCTGATTGCTGTTTTAGATACTCTATAACATCGCGCTACCTACAAACAGCCACAGGTAACTTGGTTAAGGCCGTTGTGGATATGTTTGATAGGAATTTTTGACGCATCCGCCAGGGGGCTGCTTGGTCTAGCCCTTCTCCGGCATATTTTAAGGTGTGCCTGCCATGTTTAGCGTTGATGGCATCCATGGCATGCATAAGCTTTGCGGCTTTGGCTTTTGCTTGTTCGCTTTTAGGATTACAAAGGCTCAGCAAATTTGTTTGATACGCACCTGCAGGACAAATATCATAAAGCATCACTCCCGCCTTGGCATAAGCAATGCCTTCTTTAAAAATGGCATCAAGCCCACGCATGGCCCTGTGCATGAATATGGATGTGTCATCTGTTGGTTCAGGTACGTTCATGTGTACAGTTTCGGCATAGCTGCTGTCCGCATTTTTTGCATGCTTTGCTGAGCGGATAGATACGGCAAGGCCCTTGGCAAACAGTTTTTCACGCCGTAAGCGCATGACAGCATTGGCTGTAAAGGTAGATATGGCCTCAGCAAGGTCATCCTTTTTATAGATTTTTACCCCAAACGAGCGTGAAGACACAAGGGTTTGCCTGATGCGGTGCCCTTGCTCTTCAGCCATGCAGGCAATGCCGCGCAATTCTAAGGCTGTGTGCAAGCCTGTGATGCTGAGTTTTTTTTGAAGCCATGCGTTGTCTTTATCCCGCAAAGCCTTGGCAGTAGAAACACCATGCAGGTGCAGTTTTGCAGCGTGCCTGCGCCCAATTCCCCACACTTTTTCCACCGCAATGCTGGAAAGTAGGTTGTCTTGCTCAGCCTTGTCGCTGGGAATAATAAAAATGCCGTCTTTTTGCTTGGCAAGGAGGTTTGCAAGCTTTGCCAAGGTTTTAGTAGGGCCAAGGCCAATGGAGACTGAAATACCTGTCCAACGCAAAATGCGTTCACGAAGGGTCAACGCCACCTGCCATGCATTGTTGCGAATGGCCCCTGTAAAGGGCAAAAAAGCTTCATCAATGGAGTATTGCTCCACATCCGGCGTAACCGTTTCTGCCACTTGCATGACACGGTTAGAAATATCACCGTAAAGAGCATAATTTGAAGAAAATACAGCCACATTGTGCTGCTTTAAAACGTTTCGCACTTGAAATTCCGGAACACCCATCCCAATGCCTAATGCTTTAGCCTCTGCAGATCTGGCCACAATACAGCCGTCATTGTTAGAAAGTACCACAATGGGGCGGTTGTGCAAATCCGGCCTAAAAATCCGCTCACATGAGGCATAAAAGTTGTTGCAGTCCATCAAGCCCCATAATTGTGTGGAATTATTATGGTTTGTGGATAACATAGCTCACCACGCCCCAAATAAAAATATGTTCGCGTTCGGTTATATCAAGAGGCTGATAGGCTGCATTTTCCGGCATAAGCAAGACACGTCCTTTTTGCCGTACAAGACGTTTGACCGTAAGCTCGCCATCTACAGCGGCAATGACCACGCGATTGTGTACAGCCTCCAAGGAACGATCGACCACCAGTAAATCCCCATCATGTATGCCTGCCCCAAGCATGGATTCGCCCTGTGCCCGTAAAAAGAATGTAGCCGCAGGGTTTTGCACCAAATGGCGGTGTAAATCCAGCTGCTGATCGATATAATCATCAGCAGGAGATGGAAAGCCTGCCGAAACAACAGCAAGGTATAAGGGGGAGCCGTCGCGCTCCTCAAGGTCTTGTTCGGCCGCCCCCACAAAGATTAAGGTGGGATTTTTTTTGTTGCTCATAAAAGAAGAATATCCTTGCGACCATAAAAAGACAAGTCGGAGGGGAAAAACGCACCTTACTTACCAGAAGTCAGGACGTGTTGTTGGCAAATGCAATATGTGGTGTGTTTTTATGAAGGAACACCTTGGCAAAGCATGTGCATAATAACATTGGGCGTGCTTTGAAGGCACTCTATTGCGGCTTTGTATCTATTTCCGTATCCGAATCCACCTTCTGCGTGCTATCACTAGATACTGCTTGC